>NZ_LT629792.1:303774-607548 GCF_900106055.1 Schaalia radingae | reverse complement strand
ACACGTCAAAACGTCTACGCGAGTACATGTCAAATGCCACCGCCATGAGCAGGACGAGGCCCTTAATCACCTGACTTCGGTCAGAAGGGACCCCCAATAGGAGAAGACCATTGTTGAGTACCGCCATCACCAGTCCTCCAAGTACAGCTCCCGTCACCGTTCCTACGCCCCCGGAAACTGCTGCGCCGCCAATAAAGACTGCAGCGATCGCATCGAGTTCCCACAGGGTGCCGTCCTGGGGACCGGCAGCTGTCGCTCGACCAGCAAACATCATTCCGGCCAACGCTGCAAGAACGCCCATGTTGACCATGACAGCGAATTGGACTGCGCGGGTATTAACGCCGGACAAGGCCGCGGCATGAGCATTTCCACCTACTGCATATACGTGCCGGCCGAACGCAGTGTGCTCAGTGAGCAGCACATATGCAAACACGAGGATGAGCAGGAGCAGCCCGGGAACGGGGAAAGCACTCGTCGAGGTGTCGCCTCCGAAAAGCCATGTCAGTGCTCCCACAGCGACCATGATGAGCGCACAGCGCACTGCAGGGATCCAGAGTTCAGCTTCAATGGCTCCGCGAACGACACGACGCCGATACCGACGAATCACATTGACGACCAAAACCGAGGCCGTTACCACACCGACCAGCAGCGTTGAATTATTCATCCCCGTCCATGACGGTCCCCATTGAGGCAGCGTTCCAGCGCCCAGAACCTGGAACTCACGAGGCAGCGGGAACGACAGTGAACGCGACTCCCACACAATCGCTCCCCGAAAGAGCATCATTCCTGCCAGTGTCACGATGAACCCCGGGATCCCTACACGCGAGATCCATATCCCGTTCCACACTCCGATCAGTCCACCTATCAGAAGTCCGCAGACAAGTCCGAGCCACCATGGCACGCCCATCCCTTCAAAAAGCAAGGCCACCGTCATCGAGACGAAGCCCGCAACAGATCCCACCGACAAGTCGATTTGGCCGATGACAATCACCATGAGCATCCCGATGGCAAGCACTAAAATATAGGCGTTACCGGCCAGTAGGTTGTATGCATTCTGCGCCGTCAGCATCCGTCCTGACGTAGCGATATTGAAGAACAACGTCAGAGCGATGAGCAAAGCGACCATGAGGTGTAGCTGCGTGTGCTCACCAAACAAGCGACGGTACAAGCTCATCGCGTCTCCTACCTGGGCGATACGCACCTTTGAGTTCTTCCGAAATGGATACTGCCATTTTCATCCTAAACGCTCGGCGCACTCTGTGACATGCGCGCCACGTTTCACAGCGATCCCGAGGTTTAGGCATCGTGGTTTGGTACCGTGATTACGTGAGTGTGACAAGTGGACCCGTGGGTTCCCAAGTATCCTTACGTGAAGCGAATTCAGCGCGCGTGATCGATACTGTGCAGCGCTATGGGCAGATCACACAAGTCGAACTTGCCAGCGCAACGGGACTGTCACCTGCAACGATTTCCAACATCGTCAAAGTACTTCAGTCGCAGGGAATAGTTGAAACACGCAACACCATCAGATCAGGTCGGCGTGCTCAGCTGGTGACGCTAGCCCGCGAAACCGGACTGGCAGCTGGCGTCTATATCGGCCGACGTGCGCTGCATATCACGATCTCGGATGCTACAGGACGTGCACGAACCGATCAGTCTCTACCTTTGCCAATAGATCATCGCGTTGACACGACCCTTGACCGGACCGCTTTGCTGATCCTGGAATTGACAGACAAAATTGGAGCCACTCTTGACGAACTGGTCGGTATCGGAGTTGCATTGCCGGCCCCTATTGACCCCTCGAACACCAAGATCACGATTCCCGGCATCATGCGCGATTGGGAAAACGTGGACGTGCGCGACGTGCTCTCGCGTCGCTTAGGAAGCGAAGTCGTTGTTGACAACGACGCGAATGTAGGTGCCCTCGCTGAAAGTCGCTACGGCGCGCTCCGTGGTGCCGCCAACAGCATCTATGCGCGGGTCTCTTACCAAACCGGCGCAGGCGTACTGATCAACCACCAGCTTTATCGCGGCGCCCACGGCACCGTCGGCGAAATAGGACATATTCAGGTCGCCCCTCATGGCCCCATTTGTCGCTGCGGCGCACGAGGGTGTCTGAACACAGTCGTCGGCGCCGACGCTTTGATCGATTCCCTTCGCTTCTCACGAGGCGACCTCACCTTGCGAGATGTCATTGCACTGGCCAACGACGGAGATGCCGGGTGCCGCCAGGCGATTTCAGATGCGGGAGCGACCCTCGGATCTGTATTGGCAGATCTGGCGACGTGGTCTGATCCGCAAGTAATCGCCATCGGAGGAGAACTGGCGCAAACTGGCGACATCCTCATCGACCCTATCCGCGATGCAGTCAACAACCGCCCCCTGCTTACTCAGGCAGGTATCCACGTCGTTCCCGCGCAGCTTGGACCGCGCTCAGAGGTGATCGGTGCTTTCGCCCTCGCCATGGACACGTTCGGCCATCGCTCCAGCCACGAGGAGATGCCATGAGAACATCCGCTCCGCTTCTGGAAATCAGCAACGTCAGCCGCTTCTTCGGCGGCGTCGAAGCGCTCGTCGACGTCTCCATAACAGTTCACCGACATGAGGTCGTGGCGCTCGTTGGCGATAATGCGGCAGGCAAATCAACGTTGGCACGGATGATTGCCGGAGTTTATCCTCCCTCACGTGGACGCATCGTGATCGACGGCGAACCTGTCACGATTTCGTCAACGTCGCATGCTCACCAGCTCGGCATCGCCACAGTGTTCCAGGAACTGGCACTGTGCGACAACCTCGATGTGACGGCCAACATTTTTCTCGGAAACGAAATGCGCACCTCGCACTTACTAGACGACGACGCGATGGACGCATTAGCCCGCGAGTATCTGGAATCGTTGAATTCGAGAATCCCCGATGTCCATACGCCGCTCTATCAATTGTCAGCAGGACAGCGTCAGTGTGTGGCGATCGCGCGCACACTGGTCGCACACCCGAAAATAGTCATCCTTGATGAGCCAACCGCTTCACTTTCTGTGACTCAAACGGCTGAGGTACTGACTTACATTGAGCATCTGAGGGATCTCGGGTTGGGCGTCATTTTCATTTCGCATAATCTCACGGACGTGCGTGCAACAGCTGATCGCGTCGAAGTCCTCCGTCACGGGCGCAACAACGGCTCGTTCAACGCCCGCTCCACCTCCTACGAAGACATCATTGCTGCCATGACCGGAGCAACACGTGTTCAGTCCCCCAGATAAGGGACGAGGGCGACCCACAGGCCGCCCTCGTCGATGACAGAACGTCTACTTGGCTGCGTTGACGAGCTCCATGCGGTGGGCGTCGTCCTTGTAGATCTCCTCCGCATTGTCCTGAGTAACAATCTGCGGAGTCAGCAGGAAGGACGTGACAGCATGACCTTCCATGGATTCATACTGTTCTTTGTCCACAGTCGCGCCGTCAACGGTTGGGTCAGCATTTCCCTGTGCTGCCTCCATAGCCAGCTGAATGGCGCCCTTGACCAGGAGACGAGTGTCCTTGAAGATCGTGGAATATTGCTTGCCCTGGACAACCCAGCCTACAGATTCGTCTTCAGAGTCCTGACCCGTCACTACTGGAACAGGTTTTCCAGCCTGCTCAACGGCGGTGATGATTGCGCGCGCCAGTGTGTCGTTGGGCGAGAGTACGCCGTCGGGAACTTCATCCCCCTGATAGGTGGACGTCAGCAACGAAGACATGCGATCCTGCGCGTTATTGGGCTTCCACCCCTGAGTTGCGACCTTGGTGAAATCGTTTTGGCCAGATTTCACAACCAGGGTACCGTCATCGATCTTGGGCTGAAGCACTTCCATCGCACCGTTGAAGAATTTCAAGGAATTCGAATCGTCGGGCGAGCCGCCAAATAGTTCAATATCCCAGGGCGTGGGCGTACCCTTCGCCTCAAGTCCTTCCAGCAGTGCCTGGCCCTGCAGCTTACCAACACCGTAGTTGTCGTAGGCGATGTAGTAGTCCTCGTCCGTGGTATTCGTCAAGAGTCGGTCGTAGGCGATGACGGGGATGCCCGCCGACTTCGCCTGTTGAAGCTGTGTGCCCAGTTGGGACCCGTCGATAGCGCCAATCAACAGAACATCAACGCCGTTCTCAATCATTGCGGCAATCTGGTTCTGTTGTTCGGCGACACCGCCATTTGCGAATTGCAAGGTACACGTGATGCCTGCTTCGGCACAGTCATCTTTAAACATTTGCTCGGCTTCAACCCAGTTTTGGGACGTCTTTTGCGGCATAGCGATGCCCAACGAAATATCCCCACCGGCGCTTCCCGCCGATTCTCCTGACGCACCTGAGTCCGCAGCAACACCGGATTGATCCGAGGTGCCCCCGCCTCGTCCACCGCACGCACTCATAGCAAAGGCGAGGGTGGAAACTGCGCAGACCGTCGCAATTTTCTTGAGAGGTTTCATGTCTTCCTTCTTTCGATAAGTGAGTCTGTCTTTGAATGCTCGTCTGTGAGAATCCACGCGCGCTCGGAACGTTTGATCCACTCCAACCGCGTGAGTTTGCCGACAAGCATCTGTTTGGTTTCATGGATCAGGCAGGTGAACTGCCCGTAGGCGATTCTCCTTTCGTGACAGGATCGACCGATGTTTTTCCAGCGTCGTTACTGATTTGCATGAGAGCTGACTCGTCCGCTTCGTCAATGGTTGGCGAGCCGGCAGTTAATTTTGCCGGGCTGCTGCCAGGAGAATTCTCCGCCGATTCGATGGCTCGCCTGTTTCGTATCGCGTTTTGGAACGTACCGATCAGCGAGCGCTTGCCCTGACGCTTGGAGTAGACGTCAACTGCGACGGCCAGAAGCAGAACGAGTCCCTTAATGATCTGTGTCCAGTCAGAGCCCACGCCCAGCAGCTGAAGACCGTTGTTCAGAAATGCCATTACCAGAGCGCCTACCATCGTTCCACCGATAGTTCCAATTCCGCCCCACACCGATGCGCCGCCGATGAAGCAGGCTGCGATCGCATCGAGCTCCCACATATTTCCGTCCTGAGGCCCCGATGAGGTGGATCGGCCGATAAACACCATCGCTGCGATAGCGGCTAGAACGGAGGAGGTACACATGACAGCGAAATTCGTGCGTTTGACGCGGATGCCTGTCAAAGCTGCTGCAGCACGGTTGCCACCAATCGCATAGACGGACCGTCCGATGATTGTGCGTGTCGAAATAAAGTGGAAAATGATGACAAGGACAACCACGATGAGTCCTGGTATCGGGAACGACGTGCCTGGCCTGCCTGTAGCGAAGAGCCACATCACGCCCAGGATGGCACCGCCTACGACGACAAGACGCACAATCGGTACCCACAGTGGCGGCACATCTGACTGGGCCCGGAGGCTCTTGCGCCGACGGTTAAATTCGCCCCATGCCAGCGCGGCGACGATCAGAACAGCAAGGACCATCGTCGGCAAGTTAAAGGCTAAGACATCTGGAGCAATATCGGGCATATAGCCCGCGCCAAGGGTCTGGAAAAGCTCAGGGACAGGTACTGTCATGGATTTCCCAATGAACTGGTTGGCGCCTCTGAACAGCATCATGCCCGCCAGGGTTGTGATGAACGCCGGGATTCCCCATTGGGCTACCCAGAAACCCTGCCAGCATCCCACGAGGATGCCAACGCCCAGTCCTACCAGCAAGCCGACAACAGGCGGCAACCCGGATTCAGTCGTCAATTTGGCAACGATGATGCCAACGAAGGCTGCTACCGATCCCACCGACAAATCAATATGCCCGGCAATGATGACCAGTACCATCCCCATCGCCAGGATCAGCACGTATGCGTTGCCCATGATCAGGTTCATGAGGTTTTGTGATTGCAGGACTTTGCCGCCCGTAAAGACCTGGAAAAACACGACGATCACCAGTAGCGCTGCGATCATCGCAAATTGTCGAAAATCGCCCCCGAAAAGAGCGCGAAAATTCTTTTTCATAGTGTGTCCTTTTCTCCTGCTACGCGGACTGGGGTGTTGTTGATGAGGTCATGAGGTGCATGAGTGTTTCCTGGTCTGCCTGATCCGACGGCATCTCGCCGGTAATCTGACCTTCGAAAATCGTGTAGATTCGGTCGGTGATTCCCAAAAGTTCGGGCAATTCAGAAGAGATGACGATCACGGCTTTTCCTGCAGCGGCGAGTTGCTGAATGAAGGTGTAAATCTCATACTTGGCGCCCACATCAATCCCACGGGTTGGCTCGTCGAGGATCATGACGTCGGCGTCAGTGAACATCCACTTCGCTAAAACCACTTTTTGCTGGTTCCCGCCGGACAGCGTGCCGACCCCTGTCATGACAGATGGGGTCTTGATTCGCAATTCTTTACGATATTGCTCGGCTGCCATGACCCCTTCGTCAATATTCATGATCCTGTTATGGGTGATTTTTTCCGGGCGTGCCGAGATAACGGACTCGTATATAACGTCCAGCAGGTTCAATCCGAGGGTCTTGCGGTCTTCAGGCAAGTAAGCCAGTCCCGCTTCGATGGCGCGAGGTACGGTATCAGCCTTAACTGGCTGGTGGTCGATCTTCATACTGCCCGATTCCCACACTCCGTAAGATCGGCCAAAAATGGAGCGCGCCAGCTCAGTCCTCCCGGCACCCATCAGGCCCGCAAAGCCGACCACTTCCCCTGCCCTGACATAGAAACTCGATCCCTTGCATACCCATCGATCTGCGGCGACAGGGTGGCGAACCCACCAGTCATCCACTTCAAATCGAATGTCACCGGGGTGCGATTCACGTTCGGGGAAGCGGCGGTCAAGCGGACGCCCAACCATGAGACGAATGATGTGATCCTCGTCGATCGGTGAATTCTGTGCGTCGATGTATCCCACGGTTTTCCCATCACGAATGACCGTGACTGAATCAGCGATTTGGGCGATTTCGTCGAGCTTATGCGAGATCATGATCATGGTGATTCCACGACCGCGCTGCTTGCGCATGAGCTCCAGTAGATGCGCTGATTCTTCCTCATTCAGCGCAGAGGTCGGCTCATCCAGAATCAGCAGTCGGACGTCCTTGGCAAGAGCTTTCGCGATTTCAACGAGCTGCTGCTTGCCGACCCCGATGTTCGAAATCAGCTCATCCGGCGACTCGTCCAGTCCAACCTCCGCCAGGTATCGGGCTGCCCGCAGTCGTGTCTGGTGCCAGTCAATTCCGAAACTGCTGCGAATCTCATTTCCCAGGAACATGTTCTCCGCTATCGACAATGTCGGGATGAGAGCAAGTTCCTGGTGAATAATGACGATTCCAGTTCTTTCAGAGTCGCGAATTGTCGCGAACCTCATTTCCTCACCGTTGTATACAACCTGGCCGTCGTAGGTGCCATGGGGATGCACACCGGACAGAACTTTCATCAATGTGGATTTACCTGCGCCGTTTTCCCCGCAAATTGCGTGAATCTCGCCGCGACGCACTCTTAGATTGACATCGTCGAGTGCAATGACTCCGGGGAATGCCTTGGTGATGTGCTTCATCTCCAGGAGCGTGTCTTGTGCTTCATCGATCATTCGTTCTCCAGTGAACTGATGGACTGTGATGCCGCGAGCTGCAATGCCCTCAGGCACCACCACAATACACGCCAGTTTCACTTCATGAAGTCAATTTACGCATTTGTGTTTAACTTTTAAATCCAAATATTGTCGCCGCGCACATATGGTGGAATGTCAGCAGAGACCACCGCGTCTCTTCCCTTCATTACAGTAGCCGCTAACGCAAGAAGGTGGCGGCAGAGCCTGCCAGCTCCGCCGCCACCTCACATTCCCACTCCAGGGGCTGAAATCGGTCGGGTTTTACTCCTCGACACCCACCATTTCCATGATGAGTTCACGCACGCGCGCAGCGTCGGCCTGGCCTCGAGTCGCCTTCATCACTGCTCCGACCAGGGCGCCAGCGGCCTTCACTTTGCCACCCTTGATCTTCTCAACGACGTCGGGATTGGCGTCAAGTGCTTCTTGAACGGCAGACGTCAGTGCGCCCTCGTCACTGACCACCTCAAGGCCACGCGCCTGCACGACCTGCTCGGGATCGCCCTCGCCGGCCAGGACACCTTCGAGGACCTGGCGGGCAAGCTTATCGGTCAGGCGTCCATCGTCAACGAGCTTCTGAAGCTGCGCAATCTGCTCGGGTGCGACCGTCAGATCCTCCAACGCAACCTCATTTTGCTTCGCCGTGCGTGCCAGCTCACCCATCCACCACTTGCGTGCAGCGGCAGGTGAGGCACCGGCCTCAACAGTGCTTTCGATCAGCTCAAGCGCTCCGGCATTGACGACGTCGCGCATTTCCTTATCCGAATAAGACCACTCGGTGCGCAGGCGCCGACGCTTCGCTACCGGCAATTCAGGCAGCTCGGCGCGCAACTGCTCGACCCATTCGCGCGACGGAGCAAGCGGAACCAGGTCTGGTTCAGGGAAGTAGCGGTAGTCTTCCGCATCAGACTTCTCGCGGCCTGACGAGGTCGACCCGTCCTCCTCGTGGAAGTGGCGCGTTTCCTGGATGACTGTGCCTCCCGCCGACAGGATCGCAGCGTGGCGCTGAATTTCGAATCGGACAGCGCGCTCGATACCGCGGAAAGAGTTCACGTTCTTCGTCTCTGAGCGCGTGCCGAGCGGCGCATCGGGGCTGGGACGCAGCGACACGTTAATGTCGGCGCGCACGTTTCCGCGTTCCATTCGAGCTTCCGAGACTTCCAGCGTGCGGAAAATGTCACGCAGTGAGCGCACGTATGCTGCGGCAACCTCCGGAGCGCGTTCGCCGGCGCCTTCGATTGGACGCGTGACGATCTCAACCAGGGGCACGCCGGCGCGGTTGTAGTCCACCAGCGAGTGGTCGGCACCGTGGATACGGCCGTCCGCGCCGCCGACGTGGGTGTTCTTGCCAGCGTCTTCTTCCATGTGAGCACGTTCGATGTTGACGCGGAACATTTCGCCGTCTTCGAGTTCGACGTCGACATAACCGTCGTGCGCGATCGGCTCATCGTACTGCGAAGTCTGGAATGCCTTCGTCAGATCCGGGTAGAAGTAGTTCTTTCGGGCAAAACGGCAGTACTCCGCGATTTCACAGTTCAGTGCCAGGCCAATCTTGATGGCGTATTCAACAGCCTTGTGGTTGACGACCGGCAAGGAACCTGGCAATCCGAGGGACACTGGCGTAACAAAGGTGTTCGGGTCGCCACCGAACGCGTTGGGCGCAGCGTCAAAC
This sequence comes from Schaalia radingae, assembly GCF_900106055.1. NCBI lineage: Bacteria > Bacillati > Actinomycetota > Actinomycetes > Actinomycetales > Actinomycetaceae > Schaalia > Schaalia radingae. The sequence continues at coordinate 598,306 of NZ_LT629792.1, read as the reverse complement.
ATCTTGGTCTTCGTGCCCAGCTCGACGTGAACCTCGATACCGAGAACAGGGTCGAACTGTTTGACCGCGTCTTCATAATCCATGAGGTCTTCCATCATTCGCTCACCTTCCAGTCGGCAGCCGGGCATCTGCCCGCAACATCATCGCTGAGCAGTTCAACAAGCGCTGCCACCTCGTACATCTTCTGATCATGACGTGCCGGTGCAATCACCTGGAATCCGACGGGCAGATTCTGTTCGGTCACGGCATTCGGAATCGTCATTGCGGGGACGCCTGCAAGGTTGGCCGGAATGGTGGCAATGTCGTTGAGGTACATCGCCATCGGGTCGTTGATCTTTCCACCCATCTCGAAGGCGACGGTCGGCGCGGTCGGCGAGACGAGGACGTCGACCTGTTCGAAGACGCGCGCAAAATCGCGCTGCACGAGGGTGCGGACTTTCTGCGCGGATCCATAATACGCGTCGTAGTAACCGGCCGACAGGACGTGAGTGCCCAGAATGATGCGGCGTTTGACCTCATCACCGAAACCAGCCTCGCGGGTAGCAGCCATGACGCGTTCGGCTGTGACATTACCTTCGGCGGGTTCAACACGGATGCCGTAGCGCATGCCGTCAAAACGTGCCAGGTTCGAGGATGCCTCGGCCGGCATGATCAGGTAGTAGGCCGCGAGCGCGTATGCAAAGCTCGGGCAGGACACTTCGATGACTTCAGCGCCTGCGTTCTTGAGGGCCTCCACACTGGCGTTGAACGCGTCGAGCACTGCGGGTTCATACCCCTCGCCGGACAGTTCCGTCACGACGCCGATCTTCAGTCCGGCAATGCTGCCCCGGTCTGCCACGGCGCGCACACTGTCAGCAAGGGGCGGCACCGGGTCAGTCAAGGATGTGGAATCGTGTGGGTCGTGACCACCGATGAGTTCCTGCAAGGCGGCAGCGTCCGCAACTGTGCGGGTGACAGGCCCGATCTGATCGAGCGACGAGGCCATCGCAACCAGACCGTAACGTGAAACCGCACCGTAGGTGGGCTTTGCCCCCACAGTTCCCGTCACTGCACCAGGCTGACGGATCGACCCGCCAGTATCGGAGCCGAGGGCGAGCGGCACCATGAACGCTGAGACAGCAGCAGCTGACCCGCCGCCGGATCCGCCGGGGATACGGCCAAGATCCCACGGGTTTCCTGTTGCGCCATATGCGGAGTGCTCAGTTGAGGATCCCATGGCAAATTCGTCCATGTTGGTCTTGCCGACGATCGGCAGGCCGGCCTCGTGAATCTTTTCGACGACCGTTGCGTCGTACGGTGGCAGCCATCCCTCGAGGATCCTGGAGGCACAGGTGGTGGGCATGCCACGTACGACCATGTTGTCTTTCACTGCGATGGGGACGCCTGCAAGGCGATGGAGCTTCTCCCCCGCTGCGCGGCGCTCGTCAACGCGACGAGCTGTTTCGAGGGCACCCTCGCGGTCAATATGCAGGAAGGCGTTGACGTGTTCATTCAGAGCGTCGATCCGGTCCAGGCATGCTGTCGTCAGTTCAACGGATGTGATCTGACCTGCCTCGAGCATGTCGGCGAGTTCGAGTGCGGATTTCTTGAGCAGGTCGTTCATCAGTCCTCCTCGAGAATCTGCGGGACGAGGAACATTCCGCGGTCCTGAGCCGGTGCCTGCGCCAGAACCTCATCACGGTCGAGGGTGGGGCCGACTTCGTCTTCGCGCCACACATTCGCCAACGGAATGGGGTGCGACGTTGCGGGAACGTCAGGGGTGGCAACTTCGGACACTTGTGCAACGGATGTAGCGATGACGTCAAGTTCACCGGCGAAGCGCTCGATTTCTTCTTGCGTCAGCGCAATCCTGGCCAGCCCGGCGACGCGGGCGACTTCTTCAGTACTGATGCGTGACATGGTGCCAATTCTATGTGGCACGAAGCAGATATTCGACCCAGCGGGCCCGAAGGCACGTGTCTGACATGTATAAGTTCTCAAATTGTCGGGAAGGAATTAGGCTAACGGCATGGCAGTTGCACGGAAGTGGCGTTTAAACCACCAGACGGGGTGGAAGATTCTCAAAGGTGTCGGTATCGGGCTGCTCGTTGCGCAAGCTGCTGCCGTCGTCACGGTTCATGCCGTTGACCGAGTCCGAATCGCACGTATTCCCGGTGGCCGTCACGGCTTCCCCACTTTGCCCCCCAGCGATGTCCAAATCGATTCGAACGTTGTGCGGACCTACACCGAGGGCGAGTCGCTTTATACCGACATGCTGGACGCGATCAACGAGGCTCGTGAGTCGATTTGCTTTGAGACCTACATCTGGGCGGCCGACGAGATTGGACGCGCCTTCAAGGATGCACTCTATGCCGCTGCTGATCGAGGCGTTCAGGTCTACATCGTTTACGACGGTTTCGGAGTGCTGAATCAGAATCCACTGTTCAAGATTTTCCCCAGGCACCCGAACCTGTTCCACCGGCGTATCCCTGAGATTCGTTCCGGCCTGTTCACGCTTAATTTGCGCAAGACAGGGCGTGATCACCGCAAGATTCTCGTCACCGACGGGAAGTACGGCTTCGTTGGTGGTTACAACATTGGTGAGCGTTTCGGCATCGAATGGCGAGATACTCACGTCCGTATCACCGGTCCGGCGGTGATGGAGTTGGCGGACGGGTTCGCTGAATTCTGGAATCATTTCAAGCGGCCGTGGCAGCCGGCTCTACCTGACGGCGGGGTTAAGGACTGGTTCCCACCCATCAGTGCCGAATTCAATCTGCCCTCACGATTACTGTTCCCCGTGCGGGGCCTGTACCTGGATGCCATTGACCGCGCGCGTGACCAGATCCTGATCACCACTGCTTACTTCATTCCCGATAAGGAAATTTTGCACAACCTGGTTGCGGCTGCGCAGCGAGGCGTGCGCGTGAAGGTGCTGATCCCTGAATATTCCAACCACATCATGGCGGACTGGGTTGCGCGCCCCTACTACGGAGAGCTGCTGCGCAACGGTATTGAAATCTGGCTGTATCAGCACGCCATGATCCACTCCAAGACCATGACGATTGATTCGCACTGGTCAACGATTGGTACTGCCAACATCGATCGCCTGTCGATGCAGGGCAATTTTGAAGTCAATCTGCAGTTCCGTTCCACCGCTTTGGCAGAGCGCATGGAAGAGATCTTCGCCAAAGACCTCACGACGTCCAGGCAGCTGACGCTAGAAGAGTGGGAGAGACGAGGCCTGCCCACCCGCATCATTGAGCGGCTCCTCCACCCCTTCGAGTGGGTCGTCTGAGTCGACTGAAGCAGCGTGTGCCTCGTCAGCCTGCGCGTCAGTTTCTTCGAGGACACTCATACCGCGTGCCAGCAGTTCGTCGAAGCGGGACTGGTCAAGAATCGGGACGCCGAGTTCTTCGGCTTTCGCCACTTTTGACCCGGCCCCAGGGCCTGCCACAACCAGTGACGTTTTCTTGCTGACCGAGCTGGTTGCCTGCCCGCCCCGATCCGTGATGGCTTCCTTCGCGCTGTCACGCGTGTACCCTTCCACCGATCCGGAGACGACGATCGTCAGTCCTTCCAGCGTGGCTGCGTGAGTGGATGCGGATCCACCCTCGTCACTGTCGTGCATGCGCACCCCTGAGGCTGCCCACCGGCGCACAATCTCCTGATTGTCAGGCTGTGCGAACCAGTCACCAATCGCGCGCGCAATGATCGGGCCTACCCCGTCGATTGCGCTGAGTTGTTCTTCAGTGGCCGAGGAAATCGCCTCCATCGAGGGCATTGCCGCTGTCAGTTCCCTGGCGACCGTGGGGCCGACGTGGCGAATCGACAGTGCAACCAGCACGCGCCATAGTGGCTGAGTGCGTGCCTGCCTGTCCATGAGTTCGAGCATCTGCGTCAGCGTGTCACGAGGGCGAGACTCCGCCGGTTCGCGGAACTTGATCTTCACCTTGTTTTCTGACCGCGTCCTGGTGACCCACGGCTGTGTCCAGAAGAAGTGGACGTACGCCCAGTCCTCGCTGGAAGGTACCTGGCGCCAGATCATCACATCTTTCACATCATCGGCGGTGAGCGTAAAGATTTCGCTTTCAGAGGTGACAACCGGGTCCTGAGCGGATGGCAGCATCGCATTTGCCGCTTCCATCTGCTCACCGTGACTTAAGTGGTCAACGTCGGTGAGCACAATGTGCGTGCCGTCTTCGAGCACGACTCGATGCCCCGCAATCAGCGCCGCCGCGACCTCGTCACGATAGTTCTCAGGCTGCGTCAGCGCGAGGGCGGCCTCAGCTCCCAGATGCTCGATGTCCAATGCGGACCGTGACGCAATATGTTCAATGCGTTCAGTCAGCTGCGCCGGGCACAGCGCGCGATTCAGACAGCGCAGGTCCGCATCGCCTTCAGACTCGGCCCTGAGCGTACTGCCGCACGACGGGCACTCGGTCGGCATGACGAATTCCCGCTCAGTTCCATCCCGTTCGTCCACCACCGGTCCAACAATTTCAGGGATGACATCTCCCGCTTTGCGCACAATCACCAGGTCACCGATCAACACTCCCTTGCGCGCCACCTCGCCCGCGTTGTGCAGTGTCGCTCTCTGCACATGCGAGCCGGACACGAACACCTTATCCATCACCGCGTAGGGCGTGACGCGACCCGTGCGTCCAACCTGGACGTGGATGTCGAGCAGGCGCGTCGTGACTTCCTGAGGTGGGAACTTGTAGGCAATCGCCCATCGCGGCACGCGCGAGGTGGCCCCCATCTGGCGCTGAAGCCCCTGATCGTCAACTTTGATCACGACGCCGTCGATCTCATGATCCAGTCCGGCACGCTGATCACCCAGCTCGTCAATGCGTTGAGCAATCTCGTCATAGGAATGCACCAGCCGCGTGTGAGGTGACACCGGGATTCCCCACTGTTGGAACAGCTCGTACCAGCCGAACAGGTGTGTAGGGGCGGTGAAAGACTCACCAGCCTCGATAGCGCCAATGCCGTGCGCCAACAGAGCGAGCGAGCGCTGCGCAGTGATCGCCGGATCTTTTTGCCGTAGTGATCCGGCTGCAGCGTTGCGTGGGTTGGCAAAAGGTGCCGGAGGCTTGTGGGGCTGACGACTCAGTTCTCCAGCACGATACTGCTCAAGTTTTTCCGCGTACTCGTTGTGCGCGCGAGCGCGCTGCTCGTTAATCTGCGCAAAGTCTTCCAACGGCATGTAGATCTCGCCGCGAATTTCCACCATTTCAGGGTGCGGACCGCCGGACAGGACATGCGGAATGGATGAAATAGTGCGCACATTCGCGGTCACATCTTCACCCACGCGCCCATCACCCCTGGTTGCCGCCTGGATGAGGAACCCGTTTCGATACAGCAGCGACACTGCCAGGCCGTCGATTTTAACTTCCGTCGTCATCGCGGTACTCGCAGAGCCAACCTCGTCAATCGTGCGCTGCCACCACGAGCGCAGTTCGTCCAGGGAGAAGACGTCCTCGAGCGACATCATGGGTTCTGCATGCTCGACCGGCGCGAATGCTTCGCTGCGTGTGCCACCGACCGTGGCCGTAGGCGAGTCAGGTCCTGATAGCTGCGGGTAGGTGCGCTCTATGTCCTCCAGCTGGCGGAAGAGGGTGTCGTAGTCCGCGTCGCTCAGTTGAGGCGCATCCTTGTCGTAGTAGTCGTGGCGTGCCTGCTCGATCCGTTCAACCAGGTCGACCCACTGCTCGCGTGCCGACGGTGGGACGCTCTGATCGGACTGGGAGCTCTGCGAGATGCTGGGCGGCTGAGCTGCGGGGGTGTTCGCGGTGGCGGCATGCTGATCTTCCATACGACTATTGTTCCACTGTTCGCGTTCCGGCTGGTCGACGAGGGCGACCTGTGGATGTCTGGGCGCGAATTGCGCGAATCGACGTAGGTGCTGTGGAGGGCGACTGTTATCCACAGGGCGTACGCGTGTTACTGCCTGTCCACAGTCCAGGTCATCTGAGTGGAGGCGCGGCGGTGAGGACATCACCATGTTGACATGACGACGTTGACACTTCCTATGCTTCGCGAACGAGAGGACGCACCCGCACGCGCGGCGAAATTCACCCGCGCTGAAATAGCGCCGGCCGGAGAGGACGACACTGCGGCTGCCGCTCACCCGTTAAAGACAGCTTTTCATCTGGCGTGCGTGAGTGGTCCGGATGTGGGACTGGTGGTGCCGATCGAAGCCTGTACGCTGATTGGCAGAGCAGATGGGCACGGTCTGACCTCGCAACATTTGTCCCGCACGCACGCTTTTCTTGAGGAACACGGTGCCGTGGCCCGCTCACTTACACGACGAGTGCGATCAGATCACGTACCCCGATGGCCCTGGCTGCGCCGCGAGCGCGCACAACTGTCCATCACCGATTGCGACTCCACCAACGGAACACGTGTGGCGCGGCGCCTCCCCCTCGTCGGCATGCTTCCGCGGCGCTTTTCTCGACAAGTCGGCACACGTGCGCTGCCCCTATCAGTGGGGCATCGTATTTTCGCTGGTGGAAACGAATTCGAGGTGCGTGCCAGGCCTCTCAACTCCTCCTGGCCACAGCCTGACCCCGTTCGCAATCGGTTCGTGCGATGGGGCATCATCCCCATGATGCTGTTCATCCCCATGATGGTGTGGCGCCTGTCCATGTGGGGAGGTGCTGCGCGTGGGTGGCTGGTCGGCGCATTGGGTGTGGCGGTGGCGCTGGTGGCAGGAATATTCGCGCTTCGCTTACTCAGGAGTCGGAGATTCTGGAGGCACTACGACGCAGCCTCCCTCGCCGTCGCGCTCAGCGCACTGCCTCGCGGCGATTCGCACTCATCTTCGGCGCCGTTGTCGTCTCCAGACAAACACAGCGGCAGCGGGGATCGTACGTTGCCAGATGCACTCCCTGTGTGGCCCGGCATGCCTGGAAAATCCCCTGCACTGGAGCTGAATCTGAGCGAGATATACGGCTCGTCACCTGCACCTGTCTTCCTCGTTTCAGGGCCCCGACGCGCGCCGATGCGTCGGGGCCATTCGCGCCGAACTGGAGAGCGAGCGCAGGTGCGTGTCGTCGGTTTCATTGGGGAGCACGCTGTGTCGGGTGCCTACTGGTGGGCAGCTCAAATCGCTGCCCGACTGGGCGGCGCCCGCATCATCAATCCAGATAGTCACGCGCGCCGCATCGGTTCGCCCGCAATCGACATTCACATTGTCCGCGGGTCCGCCTGCGTGGCATGTGCAGATAGAGGCGTATCCGAACTGAGACGTGCTGGAGATGGTCGGCGCGTGGTACATATTGGTGTTGGAGCAGGATATGCAGATTTACCCGAATGGTGTGACCACATCATTCGCCCGAACCACGTCCTCGTAACTGACCGATGGTGGGATACGTGCACCGAGTCCGCTGATGAAGGCACCCACAACAGTGTTCCGGACTCGGTAACATGGGAGGACCTTGCTCAGTGGGAGCCGGACGAATCGCACTCTCAGTGCCTGCGCGTACCCATCGGACACGACGGACACCGACTCGTCAGCATTGACCTTGTCTCAGACGGTCCTCACGCGTTGCTTGCCGGCACAACGGGATCTGGAAAATCGGAAGCGCTGACGACGTGGCTGGCGCAGATGTGTGAACGCTTCAGCCCGCGTCAGGTGCAACTCGTCCTCATTGACTACAAGGGAGGAGCCACATTCACGCCATTGACGCGATTGCCCCACACCCGCCAGGTCCTGACAGACCTAGAGCCTGATGCCACGAGTCGGGCGATTCGAGGACTGTCATCGCTCCTGCGAGAACGCGAACGCGACCTTGCGCGCCTCGGCTTTCCCGACATTCGCCGCTGGCATGAGGCTCATTGCCGAGGTGCGGCGCCCGAACCTCCCGCGCGCATCATTATCGCGATCGATGAGTTCCGGGTCCTCGCTGATTCGCATCCCGACACTTTGGATGCGCTGGTCAGGCTGGCTGCCCAGGGACGCTCCCTGGGATTGCATCTCATTGCTGCGACCCAGCGGCCGTCAGGGGCGATCACGCCGGCCATGCGCTCCAACATTGACATTCGCATCGCATTGCGCTGTGCCACCGAGGCAGATTCGCTCGATGCGATCGGCACCCCGGCAGCTGCTTCACTTCCTCGTCACCCTGGTCGTGCGCTTATCAATGGTGGGACGCACATACAGTTTGCGTACTGTGGTGACATAGAGCGGGTGGTTCGGCGCGTGCGCGACAGGTGGGGGCGTGAAAATGACTGCCCGCCGCTATGGGCGCCCGAGCTTCCCTCGCCCCTTTCATGGCACGAGGTTGACGCCACCTACCTTAGCCAGGTGGCAGTACGTGGATGCAGCGGGGAGGCTGATCGGCGCATTGCGATTGGGGTGGCTGATGGGATCGATATCGGACGCCATTACAGCGTGCTCTTTGAGGATGGGCATATCCGCTTGGAAGGGCCTCACTATCGCAGCGCTGATCTGGCGCAGTGTGCACAGGCGCTGGGCGTGAGGATCGGGCAAGCTCGCGGGATACCAATCCACCTGTGTGACAGCACATCGCTGGCCGGCCACGCGATGAGCACGCAGCTGTTTGCTTCCCGTCTCTCACTCGATGATGCAGGCGCCGTTACGCACCTGCTCACCGGCATTGCGGCACACGGCCCATCCGTCCTGATCGTCACCGATGTTCCCGACATGATGCGATCGTTGGACCGCGTGCTGTCAGCGGGCACGGCACACACTGTGTGGAGTGAGTGCTTGTCGCAGGCTCGTGCCAGCGGTATCACCATCGTTGCCGCAACTCCGGGTGAGTTTGGCACCGGGGGAAGCTGCAGTTCAGCTTTTTCTACCCGTTTTGTCGCAGCCCATTCGTCAGATGAAGCGCTGCGCGCAGGACTTGGTGTGCGCACACCGCTCACTCGCCACGATGGCCATTTCATTCTTGCCTCTCTTCCGTCACGTATCCGCTCCTCATGCGACGGAGGAATCGGTGAACCTGTTGACCTGACAGGGGTGTTATGTGCACTCCCCCACGCGATCCCCACCAATGCCGAGCGCGACACACATGCAGCCTCTGTCACTGAGAGTGCGGAGCCGTGGACGGTGCTGTCTTTGAATGCCCCTCTTTCAATGCTGCGGACTCGCCCTGACACAGCATTGTCGACAGAAGGGGCCGAGCTGACAGAAGGAGATAAGGCGGAGGGCAAGGCGCGGCGAGCAGATAGGACAGCTCCAGCAGGGAACGGGGAGCCCGCTGCGCCATGTCTGGGCTGGGTAGGAGCCTCACTTGAGTCACTCTCTTATCCGCACGGGTCGTGCGTGCTGATCGGTGATGATCTGGAGGATGCGCGCCGCATTCTCGAGACGCACTGGCATATGGTGTCAGGCCCACGCGATTGTCGGCCAGGCTTTGATCCAGCCCAGATCACGCTGCTTGGATCTCATCAGTGGACACAACTACGCTCACACGCGCATGACACAGTGATCGCGCTGGATCCGTCACCTGATTTGATTCGAGCATTGGCACAGGTCGCGCGCAGCGTTCCTGTCGCTGTTCGTGCGGAGCGGTGGGGAGCTCACAATGGGATCATTATGCATGCAGGACGAGTTGAGCGCTTCCGTCTCAACACAGCCCTTCTTCAGGAAAGATCCAGACCTTTCGATTCCTAAGGCACACCGGCTTCGGTCATCCGCAGGCGTTCGAGACACGCGCGTCACACTGGTCTTCTCCACATTTTCGTCCCCTCACACCGCCGCGCGTAAATCCTCGTGACTATTGACACATGCGTGAAACGGGAGTTGGGCCCTTTTTCCCCTTGCCCTTCGGTGATGATTCGTCGACAATTGATCAAGTTATCGACAAGTTATACGTTAAGCGTCGAGTTGTTTAACAAAACGTTAACGGAAATGGAGTTTGAGGGAAGATGGACTGGCGGAGTAAAGCAGCCTGCTTAAGTGTTGACCCGGAGCTGTTTTTCCCAATCGGCAATACTGGTCCAGCCCTGACACAAGCTGCGGAAGCCAAAGCTGTATGCCATAACTGCCCCGTTGAGACCGTGTGTCTGCAGTGGGCAATGGACAACAACCAGGATTCCGGAGTGTGGGGCGGTCTGAGCGAAGAAGAGCGCCGCTCAATGAAACGCCGCGCCGCACGTGCACGCCGCGCTTCCTGAAACTCCTCACTGACTTCAACGCGTAGCCGGGTTCACCACGAACTCGGCTACGCGTTTATTCAGTGCACGAACACTGCCCTCACAGCGCGCATTCCACCGAGCACACCTCTGCATCACTCCACGCGTAGACGCAGCGTGACAACTGTGCCCGATTCTTCTCCCGGTTCCCACTCGATCGTGCCTCCCAGTTCCCCTCGAACCATTTGCCGCACAATCTGCGTGCCCAAGCCGCTGAGTGGAGTACCTGGCTCAAATCCTACGCCGTTATCAATCACGCGAACCGTCATACGTTTGTCGTTGTCGTGGTCGCGCTGCGCATCGATGCGTATCACGCCGTCTCGCCCTGCCAGACCATGCTCGACAGAATTGGCAACAAGCTCGTTGAGCACTGTGGCCAGGGCTTGAGCCTGATCCGCGCTGATCACGCCAAATTTACCCGTCGTAATAACCTCAACAGAATGGTCCGTTGAGGCAACCGCGCCAGACAGGCGCAACACGGAGCGGGCGACCTCGTCAAAATCAACTTCCTCATCGACCGTGTGCGACAACGCCTGGTGAACTGTGGCGATGGACTGCACTCGGCGTTCGGCCTCCTTGAGGGCATCCTTGACTTCCTGCGAATCAGAGCGGCGGGCCTGCAGTCGCAGCAGGGCCGACACGGTTTGCAGATTGTTCTTGACGCGGTGGTGAATCTCCCGAATCGTGGCATCTTTCGTCATCAGCTCTTCTTCACGCCGACGCATCTCAGACACGTCGCGTGTCAAGATGACCGCCCCCAGACGATGACGCCCATTGGTCAGAGGCAATGCGCGCATATTGACTGTCGAGGCGTGCGCCGAGATCTCCACGCGCCACGCTGCCCGCCCCATCACAACGACAGCCAGCGTTTCCTCAACAAGCGCGTCATTGGATATGACGTCTGTGATGTCTTCGGCCAGCACGCGCCCAATGACCGAGTGTCGAATCCCCAGGCGCCTCAGGCATGAGCTCGCATTAGGAGTCAGCTCCTGAACCGTGCCGTCACCATCAATGAGAATCACGCCATCCATAACGCGTGGCACGCCGTGCGCAAGAACTGTTGGTGTAGACGTGTAGGGATACTCACCGCGCGCACACATCTCCAGCAGGATTCGCGAGGCATTCTGCGTCCAGGCGCCCATCCCGACGGTCGGGCGCGGTGAGGCTAGGTTCGATTCGCACGTCACGACCGCAATGACTGAGCCTCCGTGACTGATCGGGACGCACACCTCCGTCATGGAGTAGGTGCCGGCCCAGCGCGTCCCTGACGGCTCCACAATCGAGTTGGTCTCCATTGCCTGGCGCAGGTTTGCTTCGCGCGCGGCCGGTAGATACAGGCCGATAATGTCATCGAGGTGCACCGTCGTAGCGGTCGATGGCCTGCAGTGCGCAACAGCAATGAAACGCCCGTCGTCGGTGGGAAGCCACAGCACAAGGTCGGCAGCAGCCAAATCGGCCAGGACCTGCCAATCTGCAAGCAAGAGGTGGAGCCAGTCAAGATCCTGCTCCGCGAGGACACGCGAGGAAGCCTGTCCGGCGAGTTGCATCAGGGAACGCATGGCACCACTGTAGTGGTATGGAGGCCATTATGGGTGCCTCGAACGCGCAAACCGGAGCGGAGAAACTATGCGAATTAACGAAACCTACGCCTACCCCCTGGGTTTTGACAAGGTCAACGCGATGTATGCAGATCCCGCGTTCACTTACGCGCGTCTGGATCAGCCCGGAGTGACTGACCCTCAGGCCAATGTGCATTCCACCGCCGATGGAGGCCTCCTTATTGAAGCCTCGTGCACACTTGACGTCAATCAGCTTCCCCCGGCGGCGCAGCGGTTCCTCAAGAAGTCACCCGCCATCACTATGAAGGAGCAGTGGGAGCCGATCAGCGGTCGCGAACGGGTGGGATCGACCATGCTGACCGTCGAAGGCGTGAACGCGAGCAGCCACTTCACCTCGAAACTTTCCGGCAATGACGCGCAAGCAGTGCGCCAGATGGACGGCGAATTTACCGTCAAGATTCCACTGGTGGGTAAGACGATCGAGAATATGGCAATGAAGCAGATCTCCCGGATCTTCGAGGCTGAGGTCGGCCTGGCTGAGAAATGGAACCAGGATCAGGCTCATTAGGAATCGGCACGACCTCACCGATAAAGGGCGACGACGAGGCGCGCTTGCCTGATCCGGCAAGGCTCAGTCCGGCCAGGACCTAAGGGAAATCACCTCTGCATGTTCGCCCTTGGAAATGAACGAGGGCGAAAGACGGTCCTCCTCGAACAAGAGTGAAACAATATAGCTATGGATACACATACGACGGCACCGGCTGCCGAGGGCGGCCCATCTGAGTCACTGTTCATTGAGCGCACCGGGAAAAGGCAATACGTTGCGCGCAACCATCGCGACGCGGCCGTGAATATCGGAGATGGACCGGGAGAGTTCACTCCTGGCGAGCTCTTGAAGATCGCCGTGGCAGCATGCAATGCGATGTCGTCCGATTCGCGTCTGAGCTCCGTGCTTGGTGACGACTTTCAGCAGTTCACCGGCGTTTCCGCGGTCTCCAACAAAGAGGAGAACCGCTACGAATCGTTCCAGGTTGAATTGGTGCAGGACCTGTCAGCCTTGAGCGATGAGGATCGCGCTGACCTGATCGAACGAGCCACGCGCGCTATTCACAAGAACTGTACGGTGGGCCACACGGTTGAGCAGTCGGCCACCTATTCGGCAACTTTCACATCAGAGAAAATGTAACGATATGTCACCTCGTTCTTCAGATTCTGAGCGCTCACGCATGCCGCTGTCTCTGCCGGAAAGTGTGTGGCAGAAGGCGCTGAACGTTCCTCACGCAACCAGTTTAAAGGCGGCGCGCAAGCTGCGTGAACAGTTCCCTGACCTTGCTCCTGACGAGCTGGTTCAGCTCGCCACCCGCTCGTACCTGCGGCGCATCGGGATGGAGTCAGGTGCTGTGGGTGCGGCGGCGGCCTACCCTGGTGCCGGCACCGCAGTTTCTGCAGCAGCATCGGGCGCTCAGCTTGCCGCCTTCGTGTCAGAGTCTGCTCACTACGCGATGACTGTGGCGCACCTGTATGGCATTGATCTGAGGGATCCCGCCAAGCGCACGGCACTGGTTCTGGCCGCCTTGACTGGGCGGGAAGGTGCGGAAATGATTACGGCGCAGGTCGGGATCCAGACTTTGGCCTGGTTCCGCAACTCGTTCCTGTCGATTCGCACGGGCACCGCCCAGCAGTTCAACCGTCTGTTGTCCAAGTGGCTGCGCAAGAAGGCAGTTTCGAAAGCTGCAACCACAACACTGGGACGCCTGCTGCCCTTCGGTGTGGGAGCTGTTGTGGGCTGGCAGTTGGGCCGCTCGATGGCCAAGTCTGTCGTTGAGGGCGTGCAGACAGCGCTGGGACCCGCACCTTCGGAAAACGTTGAAGACGTTGTGATCGATGTGCAGCCGGTTGAGGATCCTGCCGCAGATGATGAACTGTACGAGGCGATCGTCCTACCTGATGAGGAATAATACGATCAAGCCAAATGAAGAAGTGAGCGACGATTGATGACTCAGACATCTGAAGGGCGTGAGACACCTGTGGGCGCGGATCGCCAGTACGAGGATTTGCTGACGCGCGTCATGAACGAAGGCGTTTCCAAGGCTGACCGCACCGGCACAGGCACCCGCTCCGTTTTCGGCGCGCAGCTGCGCTATCCGCTGTCTCAGGGGTTCCCACTGATTACAACGAAACGCGTCCACATGAAGTCGGTTGTGGGTGAGCTCTTATGGTTCCTGCGAGGCGATTCGAATGTGAAGTGGCTGCAGGATCACGGTATCCGCATCTGGAACGAGTGGGCCGACGATCAGGGGGATTTGGGACCTGTTTACGGTGTCCAGTGGCGCTCGTGGCATGCGGAGGGGGGCCGAACCTTCGACCAGATTTCGCACGTCATGGACACCTTGCGCACAAATCCGGACTCACGACGCATGATCGTGTCCGCGTGGAACGTGGGCGACCTGGAGTATATGGCGTTGGAACCGTGCCACGCTCTTTTCCAGCTCTACGTGGCCGATGGGCGTCTCAGCCTGCAGCTGTATCAGCGCAGCGCGGATCTGTTCCTGGGCGTCCCCTTCAATATCGCCTCATATTCCCTGCTGACACATATGTTTGCCCAGCAGGCTGGGCTTGAAGTGGGCGACTTCATCTGGACGGGTGGAGATTGCCACATTTACAACAATCACGTCGACCAGGTCACCGAGCAGCTCTCACGGGATCCGTATCCGTTCCCGACGCTCACGTTGGATCAGGCACCCTCGTTGTTCGAGTATGACTTTGATGATGTGCACATCGACAATTATCAGCACCATCCGACGATCAAGGCATCAGTCGCCGTATGAGCACACTTGTGGCGCGCCCCAATTTCACGCTGGCGTCGATTTGGGCGCAGGATCGAAACGGCATTTTGGGAACTGGCACATCGATGCTGTGGCATGTTCCGGCTGATTTTGCGCATTTCAAACAGATGACGCTGGGCTACCCGATCATCATGGGGCGCTCTTCCTACGAGGCTCTGGGCGGTCAGCCATTGCCCGGACGCACCAACATCGTCATGACGCGCCAGCGCGACTACGAGACCCCCGGGGCACTGGTCGTTGCCAACCTGGATGAGGCGCTCGAGGTCGCAACCGCTCACCTGGCGGATCACCGTGACCAGCGAGCAGCCATCACCGCCAGCACTGCGACGACACCCGACATGGATAGGGACCCAGCTCCCGTGGTGTGGATTACCGGCGGAGCCCAGATCTACGAGCAGACGATGGATCGGGTGGATGAACTGGTCGTAACAGACCTTGATCTGGATGTACGCCCGCTCAGCGGGCAGAACACGCCGCTGGTGTACGCGCCGCACGTCGATCCCGAGCATTGGCACGTGGATCCTGATCGGTCCGATTCGTCGTGGCGAGACGTGTCGGGTGACGCTCGGTGGAGAATCACGACATTTGTTCGCCCTTCTCACCGCTGAGCTGATCACTGATCCGCAAGCTGCGCGCTTTCTTCTCTACTGGTTCGATGTGCGCGACGACATGTGATTCATCCAATTGGGACATTTTGCGGGCACTGACCAGCACCCGCGTTTCCAACGAGCCGACGAATCTGTTCCACCGTTCAGTCAGATCATCAATCGTCTTTCGAACAAGCTCAGCATGGTCTGCGAGGGTGCACAAGCGCGAATACAGTTCGCTGGCCAGAGCGTAGAACTCACGAACCTGCGCAACGGCTGATTCTTCGCGCCACGTATATGCCACTGCTTTCAGGCACGCCCACAGCGCGCTGGGAGACGCCAAAGCCACACCTCGCGAAAAGGCGTATTCCAGCAGCTGCGGATCTTCGCGCAGCGCGGATGACAGCAGGGATTCGAGGGGAATGAAGGCAATGACCAGGTCAGGTGACTGCTCGTACCTCTTCCAATACTCTTTCTTCGACAGTGTGTCCACGTGGGACCGCACGGCTCGAACATGCTGGGCAAGCAGTTTCTTCTTCTGTTCTGCTTCTCTCTCCCCTGCCGAGTCGGGAATATCACATGCCTTCATGTACGCGTCGAAGGGCACTTTGGAGTCGATGACCAATGTGCGCCCTTGCGGCAAGTGCACCACCATGTCGGGCCGCTGACGCCCCGATTCCTCTCCGCTGTTTCGCTCACAACGCTGCGTGTCCTGTTCGTCGAAATCAACGTGTTCCATCAGGCCACACATGTCAACGAGGCGTCGCAACTGGATCTCGCCCCACTGGCCGCGCACAGACGTCGAACCCATGACGTCATGCAGCTGAGAGGTGGTCACCCGTAATTGCTCGCCGATCGTGGTCGATGCTTCAAGCTGCGCGCGGATAACCCCGTACTCCTCAGCTCTGAATCGTTCCATCGCCGACATCGAATGCGTCATTTTCGTCAACATGTCGCTGACAGGTGCCAGCGCCTCCATAATCCGTGCGCGTTCTTTTTGCTGCCCCAGGCTGCGTTGAGCCTGATCTGCCAGGCGGTCTTCATATTCCACGCGCATGCGTTCGGATCGTTCGCGTTCGTGGGCGAGCTGTTCATGCGCCTCTTCCAGGCGCTGACGAAGCTGGTCATGAACGGCTCGTGTCTGCTCACCACGCATATCACGCTCATGTTCAGCCTGCGATACGCGCATACGCAGCGAATCGAGCGCACGCCCCGCCCCCAGGTTGACCCCGGCAAACCACCCTGAAACGATGCCCACCACCAGTGCGAGAAGGGGTACCACAACCATCCATATATTCATGGCTTCACTGTACGAACCACCGTGTGCATCTGGAGCCCATAGGTCTCTCACCAGCCACTCCGCACTCCGATGGGACCAAGGACCCAGCAGGCAACCCTCATAATGACCTGGCTCACATTCTTCCAATCATCGTGTGACATTGGCCGCATTGTTTGCGAACGGGGTGAGCAACAAATGTCTAGGGTGACAAGTACAGCAATGATGCTCTACCTGTAAATCGAGGACCGATGACACGCATCACTCATACCCCCATATGGCCTCCCCTCACTTCACTTCGCTCGCGTTACAGCGCCGTGCGCTCCACCTCGCCCACGCCGCCGCGCTCGCGCCGTACATTCCTGGGTGCGCTGGGCGCATTGCCGTTCGCACTGCTGCTGTGCGGATTCGCCAGACCCCTCCCCGCCGCCGAAGACCCGTCATCAAACGTGCACGGCGGTGAAGCAAACCTCGTGCTCCCTGACCTGTCACAAGTCACTGTCATCGGTGGATTTTCGGGACAGACTCTGCTGATTATCGGCCTGATCGTCTGCCTGCTTGGACTGGGATTCGGCCTCGCCACCTACATGCAGCTCAAGAAGATGCCGGTACACGGCTCCATGTTGGAGGTCGCGGAGCTGATCTACGCAACATGCCAGGCCTACCTGAAGAAACAGGGACGTTTCCTGCTGATTCTGTGGGTCTTCATCACCGCAGTTATCGTCATCTACTACAAGGTTCTGGTCGGCTTCCCGTGGGGGAAGATGCTCATTGTGGTCGCATTTTCGCTTCTGGGAATGGCTGGCTCCTACTCCGTGGCGTGGTTCGGTATCCGCGTCAACACGTTCGCCAACGCGCGCACCGCCTACGCCTCCTTGCGGGGCAAGCCGCTGCCGATCCATAGAATCCCCATGAAGTCCGGCATGTCGATTGGAATGGTCCTCATTTCCCTCGAATTGCTGATGATGCTGATCATCCTGTTGTTCCTGCCCAATGACGTTGCCGGTGCCTGTTTCATCGGCTTCGCCATCGGTGAGTCTCTGGGAGCCTCGGCCCTGCGTATAGCCGGCGGCATCTTCACAAAGATTGCCGACATCGGCGCGGATCTGATGAAGATCGTGTTCAAAATTGACGAGGACGACCCGCGCAACCCCGGTGTTATCGCTGACTGCACGGGCGATAATGCAGGCGACTCGGTGGGACCGTCCGCTGATGGTTTTGAAACCTACGGTGTGACAGGCGTGGCTCTGGTGACGTTCATTATCCTGGCCGTCAATGACCCCGTTCTTCAGGCAACGCTGCTGGTGTGGGTGTTCTCCGTGCGTGTCGCCATGATTCTGGCTTCGGCTCTGGCCTACGCGATTAACGCGCGCATCGTGGCGTCGCGATACAGCGATGCCACAACAATGAACTTTGAGGCCCCGTTGAGCTCGCTGGTGTGGTTCACCTCGATTATCTGCATCGCTGCAACGTACCTGATGTCGTGGCTGGTCCTCGCACCGCAAGGCGGCGCCCTGTGGGTCGAGCTGGCCACGATCGTCACGTGCGGCACGTTGGCTGGCGCACTTATCCCCGAGCTGGTGAAGGTCTTTACCTCCACGACGTCGCGCCACGTGCGTGAAACGGTGAAGAGTTCACGCCAGGGCGGAGCATCGCTGAACATTCTGTCAGGCGTGGTCGCCGGCAACTTCTCTGCCTACTGGCTGGGCATCACAATTGTTGGCCTGATGGGTGGCGCGTTCCTGATTTCCGAGGTCACACTGGGCGACTACATGCTGGCACCTGCTGTCTTCGCCTTTGGCCTGGTGGCGTTCGGTTTCCTGGGAATGGGGCCAGTGACGATCGCAGTCGACTCGTACGGCCCTGTGACCGACAACGCGCAATCCGTCTACGAGCTTTCCCGCATTGAAGCGATCGACGGAATTGACGAGGAAGTTCAGCGCTCCGACGGTTTCGCCCCGCAGTGGGATAACGCCAAACTCATGCTGGAAGAAAACGATGGTGCGGGTAACACCTTCAAAGCCACTGCGAAGCCGGTCCTCATCGGCACCGCTGTTGTAGGTGCGACGACGATGATTTTCTCGATCATCATCGGTTTGACGAATCGCCTCGAAGAAGGTCTGAACTATCTGTCGATCCTGCACGCTCCGTTCCTGCTGGGCCTGATTATGGGTGGGGCGGTGATCTTCTGGTTCTCCGGCGCATCGATTCAGGCAGTCACCACAGGCGCCTACCGTGCCGTCGAGTTCATTAAGACGTCCATCAAACTGGACGATGACACGGAACGAGCCTCCGAAAAGGATTCGACCCGCGTAGTGGAGATCTGCACACAGTACGCGCAACAAGGCATGTTGACGATTTTCCTGGCGGTTTTCTTCGCCACTCTGTCATTCGCATTCGTTGAGCCGTACTTCTTCATCGGCTACCTCATTTCGATCGCCATCTTCGGCCTGTACCAGGCTATTTACATGGCGAACGCGGGTGGTGCATGGGATAACGCGAAGAAGATTGTCGAGGTTGACCTGCACGCCAAGGGAACCGCTCTGCATGACGCGACGATCGTGGGTGACACGGTCGGCGATCCGTTCAAGGACACGTCCTCCGTTGCCCTGAATCCGATCATCAAGTTCACCACGCTGTTCGGTCTGCTGGCAGTGGAACTGGCAGTGTCACTGACTGGACAGGGATTGAGCGCCCTCGTCTACACGCTGGCCGTCATTTTCGCACTGGTGTCCGCGTTCTTCGTCTACCGTTCCTTCTACCACATGCGTATACAGGCGCCGATGGAGGATCCGGCCGACGGCGAGGACTCCCCCGCTGATTCCCCTGCATCTCAGATTGGAGCACAGCAATGAGAATTGCCATCAAACGCGATGCGACCCTCATTGACGAGGGCGGCCGAGTCACCGGTCATGACGCCGGTGCCACTTTGGTGAGGCGAATCCTGCGCATCTTCCCCGATTCCAGCATCATCGGCCCTGTGGCACGGCGCTGCAAGGGTTTCACCGTGATGCCGCTCGAATCAATCAATCCCGATGACACGGTCATCATCAATATGGATGTGGTGGACTCACTGGGCACATGGAACACCGTCTACCATGCCTCGGGCGGCAATATTCCGAAGATCATGAACTTCGTGTGGTTCCCGGTTAACACGCTTGAGCAGCACGTCCAGGTGTGTGCCCTCGCGTTGTCGTGCGCTCTGTTCCCCACGTTCGCAAACTCGGAACGCACAGCGGCTGAAGTGCGTGAAGTCGTGGAGCGGTGGACCGTTCAACCGTTAGCTCAGAAGGCTGAGTTGTCGTGGGTGAACCTGGGATTCCGCCTGGAGCATGTGCAGCCGCGTCATGAACCTGACACGCCCGTGGTGTTGTATCCGGCAATCTACCTTGCCAACCGCAAGCGCCCTGACATGTTCATGGATATTGTGTCCGCCGTGCAGGAAGACACGGATCTGCGTGTGGAGATGCGACTGCACGAGTCGCACCTGGTTTCTGAGAAGGCGATGGAGTATTCACAGCTGCCGTGGATCTGGGTGGGGTCGCTGACCGCCTCGCGCGCGTCATACTGGCAGGCGCTGTCGCACACGACGGCGTTTGTGGCGACCGCCAGCGAGGAATCCTACGGCCTGTCCTATGTGGAGGCGATGGGTGCCGGAGCGATCGGAATTTTCCCGGATCTTCCGTGGGCCAGGGCTTTGCTGCCGGACGGGTATCCCTTCATGTATCCCGATGGCGACGAGGATGCGGCTGCTGACTTGCTGCGCTGGGCATTGACGGAAACTGATCGGTGTCGTGCGCAGCTCGATGAGCTTGTGTCGGGCAGCTTCGTGTCGTGGATCCACGACCGTCACAGTGATGACGCGTTCGACCGTGAGATACTCGCCGCGGTCAAGGAGTGGTTCAGCTGATCACAGGCTAGTGCAGGAAGTTGAGGAAATTCGTCCACAGATCATCCCACGAGTAGAAGAAAACCTCGGAGTTATTGACCAAGAGGAGCGCTACAAGCGCCCCGAGTATGCAGGTGAGTGCCGCGAGGAAAAAGTCCGTCACAGCGCGCCGCACCCGTCCGGTACGCATCCTCATCCGCACACGCATCAGGGATGTCGCCATGGCAATCCCCCACGCGCTAAAGCTCCCGATCAGCGGCACAGTTTGGGTGATCTGCCACCATGGCGGGGCTGTCGGAGCGTCCGACTGCACTTCCCTACCGCTCCACCATTTCAACGCTGAGGGCAGATCCTCGCGCCATGTTGTCCAGCCGTGGGCTCCCTCGGACTTCATGACCGATACGAAGGTATCGTTAGGTTGTGTGCGCGCCAGTTTCTGCAAGGCAGTGCCAAAAGTCATGGCATCCCTGTCCGCATATACGCCCATCGCGAGGACTCTGAGGGGCACATCATGCGGCTGAGCGAGCAAGTGTGAAATGGTGAATGCGTCCCTTGTCGCCTGATCGGCATTTTTCAGAGCGCCTAATTCTGGAGTATCGTACCCGCCCATCGCCACAGCTGTCCCAAAGACGTCACGGTGGCGCACATGTATAACAGGCGCACAGTATGCGCCTGATGAAAATCCGCCTACGGCCCAATGGTCGGGATCATACGGAATACTTGGGAATGCTGCGCGGATCGCTGGGACTAGATCAGTGACAACGAAGGTTTCAGTTTTGGGGTGCCCGTCAACGTCAACGCAGTCCGGCTCTGCCCCGCCCATTGACAGGTCAGGGAAGATCAGCAGCGTTGGAGGAATCTCGCCTCGTTCGACCAGTGGTGCTATGCGTTCGGTGAGTTCGAGTGACTGAACTGTGCCAATCGCTGTTCCCACGTACCCGTGATAAAGCACGATGGCCCGCGAAAGCGGGATAGGCGTGTCGGCGCTGTCACTCTGGGAGGCAGTAGGTATCGCTCCGACCGGAGCGTAGCCGGGTGGCGCCCAGACGGCAACTTCGCGCGTCAAGCCGGACTGCGCGCCGCTCAGCGTTCCTCGCCATACGTGCAGCTGCGCGTCGTAGGCGAGTTCCGGTGGATCGACGTGTTGGTCCTGTTCACCTTGTCTGGGTGGCGCAAACGCTGATACGCGAGTGTCGCCTGCACCGAGCGCATTCTTGACCAATTCCACAACCTCAGAAGGAGTACGAAGGAATGACATGGTGCGGTTGGCCAGCAAAGCGAATGTGGTGCACATGAGACTCGTCGTAATGCACAGGGCGATAAAAGCTGTCACCTGGCGTCTGAGGATACGTATGAACGACGTGCGCGCTCCCTCGCGATTGGGCGAAAGATGTCCGGCAGGGCGCAAAAGCGTGGACGTGCCAATAAGTGCGCACAGCGCCAGTACTCCGGCAAATAGGACGACCCAACCACTCATGAGATTCACAGGCTCAGTGTGCACTACTTACCTGTGAGAATGCCGTAAAGCACGACTCGCCTCGCGAAATCAGCGCGAAGAGCGGGCCTTCCTTCAAGAATGCAATGCGCGATCGTGGTTTATACGCCACGATAGACATATGAGTACTCACGTAGATTTTTGGTTCGATGCAACATGCCCGTGGACGTGGATCACGTCTCGCTGGGTCGAAGAAGTGGCTCGCGCACGCGATTTTGAAGTGACATGGCACCCGTTCTCTCTGGCGATTCTGAATGAAGGCAAGGACATTGATGCGGAGTATCGTGCACATGTCGAGCAGGGGCGCGGCCTGTCGTTATTGTTTCAGAAGGTTGCGGACACTCACGGCAGTGAGGCTGTAGCCTCCCTCTACACCGAGGTAGGTACGCGCCTGCATAATCAGTCAAAAGAGTTGGGAAGTGATGTCATCGCCGACGCGGTGAAGGCAGCCGGATTTCCCGAGGCTATCACCAACGGTGTGGAGTCATCGGACGAGGCACTGCGTTCCTCTGTAGCGCATGCGTTGGAGTTGGTCGGTGACGAGGTTGGCGTTCCCATCATCGCGTTTGACGGTGTCGCGTTCTTTGGGCCGGTGATCTCTCCTGCTCCGCATGGTCAGGCGGCACTGGATCTTTGGGACGGCTGCGTTGCTCTGGCACGTACGCCCGGATTCTTCGAGTTGAAGCGCACGCGCACAACCGGCCCGCAGTTCGACTGATCTGATTCTCACCTGGCGCAGTGCGCTAACAGCCGCCCTGCCAGATGAGGTAGCCGTCAGGAGAAGTGGCCGCGGAATCCCCCCTGAGGTAAACCGTTATCGCCCGGAGTGTTTTACTGTATTTCATATGATTGTTGTAACAACAAATGACATTCCCGGGTACCGAATCGATGCGGTTCTGGGAGAAGTGATGGGCCTGACGGTTCGCTCCGCGAGTATAGGCCAGACCTTTACTGCTTCGTTCCGCACCATCGGCGGAGGCGAAATCCCGGAGTACACCCGCATCATGATCGACTCGCGCGAACAGGTGATGTCACGCATGGTGGATCAGGCTGCCCGCAGAGGAGCCAACGCGGTCATCGCGATGCCCTTCGACACCGGCGAGCTTGCCGAGCAAATGACGGAGGTTTGCGTGTACGGAACGGCAGTTGTTGTCTCACCGATTCCTCAGGGCCAAGCCGGTGCCACACTGCAGTCCATGGATCAGACCCGAGGTGCCCGCCGGTAAGTCGCCTACCGCTGGATCGGAATCGACTACTGCCCACGCAAACACCAACGCGGCCTTTCAAGGTGCGTCTAGGGTAGGCAAACGCCTTGGATTTTGCCAGATCGTCAACGGGTCAAGGTCATTGACCCCTCCGATCGTCAACCGGTCAAGGTAGAAGCGCCATCGACGCACTACTGCGGCGGAACTGACATCGACTTTTCCGCGCTATCATGCGATTCTCGAATGGTGAGACAGCCCGCAACGGCTCTCTTACCTTGACTGGTTGACGCTCTCGTTCGAGGTTGACGCTTTCGCTCATCGGCGGCGGGTAAGGAAACGGCGATGGTTGGAAAGAAAAACGGCAAAGAAAACGGGAAAGAAAACGGGAAAGAAAACGGGAAAGAAAAACTCTTGATCAGCGCTCGTGCTGATCAAGAGTCTCGATTCGTAGCGGGGGAAGGATTTGAACCTCCGACCTCCGGGTTATGAGCCCGGCGAGCTACCGAACTGCTCCACCCCGCGTCTGTATTTCCTTGTGTCTTCTACTGTAATAGGGCGCTTCCAGCCCGGCAAGAGCTGCAGCGGTGAGATGCATCATGACAGGACTGCGCATCTGTCAACTGCCTCACCTTCCAGGAAGTCTTGTGGCAGCGCACAAGATGTCGAGCAAGAAAAAGACATGGCGTCAGATATGCCAGTGGCGGCTCGCTTCAGGTCTGACAACCTTCCTGCAAGCCGCCACTGGTGCGTGCCTTCCGCTACGGGTTCGACTGTCCGGCCTACCGGTCAGGCAGGTCAGCCCGCGCGATTACCTCCCTAGCCGTTTCCACCCCCGTCATCGCTTTGCGAGTCTCCGGTCAGACTGTTCGTCGCACCCGACTGAGCGCCATCGGCTCCTCCCAGTCCCGGCACCGCAGCACCGCTGACGTCCTCACCCATCTCAGCTTGAGCGTTCAACGCGTTCGTCAGCGCAGTGTCCAGCTTCTTCTGAGCCGTACCGTAGGCAGCCCAATCACCGGCCTTCATCGCCGCATCGGCTTCTTGCATGGCTTGGGATGCCTGAACAAGCGCAGCATTGAGTTTCTCCTGCGCACTTTGAACAGCGGGAGAAGTGGAGTCTCCCTCGTCGCCCGAACTTCCAACCTCGTCAGCAACTGTCGCCGCTGAATCACCACCAAAGGTCTGATCGAGCGATTCCTGCAGCGTGGGCGCAAACCCGACCTGGTTACCGAACGCTGTCAGCACCATGCGCAGCACCGGATACGAGGCCGTGCCCTTACCTTGAACGTAGACAGGCTGGACGTACAGCAAACCGCCGCCAACAGGCAGTGTCAGCAGGTTGCCGCGGATAACCGTCGAATCCGACTGGTTCAGCAGGTTCAACTGCGAACCGATCTGCTGGTTCGAGTCATAGGCGTTCTGAACCTGACCGGGGCCAGGCACCGTCAGGTCAGACGGCAACGCGATCAGTCGAAGCTTGCCGTACCCCTCACGCACCTTGCCCGGCTCGTTGCCCGTCTCCGAATCAACCGCAAGGAAGCCTGCCATAGCTTCACGCTTGGACGCACCGCCCGGCACGAATACCGATGTCAGCGAGAACTCTGCGCTTTCCTGCCCAGGCATCTGCATGGTCAGGTAGTACGGCGGTTGCGGGATCTGAGGAGTGGACTGTCCGGGCTGCTGGATACCCTCCACACCCTGCTGCTGAGCGCTCGCCAGCGCGGCCGTTGACGTTTCCTGCGCCAGCCTCCATAGGTCACCACCGGTGTAGTACTGGGCAGCCTCGGTCACGTGGTACGAGGTCAACAGGTCGCGCTGCACCTTGAACAGATCCTCCGGGTAGCGCAGGTGCGCCATCAGATCACCGGAAATCTCAGACAACGGCTCCACTGTGTTCGGGTAGACACCCATCCAGGTCTTCAAAACCGGATCCTCGTTGTCCCACTGGAACAGGCGCACATGCCCGTCATATGCGTCGACAACAGCCTTGACGGAGTTACGCATGTAGTTGACCGTGTTACCGGCGCTGACGAACTGGCTGGCGTCGGAGGACAGCGAATCCACTGTCGACTGATCCAGCTGCTGGTGCGCCGAATACGGGTAGGCGTTTGACGTTGTGTACGCGTCAACGACCCACACCAGACGCTTCGGCGTAGACGGATCATCGTCCATGTCGACAACTGCCGGATAAGGCTTTTGCTCCAGCGTCAGGTACGGCGCAACCTTGGCCACACGAGTCAGCGGATCACGATCGTACAGAATCTGTGACTGCGAGTTGGTTTGCGAGGAGAAGAAAATGTCGTAGGACCCGAACTTGATCGAGTACAGCAGCTTGTTCCACAGGTTACCGACCGAGGGGCCGCCATCGCCCTGGAAGGTGTAGCGCACTTGGCCGGACGCCGCCGTGTCATCGGGGTAGTCCAGTTCCTGCGGCTCAGCGCCTTCAGGTGCGCCCACAATCGAATAGTTCGGAGACGAGGGCGAGAAGTAGATGCGCGGTTCGTAGTCTCCCATTTCACCTTCAGATGGAATGGACTTTTCCCAGTAGGCGGGCAGGCCATCCGTGGTGACCTGGTTACCGTATGCGGCCACAACACCGAACCCGTGCGTGTAGACCGTATGGCGGTTCACCCATGTTTGCTGCTCAGATGACAGGCCCTCAAGATTGAGCTCACGCATGGCGATTACCGTGTCGCGGCGCTCGCCGTCAACCACGTAACGGTCCACGGCCATGCCCGATCCGAAGTCGTAGTACGGGCGCGACTGCTGCAGCTGGGTGACGGTGGGGGTGATGACCTGCGGGTCCAGGAGTCGGATCTGCGAGGTTGATTCCGTGTCCTCGCGCAACTGCCCGGGCGCAGCGGTGGTGCGCGCCTCGTAGCTTTGGAACTCGAGGTCGTTCAACCCGTAGGCTTCCAGCGTCGCATCGATGTTGTGCTGAATGTAGGGAGCCTCTGCGTTTCGGGCGTTCGGCGTGACGTAGAGGCGCTGAATCAGAGCCGGGTACGCCATCCCGATGACGAGGGCGGACACCACTGTGACCACCACCCCCGTCAGGGGCAGACGCCACGTTCCCTTGAATGCGGCGACCAGGAAGAGGACTGCCACCAGCACGGAAATAACGGCGAGGATGGACTGGGCGGGCAACTGAGCGTTGATGTCGGTGTAGAGCGCGCCGTCGGTTGGCTCACCAATCTTGGTCAGCAGACCGTAGCGACCCAGCCAGTAGTTCAGGCCGAAAAGCAAGGAGATGATTGCTGCCATGACACCGAGGTGGATGCGTGCGGATTTTGTGGCATGCGGGCGCGGGCTCAGGGCTAACGAGCCGTACAGGTAGTGCACGATCACCGCGGCGATCAGCGACCAGATTGTCACTGACATGAAGAATGAGACGATTGCCTGGAAGAAAGGCAGCGTGAAAACGAAGAACGAGTTGTCGATTCCGAAGATCGGCTCAGACTTGCCGAAGGGCTGACGTTTGAAGAACATCAGGAACGTGTCCCACTGCGAGGACAGTCGTCCGGCGTTGATGAGCGCGATGAGCGCCGGGACTCCCCAGAAAACGAGTTTGCGCATCGGTTCGATGGTGTCGCGATAGTGCCGCAGGTTGGCTCCCTCGTCACCTCGACTGGAATCGCTGCGGTGACGGTACGCAATCTGAATCGCCGCCGAGATCGCAGCGAAGATGATGGCGAAACCGAGGACGAACAGGCCCGCCATCGTTCCCCACCGGGTCCACAGGATGCGCGTAGACTTCATCTGGCTGAACCAGAGGATCTCCGTCCAAAATGATGACGCAACGTAGACGATCACAAAAATGGCAGCCAGGATCGCGAGAGTCGTCGCCAGCGGACCGAAGCGCCTCTTACCGGATGATGAGCTGTGGGAGCCGCCACCTGAGCCGCGTCCACCACCTGAACCGCGACCGCCGCCGTCTCCTGATCCGGAGTCGCCTGAACCGTCATCACCGTCTTCGGCACGCTGACGGAAGGGGCCTGTCCCCTTGAATCGTCCGGCTGCTGAGCCGGCTTGCTGGCCGAACAGCGCAGACAGGATCTCGCTGGTATCAAATGGCCCGTTTCCGTCCGAAGGCTTCGAATCACCGGAGCTGGACCTGCTAGTCGGGAAGGCGCTCACCGCGTCATCCTCTCTTACTCGATTTCCGCATGTGCTGTCCATTCTACCGTTATTAGGCGCCTCAAGCTTGGTCGTTCCTCGCATCCGGGCCGCCCTCGTGCCACGATAAGACCATGACTGAAGCTGGACGTGACCGTGACCTGTCTCCTGCTCAACGCGCCCTCGCGGCGTGTGTGCGTGAAATTGAGCGGGCTGCTGCGCGCCTGGGGTGGGACCGCCCGCCGATGCTGTACGCCCTGGTCCCCACGCGTCAGCTTATAGATGAACCCGCCATGCCAGCTGACGTGGTCGAGCAGCTCAAGAGTGGGTGGGATGGTTCCTCTGAACACCTGTCTGCCATCGCTCAGGAGCCGCTCGACTCTGACGATCTGGAATCGGTGCTGGCACAGTTGGCATGGCCGCGCTCCGTTGCGGGCGCAGCTCTGAGCGTTGAACGCATCGTGGTGCCCCCTGAGGTGGAGGCTGCGGCGCCTGATGATCCCGATGAGGCGTTGGCGTTCATCGCGGAGCACCCGTCTCGCACGGAGGTGCGCCTGGTCGTCGGTGCGATGCGAACGGGGCTGACGTGGTCTGCGGTGCGCACGCGTACCTTCGACACGGATGAAGCGGTTGCGGTGGGTGAGGATCTGGTTCCGGGCCTGTCGCAGGCACTGCTCGCGTCCCTGAGTGACGACGGTCAGGATTGACGAGGGGACCTGCGCAGCTCGTCATGTTGTGGCGTGTCACGACGCCTACAGCGAAGTGACGAGGGAACCTGTGCGCTGTTACCTGGCTTCGCAGGTGGGCAACGAATCCGTTGTTCCAGCCGCAATTGCAGTGACGGCGGTGAGCGCATCGTCGAACGTATCCACGCGCGTCACGTTCAGTCCGTCGGGAATATGCCCCACTACCTCGTCACAGTTGGTGCCGGGGGCCAGGAACCACTGAGCACCGTCGTTGTTCGCGCCCACCATTTTCTGCTGGATGCCGCCGATCGGCTCCACCTGGCCGTCAAATGACAAGGCTCCGGTGCCGGCGATTATCACTCCCCCGGTCAGGTCTCCCGGGGTCAGCCGGTCATAGATTCCCAGTGCAAACATCATTCCTGCCGAAGGACCGCCCACGTCCTGAAGCGTGATGTCGATATCGAGTGGGAGCTGCGGATGAACAGACAGGTACACACCCAGCAGCGATGACGAGGTGGCTTCTTCAGAGTCAGGATCCGGCAGCGCTTTCTTGCTGGATACGATCGGGATATCGATCGTTTTCCCGTTACGCACAACCGTGAGCGTCATCTGCGAGTCGGGCGGAACTGTCCGCATCAGCGCAAATGGGACAGATCCCGAATCAACTGGATGCACTGTGCCATCTGGCGTGGTGATGGACACGATCTGGTCACCTTGCTCCACCTTGCCTACAGCGTCTGATCCGGGAACGGCGCCCTCAACTTGCACGTCAGCGGGCACGTCCCATCCCAGATGCTCGAGGGCAACCACGGACGCTGCTGATTCCGATGATTTCATCTGCATCTGAGCGGCTTCCTTGGCCTCTTCGCTGGTCACGTCCGGAGGGAAAACCTCCCGGTACG
This sequence comes from Schaalia radingae, assembly GCF_900106055.1. Taxonomy (NCBI): domain Bacteria; kingdom Bacillati; phylum Actinomycetota; class Actinomycetes; order Actinomycetales; family Actinomycetaceae; genus Schaalia; species Schaalia radingae. Next base: position 569,599 of record NZ_LT629792.1, on the reverse strand, counting down.
GAATGATTTCGTCGTGACCGGAGAACCATGCCCGAATCAGATCGAGCGTTGCCAGACTGTTTCCCGGTCCGCCGCGTTGAAGGACCGTGACCATACGTAACTGCCCGGTCTGGTCACCGTCGTCTTGTTCAGTTTCGTGCACGGGATCCAGTTCGACAGGTTTGCCCGTTTTCGGATCATTCCCACTGATTTGAATGGTAGGGGCGCCCTCGTGAGTTCCGAGAATGTTGACTGTGGGACCAGGGGCATTGACCACATAGGGCACCGGGATCAGGGTGATGAGGGCGCACACGATCGGAAAGACGATGCCCGGCACTATCCACCACAGGTTTCGCAGCAGACCGTGGGGTTTCTTGTCGGTCGCACCCGGCTGCCGGTTCTCGTCGTTTTCAGCATCTGCAGCTGTCACTTCACGCGCAGTGTTCGCCGTCTCGGCGCTGTCTTTCAGTGCTTCTTCGGGCCGGTTTCCTGTGTCGCCCGGTGTCGTCTCAAAGTCGGCAGATGAGTCATTGCGTTGAATGTGCACGATTCAATCGTGACATATTGTCGGGCGCCCGGCATCAATCGATACGTAGCTCCCCTGCTTTTCCGCTGACAGCGCACGCATCACGCCCGTGTTCCGCTGGGGCATCTGAACGAGTAGGCTCAGGGCATGAGCGATGAAACTGACCGCCCGGATGACTCTGCCCCCGACCCGTTGGAAGAAATTTTGCGCCGCCTGCTTGGTGAAGATGCCGGCGAGGAGGCCGCACGTGCTATGCGTGAGCAGGGGTTTGACTCATCGAAGATGCCGTCTTTCATGAGTAACCCTGGCCAGCTGCAGGCGATGATGAGTCAGTTCAACGCGCTGATGAACACGACGTCAGGCCCAGTCAATTGGTCAGTTGCCTCCGATCTGGCACGTCAGAGCACTTTTGGCCAGTCCCCCAACGTGACGGCAGCTGAAGCTGCGCAGGCACGTGAAGCGATGACGGTTGCCGACTTGTGGCTTGACCCGGTGACGTCTTTTACGCACCGCGGTGGCGACAGGCAGGCATGGACACGCGTCGACTGGATTGATCACACGCTCGACATGTGGAAACGCATGTGCGAACCGGTCGCGTCGAATGTATCTCGCGCACTGGTCGAAGCCATGCAGGAACAGTTCGGTGATTCGCAGATGATGGCACAGCTCCACATGCCCGGAATGCCCGAAGGAATTGGAGAGCTGGCCGGGCGTACCAGTGAGATGATGCCGAAACTGGCGGCGATGGTCTTCGCCATGCAGATCGGTCAGGCACTGGGAGGCTTGGCCGGCGAAGCACTGAGTTCAACCGATGTGGGTATTCCATTGGCGGGCCTGGATCAGACCGCACTCGTCGTTGGCAATATTCACGAATTCACCAAGGATCTGGAAATGCCGCGTGAGGAAGTCCAGCAGTTCCTCGCCGTGCGCGAATGCGCTCACCAGCGTCTTTTCGCATCCGTTCCGTGGCTTGGTTCCGATCTTGTACGCGCGGTGGAAAAGTATTCTGCTGAGATTGCGATCGACACGGACGCGATCGCTGACGCGGCTCGCAACATCGATCCGGCGGACCCGTCATCCTTTAGCACGTCGATGACTGATCAGATTTTTGCCACAGAGCCAACTGAGCGTCAGACCGAAGCACTCGAACGCCTGGAAACGCTGCTGGCATTGGTCGAAGGCTGGGTGGAGGTGACCACTGCCCGCGCCGTCGCTCCGTATCTGCCTCATGCGGATCGCCTGCGTGAATTGATGCGTCGCCGGCGCGCAACGGGTGGTCCCGCCGAGCAGATGTTAGGGTCGCTGATCGGCCTGACCATGCGTCCGCGTCGCGCGCGCGGTGCAGCGAAGCTGTTCACTATCGTTGAGCAGGCTCAGGGCACCGAGGCGCGCGAAGCACTGTGGCACCACCCTGACATGATTCCGACCGCTCAGGATCTTGACGAGCCGACCGAGTTCCTGGATCGGCGTGCCCGCGAGCGCGAGGAATCGGCTGACATTGATGAAGCGTTGAGCGCCATGTTGGATGGCACGCTCGGTTGGGCGGAGGGCCTGAGCCCGAGTGACGATCCGGAGATGGATTCGTTGCGCGAAGCCGGTGTGATCCCCGACGATCAGCCTGATTCAGACGGCCAGGCGGATACCGGCGCATCCGACGAGGCCGACCGCCCCGACGCTGACCCGTCAGACACTGACACTTCTGACCCGACGGATCCTGACGGCTCCGACTCACGCGACTAGCCGCCGCCCCGCGGTTATCCACAGATCTCGCACTGCTGCTGACTTCAGGCATGCATGGGCGTCACAATCTGGACTGGCACTACCGGTGACCGTCCCGACCATGAGGACACCATGACATGCGAGGAGACAGTATGCGCATCATCCCAGGAACAGCGGTCCTTTGGCGCGACCCGACGACCGTTCAGATTGGTTCAGATCCATCCAAGTGTGTCGTGTTCACCCAGGTCACATCCGCGCAACGCGAGTGGCTCGTGCAGGCCGCATCCTCCTCACCTGAGGACCCTCCTGTCCGCATGCTGCCGCACGTGCTTCCTCTTGTCTCCCGCTTGCGCGCGGCTCATCTCATTGACGAGGGTGAGGCACCCGCCATGCGTGAAGGGATCTGCATTGACGGGCTTGACGCCCTGAGCGTGCGCCTCGTTGAACTGCTGATACGCAGCGGTTTTTCACGTTTTGAGTTTCGTGATCCGCGACCATCGATCGGGAAGTTCGCTGATCTGATGCCCGCCGACACGTTCGCAACGTGCCGCGCGTACGCTGCAGGCGAGATGATCCGAGCGCGTTTTCCACACGTGTTTGTCGGTTCCCTGTCGCGCAGTGATCTGACGGTGGTGTCTCGGCCACGAACACTTGACCTGGCCGCGTGCGGGTTCTTACTGGCTGATGACCAGCAGCACCTGGTGATGACGCGCCATGAACGCTCCGTAGTCATCGGACCGTTGGTGATACCTGGGCACACCCCGTGCGCGCAGTGTGCGGCACTGGCTTTAGTTGATACTGATGCGTCGTGGCCGCTGCTGGCCACGCAGATGGAACAGTGGCCGGTTGGCCCCTTGCCACCGGCATGTGAGTGTCAGGCAGCGTTGTGTGCGGCCACGGCCGTCGCCCGAACGCTGGGGTACTCGGTACTTGGTGAGTCCGAAATGTGCGGGCCAGATGCCTTAACCGCGCATGTTGATTCCGACGGGCAGGTGAGGCTCAGTGCGATCGCACCACATGAGCGCTGCGGGTGCGGGGCTTACGGCACACCCTTTGAAGACGCCGTTCCATCCCACGAGCCGGTCACTATCCGCGCCTACTCATGAGTCTGCTCTGGAGCCGCGCCCGGCAAGATGCGTGGTGAAGTGCCAGATCGTGTGGTCGACCAGGATCCGCACCCACTGTCGGATTCTCACCTATTGTGAGGCTCCGTCAGCATCCGCGTCATCCAGACCGCGCAGAATGGCCAGAACCTGAGGACCATAGGCATCAAGTTTGACAGGACCCACGCCTCGGATAACTCCAAGTTGACGCAGCGTCTTGGGACGAGCCGACGCAATGTCGCGCAGCGTGGAATCGACAAAGACGGTAAATGCTGGTTTCGACTGGGCATGAGCCTGTTCAAGACGCCACTGTTTAAGCGCTTCAAATGCTGCCACTGCCTGCGGCCCGAACTCGTGTTCAAAGGCTTCCATATCGTCAGCCTTGCGGCGTGGCTGAGATGATCGCGCACGTGAACGGGCGATGCTGCGCGCAGATTCATCTTCCCTGGGCCAGATACCATCGAGCAACGATGTGCGTGACCTGTTCTTATGGCTGCGGCCAGTGCCACGGGAACGCGACCACGACACTTCGAGGCGATCACGCGCACGCGTCAAGCCGACATAGAGCAGGCGTCGTTCTTCTTCCCGTGCCTGCGCAGTAGTGGCCAGTGAGATCGGCAGCAGCCCTTCGCTGGCACCGACCAGGAACACGTTGTCCCACTCCAGTCCTTTCGCTGCATGCAGCGTGGACAGCGTGACGCCATCGACTGTGGGGGCAGCTTGAGCGACAGAGCGTTCCCCCAGCTCATCGACGAATTTGGGCAGCGTCAGGTGGGCGCGTTCTTCAGCAAGGCTGACCAGCGCATTGAGGTTGTCCCATCGTTCACGTTCAGCACCGGCATTTTGTGGAGCGTCCGGGCTCCACCCCACCAGGGCGAGCTGCTCTTTAACCGTGGCAACCAGTTCGGTGTCGCCGCTCACGTCCACAGAATCAGGGGCGTGCGCCCCGTCTGCGCCGTCATCTGCTCCGTCGGTAAAGTCTTCACCGTCGTGACGGCGCTGCGCGGTTGCCTCGCGCCGCAGAACCAGCATGGCGCGTTTGACTTCTTCACGTTCAAAGAAACGTTTGCCGCCCTGAACAACACATGACAGCCCGGCCTGCGACAAGGCCGTTTCAAAAACTTCTGACTGCGAGTTCGTGCGGTACAGGATCGCGCATGAATGCAAGGAGGTATCACCGGACTTGACCAGTGCTGCGATGCGCTGCGCGACACCAGCAGCTTCCTCCATGTCATCGCCATAGGTCCGAAACGCCACTGCAGCGCCGGATGGCCGCTGCGACACCAGGTGGACGGCACCTGCCATCGCACCTGTCGAGGGACGGGCCCCTGAGCCGTCACCCGAAGCACCACTTGCTGCGGTGCCTGCACTGAGTCGCGACCTGCCAGCCCGTTCCATCACTCGGTTCGCTATCGACACAATCTGAGGGGTTGAGCGGTAATCACGGGTCAGTTCCACTACGCGCGTCCCTGGATGACGCTGCGCAAACCTGGCCAAATAGGATGCGTCTGCCCCGGCAAAGGAATAGATCGTCTGAGCGACATCACCGACCACGCACACGTCATGGCGCTCCCCCAGCCACAGGTCCAGGAGGCGCTGCTGCAGCGCGGACACGTCCTGGTACTCATCGACCACAAAATTGCGGTACTGAGAGCGGATATGCCGGGCAATATCCTCACGTGTTTCCATCAGGCCGCACATCAAAATCAGCACGTCCTCAAAGTCGATGACGGCGCGATCCATTTTCGCTTCCTCGTAAGCGTCAAACAGGCGAGCGAACTCTGAGTGCTCCAGGCCCGCCGGGGGGATACGTCCCTGTCTGCGCGCCACTGGCGCATAGCGTTCGGCATCTACGATGGAGACTTTTGACCATTCAATTTCTGCCGCCAGGTCACGAACCGTGGTCTTGTCCGCCCTGATCCCACAGCGCGCGGCAGCTGACGCAACCAGTGATGCCTTGTGTTCGATCAAGTCCGGGCGCCTACCGCCAAACCCTGTTTCCCAAAAATACGTCAGTTGGCGCAGCGCAGCGGAATGGAAAGTGCGCGCCTGAGCCGCAGCCACGCCCAGATCCCGCAGTCGCTGACGCATCTCGGCTGCAGCGCGCTGTGTGAAGGTTACGGCCAGGACGCTCACCGGATCGTACGCGCCGGTAGCCGCACCGTATGCGATGCGGTACGTGATTGCGCGAGTTTTCCCTGTTCCTGCCCCCGCGAGGACAGCCATCGGGCCGCGTACCTGTTGGGCAACGCGCCGCTGATCCTCATCGAGGGCGTCCAGAAGCTGCTCCGCTTCCATCATGCTGTCTGTCATAGAGGCATTGTCTCAGTGGGCACGTGCATCTGCGGACCGTGTGCCCTGCTGCAGATGCAGGTACGGGCCACCAAACCACTGTTCGATCAGCCCGTGTGCAATTGCCGTCGGCCCTGATGCGATGATCCGACCATCGCGCAGACACTGAGCGAACTCGTCGCGCGAATAGAACGCGGCATTCGTTATTTCGGAACCATCGGGACGCACGTCCGGCTCACTGTCGTGCCCGCCCGTGACATGAGCGGTGAATCCCAGCATCAGCGAGCGCGGAAATGGCCACGGCTGCGCACCCTGATATCGAACCTGCCTCACATCCAGTCCGACTTCTTCACGCACTTCACGCGCCACTGCACGTTCGGGTGCCTCACCCGCTTCCATGAAGCCGGCGATCAACGAGTAGTACCCCGTCTTCCATCCTGAATTGTGTGCCAGGAGCAATCGCTCATCGTCATCAACGATGGCGACGATCACTGCCGGATCCTGACGCGGGTATTCGATGTGATCGCACTGACTGCATGTGACGGTCCAGCCGCAGCCTGTGGGCCGCACCGCTGCGCCGCATCGGGCACAAAAGCTGGTGGCGGCGCGCCAGAACAGCAGGGCGCTTGCGGCGGTTGTCATGGCACTGTCATCGTCACTCAGCAGGTGCCCGACGCGGCGCACGCTGTGCCAACTCAGATCGCAAATGCCCTCTGATTGCCCACTCTCGCCGAGCGTTTCTTCAAGAGCATCTTCCTGTCCTGTGGGCAGTGCAATGGCGATGTAGGCAACCCCGTTGCCAGTGCGTCCGATCAGGGCAGCGTCGTCCTCGTCAATGGGGAAAGAGAAGAGGGACGCGCACGAGGCAGGCACGCTGAAGACGTGAAGTCCGTCACCTGATGGGATGAGTCCGACAGATCCTGTCGAATCGAGGAAGAAGAGACGAATATTGCTGACTTCCCCGTCGACAAGGCCGTGAAATGCGGCAGGACCGTCGTTCAGAATCTGCGAGATGGTGGATTTTTCGCGCATCGTCGTCATCGCGTCGAGTGCGCCGCGCGCCAGTGGAAGATCGAGTTCCATAATGACCACAGTAACGGTTCGCACTACCGTGGTCACTATGACACTTGAAAATAATGAAGAAACTCGCGCCGACGGGCGCGCACTCGACCAGCTTCGTTCCGTTCGCATGACCCGCGGATGGTCCGGGACCGGTGAAGGCTCCGTACTGATCGAATCAGGCAACACCCGCGTCCTGTGCGTGGCATCCCTGACTGCCGGCGTCCCGCGCTGGCGGAAGGACTCCGGCCTGGGCTGGGTGACCGGCGAATACGCGATGCTGCCGCGCGCAACGTCGGACCGCAGTCAGCGTGAATCTGTCAAAGGCAAGATTTCGGGGCGCACTCAGGAGATTTCCCGGCTCATCGGTCGCTCACTGCGCGCAGTGGTGGATATGGCAGCCCTCGGTGAGAACACGATCGTGCTGGATTGCGACGTGCTGCGCGCCGACGGTGGCACCCGCACCGCATCTGTGACCGGCGCATGGGTTGCGCTGGCCGATGCTGTCAGGTGGGGAACTGAAAACGGCCTCATTCATCCACAGGCGTCCGCTCCCGTGCTGTCCGACTCAGTCAGCGCCATTTCAGTGGGAATCATCGACGGCGTTCCCATGCTGGACCTGCCGTACGAGGAAGACGTGCGCGCCCAGACTGACATGAACGTCGTGCAAACCGGTTCCGGTAAATTCGTCGAAGTTCAGGGCACCGCTGAGCACGCCCTCTTTGACCGGGAGGAGCTCGGGCAGCTGCTCGACCTGGCCACCGCCGGCAATGCGACGCTACATAACCTGCAGCAGCGCGCACTGGAAGCCGAGGTCGGCACAACCGTCTCGTTGGAGGATTGAGATGAACGAGGGCGACGCGCTGGCCACACCAGTCCTGGCATTTGCCACGTCGAACGCGCATAAGGTCTCAGAGCTGCGCGCAATCCTGGATCCGTTCGTGCCGGGAGTTCACGACGGATACATCGTGACGCTGGCGCAGGCCGGCGCAGATGAACCTGTCGAAGACGGCATCACCTTTGAGGACAATGCGCTGATCAAGGCGCGTCACCTGTGTGAACTGACCGGCCTGCCCACTATCGCTGACGATTCAGGAATCACGGTGGACGTGCTGGGCGGGGCGCCCGGGATTTTCTCAGCGCGCTGGAGTGGACATCACGGTGATGACGCGGCGAATCTGGACTTGCTGCTCGCTCAGATTGCGGATGTGCCCGATCGGCATCGCGGTGCCGCATTCGTGTCAGCGGCAGTGCTCGTCACACCTGATGGGCAGACTTTTGTGGAACGCGGCGAGGTGCACGGCCACCTGCTGCGCGAACGCCACGGCAGCGGCGGATTCGGCTACGACCCGATTTTTGTTCCCGACGGCTTCGACTGCACAACCGCCCAGATGAGCCCCGAGGACAAGAATGCGATCAGTCACCGCGGCATTGCGTTTCGTGCGCTCGCCCCGCACGTGGCACGCGTACTGGCGTCCTAGATTCTGAAGAGACTGGCCTCAGCCGCAGGCTCACTGCCCACAGCCGCAGGCTGGTCGCCTCAGATTTCGAACACGTCACCAGCGCGGGCGATCTGCGCCTCCCCCTGCCAGGTCTGGCGCAGTTCACTCATCACCGTGTCGACCGGGGTCCACGGCTGAATGTGAGTGAGCACCACTCGCCTGACACCGGCCTGCGTGGCGACCTCGCCCGCACGTACACCCGACATGTGGATGCCGCGCGTCGTGTCAGCCTCGGTGAATCCGGCTTCGCTGAGCAGCAGGTCGACACCGCGCGCACCCTCAATAATCGTGTCGCACTGGTCGGTGTCGCCGGTAAAGAACATGGTGGCGCCACCCTCGTCCTCAATGCGCACGCCGAAGGCTTCGACGGTATGTTGAGCAGTGCTGGGCGTGATGGTCAGGGGACCCACGTTGAAGGGAACGCCCGGGCGCATCCGGTAGAACTCGAATTCATCGGTGTATGTCTCCGCCGGGTCACACCCGTCAATCTGGCGCACCCGTTCAGGCAGTTGTTCTGAACCTGCCAGCAGGAGTGTGCCGCAGCCTCGTCCCGGCCCCCACCTGCGGTGCACGTGCAGGGAAATCACGTCGCCCATGTGGTCGGCGTGGCAGTGCGAAAAGATCACTGCGTCCAGGTCTGCCGGGTCAATGACGCGCCAGAGCTGCCCGAAGGCACCCGGCCCCATCTCCAATGCAATATTCCACGTTCGCGTCGTGCCGTCCTCACGTGTTTCCTGCGTCTGCAGCAGGTAGCAGGACGCAGGTGAGTGCGGGCCGGACATTGAACCGGTGCATCCGATGATGGTCAGCGTCATTGACATGTCATCACTCTTTCCGTGGTGTGTCGGGTGCGGCATCCGGAGGCGTTCCGTCTCGCGCAAGCCGTGCATCGGCGGTAGATGCAGGACCGTGAATGTTATGAGCCGAGCGCACTTCCGGTCCCAGGAATCGGCGCGCGAGGTGTTCGAACGTCTCAGGAGCTCCCGTTGTCAGGAATTCGTGGGCAGGCTCGGTGAGCACCGACTGCTCTGTGCTGGCCTGTTCGGGGATGGGAGCGGTCATGTCGCGCTCCACCAGCAGTTTGTACGTGTCGTTGGCCGTTGCTTCCGACGAAGTGACGAGGGTGACGTCCTCACCCATCGTCTGGCTGATGATGCCAGTCAACAGCGGGTAGTGCGTACACCCCAGGATGACGGTGTCGACGTCGGCGTCGATCAGTGGTGCCAGGTAGTCGCGTGCGACGGCCTCGAGCTCCGGCCCGGTGGTGATGCCTGCTTCGACGAATTCCACGAAGCGGGGGCATGCGGCTGAAAAGACGGATACGTCCGGAACTGCTGCGAGCGCCTGGTTGTAAGCCTGGGATTGGATGGTTGCGGAGGTGCCGATGATGCCGATTCGGCGGTTGTGGGTGGCACGGATCGCTGAGCGCGCGGCCGGTGTGATCACTTCGATGACCGGGATTCCCTGCTGCGCCGTGTAGCGTTCACGGGCATCTGACAGCGCTGCTGCGGTCGCCGTATTGCAGGCGATGACCAGTGCTTTCACGCCGCGTTCGACCAGTTCATCCAGGCAGGTCAACGCGAGCTGGCGGACCTGTGCGATTGGGCGCGGACCGTACGGCGTGTGGGCTGTGTCCCCCAGATAGACGATGCGTTCGTGAGGGAGCTTGTCCATGACGGCGCGGGCGACCGTCAAGCCGCCTAAACCTGAGTCAAAGATCCCTATCGGAGCACTGTCCATGTTTGGAGACTAATGCGACCAGGCCTCCTCGCGCACCGCTGTCAGTAGTGAATCCTGCCACCACGTGACCATCATGTACATTCCGGCACTCATCGTTGCCTCGCTGAGCGGCTGCTCCAGGTCACATGCGTGCGCAAGCTCAGCGACTTTATTCTCCGCTTCACGTGAGTCAATACCCAGTTCACCCGCCAGAGCCAGTCGCACGTCATTGAGGGCAGCGAGCCAGTCCCACACTTCCTGGTGGGTGACCATTATCACCACCGTGTCTGTGCCGATTGCAGACGAGAGTTCGGTGTGGATCCGCCGCAGTCGCGCCGCTTTTTCCGCACGCAGGAAATCTTCGGTCAGGGCTCGCAGATTCGCCGCCTCCGGTGGGTCGTCGCTCATGGGCGGGAGCAGGCTCCCCAGTGCCGGGTCGTGTGGCTCATCGCGCGTGGTTTCCACTTCGGTGGCGGCGAGCACGAAGGTGGACAGTTCGCCCGGCTCGTCGAGGACGACCAGTATTTCTTCAATGAGCTGGCGCAACAGGTGCAGGAACTGCGTCGACACGTTGCAGACGTATCCGGCTTCCTGCAGTGCGAACGCAGTGATCATGTGAGTTGCTCCAGCGTGGCGTGCAGGCCGTATCCGTGCATGGCCAGCACATCAGCTTCCATGCGTTCTCTGATTCCAGTTGACACGACGGCCCGGCCGAATGTGTGGATCTGCGCAGTCAGTTCGTCGGCAGCGTGACGCGAGTATCCGAAGTGTCGAATCAGCACTTCTACCACGTAGTCGTTCAGGTTCACCACGTCATCCCACACCACGGTTTGCCACTGTGCCAATGGGCATGACGAGGCATCCTCGCGCGGCTGATCAGGAACCGCACGGTCGTGAAACGACGTTGTCATAGACCTCCCGCTCATGCTCCTAAGCGTATGGCCCCGCAGGTTTAGCCGTGCCGTTTTGACGCAGTGCATTTTCGCGCGCGCCGCTTCTGGCCATTCACACTCATTTCATGGCGCTCCCACTGGCCTTTTGAGTGGCAAGCAGATTGCCGGCGAGTCGGTCTTTCCGGTGAAAAGAGAGTAGATTGAGGGTATGCCTGCTTCACCTTCAACTGCTCTGTTAACAGACATGTATGAGCTGACCATGCTGGACGCTGCGATGAAGCGCGGAACCGCGTCCCGCAAAGTGGTCTTCGAACTGTTCGGTCGTCGCCTGCCAGCAACCCGCCGTTTCGGTGTCGTTGCGGGCACCGGCCGCATCCTCGAGGCGCTGGAGCGTTTCGAATTCACCGACCAGCAAATCGACTGGCTCCACGATCAGAAAATCGTGTCCGACGACGCGCTGGATTATCTCAGAGACTTCCGTTTCGGCGGCACGATCGACGGCTACCAGGAAGGCGAATGCTATTTCGCCGGATCGCCACTGCTGACCGTGGAGGGCTCCTTCGCAGAATGTGTGCTGCTGGAAACGCTGCTGTTGTCGGTCCTCAACCATGACTGTGCGATCGCATCTGCGGCATCCCGCATGACGATCGCAGCTCACGGCCGTCCCTGCCTGGATATGGGTGCGCGCCGCACCCATGAACGCGCCGCCGTTTCAGCTGCCCGCTCCGCAGTGATCGGCGGATTTGCCGGCACCTCGGATCTGGAAGCAGGTATCCGCTACGGCATTCCGACTATCGGCACGTCCGCTCACGCGTTCACGCTGCTCCATGACAGCGAGCGCGAAGCTTTCGACGCGCAGATCGATCTGCTTGGCGCCTCGACCACGCTGCTGGTTGACACCTATGACATTCCGCAAGGGGTCGTCAACGCTGTTGAGGCTGCCCGCGCAGTGGGTCAGGAGCTCGGGTGCGTGCGCATCGATTCCGGTGACCTGGTGGCGCAGGCGTTCACGGTGCGCGGCCAGCTTGATTCACTGGGCGCCACATCCACGAAGATCACCGTCACGTCCGACCTCGACGAGTATGCGATAGCCGCCCTGGGCGCGGCACCCGTGGACTCCTACGGCGTGGGCACTCGCCTGGTGACCGGGTCCAAGGTTCCGACCGCGGCGCTGGTGTACAAGATGGTGGCTCGTGAAGATTCAGACGGCGTCATGCAGCCCGTTGCCAAGAAATCGCAGTCCAAGAGCACGGTCGGTGGCCGCAAGTACGCCGGCCGCCTCTACGACGAGGAAGGCTACGCCTACGAGGAACTCCTGGTCACGGCTTCGACACGGAAGGCTGCCGAAGAAGAGCTGACGAAGCAGAAGGCGCGCCCTCTGCAGATCCCGCTGGTTGTCGACGGTGAGATTCGCAGTGAACTGTGGAGCATCGATGCGCTCAAGCAGGCACGCGACCATCACTTGAAATCACGCAACGAGCTGCCTTACCAGGCGTGGCGACTGTCTGAAGGTGAAGCTGCAGTCTCCACGCGCTACGTGGAGCTGGACTGATCTCAGTTGTCGCCGGCGGTGGTGGACGTCACCCCTGCGCCCTCTGATGGCGTAGCAGCAGCGACACCGTCGTCACCGGACACGAGCTTGAGGCCGATGACGCACGCGATGATTCCGCACAGTAACAGGATGCGGACCACGCGCACGGGTTCTGCACCGCTGAGCATTGCCCACAGCGCAGTCGTGCCTGCACCAATCCCGACCCACACCGCGTAGCCGGTGCCCACGGGGATTTCTTTCAGCGCCCACCCCAGGCCGCCCATCGAGATCGCTGCTCCGAGGATAAACACGATGATGGGCACCACCTTGGTGAACCCTTCAGACTTGGACAGCGCGGTCGCCCACACTGCCTCAAAAACGCCGGAGAGAACAAGAACGAGCCAATGCATGATGCAGCCCCTTTCAATTGGGGCCGTCCCCACGTGATCACCGCATCCGGGTCGTCCCAAAGCGCTGGGCACCTTTATGCGCGCCCTACGAACCAGCCTCTCAAAAGAGCGATACGTGCGTCAATCTGCGCGGTGGTTGCCCGCGCGACCTCCGGTCCGCCGCAACGCTGACGCAGTTGCGAATGAATCAGTGCATGTGAATCGCCTGAGCGCCGCGACCACTGGCCGACCAGACGCGACAGCTCCTTGCGTTTCGCGGCGCGTGCCCGGTGATCCGAGATCCCTGCATTTGCGTCGCGCAGGTTCTTCGCATCGCTCTGACGGCGCTGGGTCTTGATCTGCTCCGCCTGCCTGGCTTTGAGCAGCGTCGTCACCTGGTCGGCATCGAGCAGACCGGGAATCCCCAGGTATTCCTGCTCCTCGATCGATCCGACCTCAGCGCCTGATCCCCACGACGATCCTTCGAACAAGACTGCGTCGAACTCGGCATCCCCGCCGAGTGCTTCGAACGTTCCGGTCAGTTCCGAACTCGCATTTTCCACCTTGTTGGCCTGTGCCATCAGCAGGTCTTCCGCACTGGTGTCCATCACGGTTGGGTCATCAGGGCCGTGATGCGGTTTGTCGAGGGCGTGGTCGCGTTCCACTTCCATCTGCCCTGCCAGATCCAGCAGCGGCACTACGGAAGGGATAAAGACGGTGGATGTTTCGCCTCGTCGTCTGGCTCGAACAAAACGGCCGACAGCCTGCGCGAAGAACAGCGAGGTCGAGGTGTTTGTGGCGTACACGCCGACTGACAGTCGCGGCACGTCTACCCCTTCAGACACCATGCGCACAGCAACCATCCATCGGTCAGTGGATTCGCGGAAGTGATCGATACGATCGGAGGCATCCGCATCATCGGAGAGCACGACAGTGGCCGGCTTTCCTGTGATGGCGCGCAGGCGCTGCGCGTAGGCGCGTGCCGCCGACTGGTCGGAGGCGATCACCAGTCCGCCAGCGTCGGGAATTGCGCGCCGCACCTGTGACAGGCGCTGATCGGCTGCCTGCAGGACAGCGGAGATCCACTCCCCTTTCGGATCCAAGGCGGTGCGCCATGCCTGCTTCATGATGTCCTTGGTGGAATGCTCCCCCAGTCGGGCGTGGTACTCATCGCCGGCGCTGGTGCGCCATGCCATGTCACCGGAATAGGACATGAACAGGACCGGTCGCACGACACCGTCATGCAGCGCATCTCCGTACCCGTAGGTGAAGTCGGCCTGTGAGCGGCGGATACCGTCACTCCCCTCGACGTATCGCACAAACGGGATGGGAGAGGAGTCCGAGCGGAAGGGGGTGCCGGTCAGGGACAGGCGCCTGGTTGCTTCCCCGAATGCGACCCCGATGCCGTCACCCCATGACAGCGCGTCGCCGGCGTGGTGGATTTCATCCAAGATCACCAGCGTGCGAAATGCACGGGTACGTGAGGAGTGGACGTGCGGGTTTGCAGCGACCTGAGCGTAGGTCACCGCCACGCCGTCGAAGTGCGAGCCTGCACGTCCCTGGGAGTTTGAGAAAGCAGGATCAATGTGGATACCGACGCGCGCCGCCGCGTCGGCCCACTGGGCTTTCAGGTGTTCGGTCGGGCAGACCACGGTGATTTTCGAGACGACACCTGCGCCCATCAGTTCGACCGCTACGCGCAGCGCGAATGTCGTTTTTCCGGCTCCGGGTGTGGCGACAGCAAGGAAGTCCCGAGGTTGGGCGTTCAGGTACTGCTCGAGTGCGGCTGCCTGCCAGGCACGCAGACTTCCAGCGGTGCCCCACGCGGCGCGAGCCGGGAAAGCAGGTGGAAGTTGGGCCGCCGCGGAAACCGATGGTGAAGCGGAGGAATGTCCCTGGTCTTTCACTTGCCGGAACCGCCCCGCCCTCCGTTTGAAAATGGCCAGTTTCCGCCGTTCTTGCCCATTTGATCGCGCAGCTTCCTGCAGGTCGGGCACACCGGGTACTGTGAGGCCTCACGCGAGGGGATCCACACTTTCCCGCACAGTGCCACCACCGGCTGTCCGGTAATCAGCGAGGAGGATACGCGGTCCTTTCGCACAAAGTGTGCGAACCGATCGCCATCACCGGGGTCTTTTTCCTTCTCTTTGACCTCGGTGCGTTCCAACAGGCCGGTGCTGGTCGACGGACCTGCACCACCGCCGGCAGGACTGCCAGGATCTGCCGGGCTTACGGGTTCGCCTGGGTCTGTCACTGTTTCGGCCACTGCTTCGACGTCACACATACCTTCATTGTAAGTGGGACGGCTCAGGCCCTCGACCTGATTCGGGCCGAGAGCCTGAGTGTGAAAAGTCTCGCCGCCGCGATCATGGTACGGCAGCTGTGAAGCAGGTCAGTGGCGCGATGCCCACTCCGCTTCGTACAGTTCCACCATCTCCAACTGAGAGGCTGCCGCTTCGTCCAGCAGCACAGTCACTGCGGGGTGGAACTGGATAATGGTGGCAGGCCAGCGCGCTGACACGCCGCCTTCGATCAGTTCCTTCACAGCCTCGGCCTTGTTTTCACCTGTGGCGATCATAAGCAGCTGACGGGCCTCCATAATCGTTCCCAGTCCCTGCGTGATGCAGTGGGTGGGCACCTGCTCCAGGTCGCCGTCGAAGAAACGTGCGTTGTCCTGACGGGTCTGGCGTGACAGTGCGCCCGAGTGAGTGCGTGATGAGAGGGATCCGCCGGGTTCGTTGAATCCGATGTGTCCGTCTGATCCGATTCCCAGGATCTGCAGGTCAACGCCTCCTGCTTCGCGGATCCGCGCATCGTATGCTGCAGCGGCTTCATCCAGGGTGTTGCCGTCGCGTTCGTCAGGTACATTGAGGCCGCCTTTGGGCAGGTCGATGTGGTCGACGATGTTCTCGCACAGGAAACGCCAGTAGGACTGCGGGTGTTCGCGCGGAACTCCGACGTACTCATCAAGCTGGAAGAACTGTCCCTTGGCGAATGAGAGTGTGCCCGTCTGGTGACGCGCGACGAGTTCGCGGTACAGCGGCACGGGTGATGATCCTGTCGCAGTGCCCAGCACTGCGGTGGGCTTGTCTGCGTACAGTTTTTCGATCAGGTCTGCACCCAGGGATCCGATTTCTTCCTCGCTCGAGGCGACGTGGATCAGCATTCCAACTCCTTCGTAGTTGTGTGTCATTGACGAGGGCGACGCAACGCCCTGACGAATGGGTCACCCCTCATTGTAGAAGTTCGCCCACGTCCCGGCCTGTGCCAATGGGCCCGGGGCCGTGACGTGGTTCGAATGTCACAGGTGGAGGAATTCACGCAGCTGCTCGCACGTGGCTTCGGCTTCTTCCCTGGTCGGCATCTCGCAGAAGATACGCAGCAGCGGCTCGGTGCCGGAGAAGCGAGCGATGATCCACCCCTGGTCGAAGTAGACCTTGCAGCCGTCCTTGTAGGACACTGACTCAACTGGCCTGGTGAATTCAGGCAGTTTCTTGTCTTCCATCAGTGTCTTGAGGATTTCGAGCTTGCGTTCGGGTGCGAATGCAAAGTCGGTTTCCGCCATGTAGTGCGGCGGGAACTGTCCGGTGATTTCGTGGTAGATCTGGCTCATGGGCTTGCCGATCACGGCGATCATCTCGACCAGCAGTGCGGCCGCATAGATGCCGTCCTTGCCGTGGATGTGTCCACGCACGGTGATGCCGCCGGAGGATTCACCACCCAGGATCGCATCTGTTTCCAGCATCTTCGAGGACACCCATTTGAATCCGACGGGCACCTCGTAGCAGGTCTCACCGAATTTTTCGGCCACTTCGTCCAGCAGTGAGGTTGTGGCGACGTTACGCACCACCGGGCCTTTCCACCCCTTGTATTTGAGCAGGTAGTAGTACAGCAGGACGAGCAGCTGGTTCGGGTGCAGGAATTCACCCTGGTCATCGATTACGCCGATACGGTCGGCGTCGCCGTCGGTAGCCAGTCCCAGCGCACAGTTGTTGTCCAGCACGTACTGTGTCAGAGCGTCCAGCGTGGCTTTCGTCGGCGCCGGCATGCGTCCGCCGAACAGTGTGTCGTGGCGGTCATGGATCGTGTCCACTTCGCAGCGCGCGGTCATCAGAATCGTCTGCAGCGAGGTGCGCGAGACGCCATACATAGGGTCGAGGGCGATATGCAGGTTCGCTTCACGGATCGCCTGCATATCGATCTGTTCGCAAATCGAGTCGATATATCCGTTGAAGGGGTTGATTTCAGTGATGGCGCCACTGTCCAGCCCAGCCTGGTAGGTGACCGAGGGGATCTGTTCTTCCCCTGCGCCTTCAATGGCTTCCATGCGGCGTTCGATGTCAGCGGTGACATCTTCGTTGGCATCCTTGCCACCCTCGGTAAAGACCTTGATGCCGTTGTAGATGGCGGGGTTGTGGGAGGCGGTGATCGCCATGCCGTAGGGCAGTCCCTGATTCTTGACCGTCCACATGATCATGGGTGTGGGGGCCTGCGTGATGCGGATGACCTGGCAGGTGATTCCTTCACCGGCAAATACTTCTGCTGCCCACGTGGCGGCCAGATCCGACAGGAATCGCCTGTCGTAGCCGATGACCAGGCCTTTTTCTGCGTTGTTTTCGTCTTTAATGCGGCTTGCCAGCGCTGCACACAGGAGGCGAACGTTGTGGCGTGTGAATTCGTCGCCGATAATCGCGCGCCAGCCACCTGTACCGAAATGAATTCGTGACATCATGTCCTCTTGAATTGAACGGACAGACGCTGCAGGGACACCCTCGTCAATTCGATGGCCGCCCTGCGGTCGTTCCATCATTGTCAGTGAGTGACACAGTCTACCCTCCTCGTCTTGACACTTCAATGAATCTTGCCCACCTTCGTTTTTCCACGCATCATTGCCGAGGCAGTCCTGCGCTACCTTCTGCGATCCCACTACACTGGAACCGGCACTTTGCTGGAAGGTTTGATCACGCCTCAACGTCCACAGGAGGATGACATGGCACAGGCACATCACAAAGCGGTTATTTTGGCGCGCGGCCTCGGTTCGCGCATGCGCAAGGATTCTGGGGACACGCAGCTGTCTGCTGAGCAAAAGCGCGCAGCTGATTCCGGTGTCAAAGCCATGATTTCGGTGGGGCGTCCTTTCCTCGACCACGTCATGAGCGCCCTGGCCGACGCCGGTTTCACTGATATTTGCCTGGTGATCGGCCCTGAGCACGACATGATTCGCGACTACTACGATTCGGTGGACAAGCAGCGCATCACCGTCAGCTACGCGATCCAGGACAAACCGCTCGGCACGGCGAACGCGGTGCTTTCTGCTGAGGATTTCGCGGCCGGTGAGCCGATCCTGGTGCTCAACTCGGATAACTTCTATCCCGTTGATGCTCTGCTCCAGCTCGCACAGGTCGACGGGTCGGGTCTTGCCGGTTTCACGCGCGAGGCGATGGTGGAGCGTTCGAACATTGCGGCTGACCGTATTGCGGCTTTCGCGCTGGCCACGGCCGATGCGGACGGCAACCTCGATGAGCTGGTGGAAAAGCCCGATGCCGCCACGATTGAGCGCCTGGGTGAGGGTGCGTTGATTTCGATGAACTGCTGGAAGTGTTCGCCGGCCATCTTCGAGGCAGCCCGCACGATCAAGCCGTCTGCTCGCGGTGAGTATGAGATCACCGATGCTGTACGTCAAGCCATTGCCGATGGTGATTCTTACGCGGTGATCCGCTGTGATGAGGGCGTACTGGATATGTCGAATCGCGGCGATATCGCTTCGGTGGCGGCAGCGCTGGAGAATCACGAGGTCCGCCTGTGACTTCCTGGTTTGTTCCCGGCCGACTGGAAGTGTTCGGCAAGCACACGGATTACGCCGGTGGCCATTCCATCGTCGCGGCAGTCGATCGCGGCATTCGCGTCACGTTGGACGAGGGGGACTTGCCGGACGGTGGCATTTCAGCTCAGACGACCGCACTGCCGGATCGCGTTGAGGTTGGTGCAGGTGCGGCGAGCACTCTTCCTGCCGGCCACTGGGGTCACTACGTTCAGGCGGTGGTGGATCGCCTGACACTCAATTTCGGCCAGCTCAAACCTGCGCACCTGAGCTTTGATTCCGATTTGCCGTTGGCCTCCGGAATGAGTTCGTCGTCTGCGCTGGTCGTGGCGTCGGCGCTGGCTTTGATTGATCACAACGATCTGCGTGAGCGTGAGGAGTGGAAGGCGAACATTCACTCGCGCGCCGATGAGGCCGGATACTACTCGTGCTGCGAGAACGGTTTATCGTTCGGGTCGTTGGAGGGTGTGCGTGGCGTGGGCACTTTCGGTGGCTCGCAGGATCACACCGCCATGATGTGTTGCCACGACGGTCGGCTCACTGAGTTTTCGTTTTGCCCGATCCAGGAGCACCGCTCGGTGGCACTCGACGACACGTGGACGTTCGTCGTGGCGGTCAGCGGTGTCCTGGCGGAAAAGACGGGCAGTGCGCGCGATTCGTACAACGCGCTGTCGGCTCGGATTGCGGCAATTGTGACGCAGTGGAACAAGGCGACCGGGCGCGCAGATGCCAGCCTGGCTGATGCGTTGGCGTCCTCCGGAGATGCGGTGGAGCAGATGCGCCGCATGCTTGCTGACGAGCCGGACCTGCTCACGCGACTGGATGCGTTCATCCGTGAATCGACCGTTCTGGTGCCGCAGGCACTCGATGCGCTGGATGCCGGCGATATCGATGCGTTTGGCGCTGCCGCTGATGAGTCGCATCGCAATGCGGATGAGAATCTGGGCAATCAGGTTCCTCAGACGAATGATCTGCAGCGCCGTGCCCGCGAACTGGGTGCGCCGGCGGCGTCGGCATTCGGTGCCGGCTTTGGCGGGTCAGTGTGGGCGCTCGTGGAGCGCAGCGGTGTTGACGATTTCGCGAACGCCTGGCTGGAGGATTACAGGCGCGCATATCCTGATGCCGGATCACGCGCCTCAATCGTGCCGGTGCGGCCGGGAGATGCTGCGCGGCGCGCAGACGAATAGGGCGCCAACAGCACAGCGACAGACGCTGAGACGAGTGTGGGGCAGGTATCGCGTGCGATACCTGCCCCACACTCGTATGAAGTGGCAACAGTGTTGCCGATCATGCCACCGTCAACGTGGCATCATCTTCACTTGTTCGAAACAGCCTTCTTCAGGGTCGAACCGGCCGAGATCTTCACGCCGTAGCCAGCGGGGATCTGGATTTCTTCACCCGTGCGGGGGTTGCGGCCGGTGCGGGCGGCGCGCTCAACGCGTTCCACTGACATGAGGCCGGTGACCTTGACCGGCTCACCCTTGGACAGTGAGTCGATCAGAACGTCCTGGAATGCTGCCAGTGCGGCATCGGCTTGGACCTTGGTGAGGTTGGCGCGCTCAGCAATGGCGGCAACCAGTTCGGTACGGTTGACAGACATGTATATATCTCCTCTTGCAGTTCATTGGGGGTCACTGGACATGACCACTGAGAAAACCCTAAACAGTCCAACGGCCTTTTGTCAGGTTCAACACCACTTTTTGGCGATTTTCGTGGCGAATCTCAGTTTTTTGCGCCGCTTTTGGCTTTTAAACGGCGCAGCGGAGGCGTTTTGGCACCCTCAAGCACTCGTCCGGGCACCCTCGTCACTCGGCGTAAACCTGCAGAGGGTGCCCCGGCAGCGCGCTTTAGAGGCCTTCCGCCAGTCGGTAATAGACCTGATTCCAGCGCACGTGATCGGCGAAGGAACGTGCCGTCGTGTCCTCGTCGATGACAAGCAATTCCATCTGAGCCATAACAGCGAACATCTGCCACGTCTCGACGTCAATCTGCGTGGACATCGCCGTGTGGTGCGCTCCGCCGGCAGTGAGCCATGCTTCAACCGAAGTGTACAGGTCAGGCTTCGGCTTCCACATTGCCCGGGCAACCGGCAACTTCGGCATGTCATGCGGCGGCTCGATGACGTCAACAGCATTGGCAGTGAGGCGGAAGCGGTCACGCATATCGGCCAGTGACACCACGACTCCTGGCCGCGCATCAGCATTGAACACGAGGCGCACAGGGTCTTCACGATCCCCGATGCTGAGTGGGTGTATTTCGAGGCGCGGGCGCGACTGAGTCAACGACGGGCACACTTCCAGCATGTGCGCACCCAGGATCATTTCTTCGCCTTGGACAAGGTTATAGGTGTAGTCCTCCATCAAGGAGGCACCGCCCGGCAGACCTTCACCCATCACTTTGGCGATGCGCACAAGGACAGCTGTTTTCCAGTCGCCCTCGGCACCGAATCCATACCCGTCGGCTGTCAGGCGTTGCACGGCCAGACCGGGCAGCTGCCGAAGGGCTCCAAGGTCTTCGAAGTTCGTGGTAAATGCGCAGGCTCCGCGCGCTTCAAGGAATGAGCGCATCGCAATTTCCTGACGGGCGGCATACCGCAATGAGTCGTGGCGTTCACCGTCTTTCTTCAGTTCAGGTGCGATGTCATACAGTTCGTCGTACTCGTCAAGGAGGGTGTCGATGTCAGCGTCACTGACCGCTTCCACTGCTTCGACAAGATCGTTGACTCCCCACGTGTTCACAGATACTCCCAGTCGGCGCTCAGCCTCGGTCTTATCCCCTTCGGTCACCGCGACGTTGCGCATGTTGTCACCGAAGCGCACAACGCGCAGCTCGTGAGCGGCAGCCCACCCTGCTGCGGCACGGATCCAGCGTGAGACTTTTCGGGCGACGTTCGGGTTGGATGCGTGGCCCACGACGGTGGCGTGTGCGACGCCCAGGCGCGCCAGGATGTAGCCGTATTCACGGTCTCCGTGAGCTGCCTGGTTGAGGTTCATGAAGTCCATGTCGATGCTGTCCCAGGGGATCTCCACGTCGGCCTGGGTGGCCAGATGCAGCATTGGCTTCGTGAGGACTTCGAGGCCGCGGATCCACATTTTTGCCGGTGAGAACGTGTGCATCCACGTGATGACACCGAGCACCGAGTCATCACCGGAGGCGTCCAGCATGGCGCGACGAATCGAGTCGGAATCCTTGAGCACCGGCTTCCACACAATTGGTGCAGGCATCAGCCCGGATTCGTTCAGCAGCGTCACGACCTGTTGCGACTGGTCGGCTACCTGCTTGAGGGTGTCTTCTCCATAAAGGTCCTGGCTTCCGGTGAAGAACCAGACTTCGCGTGAGTCATAGAAACTCGTCATGAGTATTGTTCCTTAGTTTCGTGGTGTTGTGGTCAGTGTCTGCGCGTGTGGCTGGCCGACCTTGCTACTTGCTGTGCTGCCCATACACGTTTTGATAGCGCGCGTAGAGACTGTCGATTCTGTCCTGAGGGATCGAAATCGGCTCGCCCAGCTGTCTGGCAATGTGGACGGTTCGCGCCACTTCTTCAACCATCGCTGCGGCTTTGACTGCGGCGCGCCCATCTTTGCCGATCGTGAAGGGCCCGTGGTTCTGCATCAGCACTGCCGGGCTGCGAGAATCCTTCAAGGTATCCACAATTCCGCGCCCGATGGAGTCATCTCCGATTAATGCGAACGGACCAACAGGAACGGGGCCGCCGAATTCGTCGCCCATCATGGTCAGCACGCACGGTATTTCTTCGCCGCGCGCTGCCCACGCGGTCGCGTAGGTGGAATGGGTATGCACGACGCCGCCTACTTCAGGCATGTGCCGGTAGACATAGGCGTGAGCTGCCGTATCGGACGAGGGGGATCCTTCACCCAGGATCAGGTTTCCTTCCAGGTCACACACCACCATCGCGTCGGCGTCCAGCTCGTCATAGGACACTCCCGACGGCTTGATGACGAGCAGGTCCTGGGAGCCGTCTTCGGCTTCTCCTCTGATTCGCTGCGACACGTTTCCTGCCGTCCACACGATCAGCCCCCATTTGGGCAGTTCCGCATGAAGTTCAGCGACGAGGGCACGCGTCCTGGCTACACGGCTGGTCAGTTCAGCGCTCCACGTGTCCGGGTTTCGCACGTCCATTGAGTCCTCCACATCAGCATTCGTCTCGGTCGTAGTGTGAGCGCCGAGGGCGACTCGCCCACCTGATCATGCGTTGATCAGACATCGGCTTCGATGTCCTCCCCAGCATGCCACCACGCCGTTTCTGCTTTGTTTGATCCAGTGAGGTTAACGTTAACACACTGTGTCCAGGAATGGAACCGTTTTCACGCAATCAATTTTCCAGATGCCACGCGACGAAGTGCGCCTCGTCCCCCTCGTCAATGCGCAGAAAGAGGCGGGGCGGCGGTGGAGGCGCGCACGACCAACTCAGGAGTGAGCAGCGTGGGAGCATCTGGGGCCCGGCCTTCCAACGCGTGCATCATGACGGTGACGACCGCCTCTCCCAGCCCGCGAAAATCCTGGCGCACTGTGGTCAGCGGCGGCATGAAGTAGCGCGCGCCCGGCTCATCATCGAACCCGACCACCGACACGTCACCCGGCACCGTTATGCCCGCACTGGTGAACGCGTTGATCAGGCCCAGCGCAAGCGGGTCATTTGCCGCAAAAATAGCGGTGGGTAAGGTGCCGTTCGCGATCGCTGTGCCAACCTCGAATCCGACGGAAGCTTCCCACCCTCGCGTGGAATAGACACAGGGCGTTAGCCCGTGGCGAGCCATCACGTCACGATAAGCCTTTTCGCGCCCCTGAGCTTCGAACCAGTCGGACGGGCCTGCCAGGTGGGTGATCGCCGTGTGCCCGTGGCTGACCAGATGCTCAACCGCCAGGCGTGCCCCCTCATACTGGTCAACCGCGACCGGTACGACGCCCAGAGATTCTGCTGTGCTGGCCGACGTCACTGCCACCACGGGGACAGACACGCGGATCGTTCCCAGATCCTCCGCAATGTCTTCGATGGGAGCCAAAATAACGATGCCTTCAACTGCCAGGCCGAGCATGTGGTCGATCGCGTCGCCCAGCGTGTCAGGTGTACACGAATCAATCGGCGCCACGGCGATGAAATAGCCGGCCCGGCTGGCGGCGAGCTCAATGGACACCAGCATGGACGTCGGGCCGTAGTGCGTTGATGTGGTGGTGATCAGGCCGAGGGTTCCGGAGCGGCGTGTCACGAGTGCGCGAGCCACAGAATTGCGGCGGTATCCCAACTGTTCAATGGCATCGAGAACCCGCTGACGTGTATCTGGTGCGACTTTTCCACTGGCATTGAGGACTCGGGAGACGGTCTGATGCGACACCCCTGCCGCTGCCGCCACATCCATCATCGAGGGAGGTCGAGCAGAGTGATGCGCTATCACAACCACAGTCCTTTCTGTGAACAGATGACGCGACGCAATGTGCATGAAATCAGGAACGCGCGAGACACAATACCGGATGGTGCACGGTGCAGGTCGAGCGTTCCCGTATCAGTAGTATCTCACGAAATGACGCAGATGTGAGCGTTCATATCGCTATTCGACCTCGAAATTACGCGCATGGGAGAATCTGCCTCTTTTCTCTTGCGCACGAGGCCTGGTAATGAGAAAGTAAACGTGTACCAATTCACATAACAAAGGAGGTTCGCTATGTCAGATCTGGAGAACACTTTCGACAAGGCTGCCGGTAAGGTCAAGGAAACTGCTGGAGATGTCAGCGGCGACAAGGATCTCGAGGCTGAAGGCAAGGTTCAGAACGCCGAAGGCAAGGCCAAGGACGTTCTGGAAAACGCCTCCGAAAAGATCAAGGGAGCTGCCGAGGATGCCGCTGCTGGCGCTCGCGCTCTGGCCGATCGCGCAAAGGACGCACTTAGCGGCGACAAGGGCGAGTGAGTTCACTTCTCACTTTCCCAATAAGGTCGCGCCGGGTGGCCCATTGAGGTTCGACTGGGCGTGTGCCTGCTGAAAGTGTCGTGGGGCCTGCAGTCAGTAGACTGCGGGCCCCACGTTTATCAGGTCACGTGCCTGTCCGGAAGCACTGCCGCTGCCGGCGCAAGCCGCGCGAGCATCACCTCGCCCCTCGCGAGCGTTATTTTGCGGCAACGGTCTCCAGTTCAGGATCCGGCTGGTGCGTGATGCGGTTACGCAGATCGCGGCGCACGATTTCAATGGACCACATCCACACGATGTGCCCGAAGAACTCTGAGAAGTGCTCAGCGAAGGGCTGCTCCCACGGGGCGGGCACAATGCCGATGGCGGGCATCAAAATGACATGGAAAACGACGTACACGACGATGCCGAATGCTGCGCCCTGCCACAGAGTGACCTGCTTGCAGACCTCAGCGAGCAGGCAGTACAGCAGTGCGAAGAAGATCGCGAACGAGAAGTGAATGATGAAGGAGTAGATCGGAAGCTCGTTGCCGTTATAGATCACCGACGTGTGGGACATGTCGGGTGACATTCCGAGCATTTCGAGTGTGGATTGCGGAGGATTGGTTGCATTGCGTTCAGGTGTGCGTGGTGGGAACGGAACTTCCCAGCCGAATTTCACGATGGCGGAGAAGAGGCCGGCAATCAGTCCGACGAGCGCCGCAACCTTGTAGTTACGCTGCTCTGGTTTTGTGGTCAACATGTACCCTCACATTTAGGCTGTTTCCAGGCGCGAAGGTTCACTGCGATCCGGTGACCACTACGCAGCGAATGCTCAGTAGCCTCCAGCCTCGCTGCGAATCTTGCGGGGCACGTGATGTCACGTGCTCAGCGATTATTATTCACCCTCACCAGTCATAATGACAAAATCTGCCCGCGCTCGGTTCAGCTTGTGCCGTGTGCTGTGGCCCGCTCACCCTCGTTCCTCATTGACGAGGGCGGCGCCACCACTCACGAGGCACCAATGATTACTGCAGTGCGGCGTTGATCTGTGCGCGCAGCTTTTCTTTAAGACTGGGCGCAGCCCACGAAATGTCTACTGCGTTGAGGCTGAGCTGGGCAAGGAACGCGTGGTCGACCTCGGACTCGTTAGCCAGGAGCTGGAAGTTTTCCGCAATGTAGCCGCCGAAGTAGGCGGGGTCATCTGAGTTGACAGTGACCTTGACACCCCTGTCGGCCAGTTCCTTGATCAGCGGGACTTTGGAGCCGTCGGATACCCACGTATTCGACACAGGGCAGCATGTCAGGCCGATGTTGCTGTCCACCAGATACTGCACGAGTCCCGGGTCTTCGATAACGTTCGTTCCGTGGTCGATGCGGTCAACCTTGATGGTGTCGATAAGCTGGCGGATGTGATCAATGGAGTGGGCGATATCCACGTCGGCGTGCATGGTGAGCAGGAAGCCTTCGCGACGCGCGCGGGCGAACACCTCGGTGAACTTGTCTGGCGCATTTCCCGTTTCATCTGAGTCCAGCCCCACGCCGATGATCCAGTCCTTGTATGGCAGGGCTTCGAGCAGTGTTGCCATCGCGTATTCGGCCTGGAAGTCGCGCAGGAAGCACATGATGAGCGCGGATTGGATGCCCAGGGTGGACTCTGCTTCGAGCTGGGCGCGGTGCAGCCCGCTGATGACGGTGTGGAAGTCGATGCCGCGGCAGGTATGCGCCTGCGGGTCGAAGAACATTTCCACGTAACGCACGTTCTGTTCGGCGGCTTTTGTCAGGTATGCCAGGGCGAGGTCGTAGAAGTCTTCACTGGTGCGCAGCACGTTCATGCCGTCGTAGTAGGAGGCGAGGAATGAGGCCAGGTCGGTAAAGGCGTAGGACTGCCTCACTTCGTCTGGCGTGGATTCTTTCAGGGTGATTCCGTTGCGCTCGGCCAGTGCGAATTTGAGTTCGGGTTCGAGCGTGCCCTCGATATGCAGGTGCAGCTCGACTTTGGGCAGGTTGCGAACAAACGGCGAAATTTCCATGGCACTCTTCCTTCGGTGAACGTGCGGGGTGCTTGCAGCATGTCTGCCCGCAGAATATCTGTCCGCTCGGCGTCCTCGCAATACAAGCCTCGACGATAGCAGGGCCAAATATCCGATTTGTGTCAGTTACTGAGGCATTTTAAGAATCGGCTGCGCAACGCAGAAGGGTTTTCTGCTGACCAGAAAACGATGGCGCCGCCAGCGTGAGGTCCCATTCGTCACTGCGCTCACGCAGAGCGCTGACATCGTCGTTCTCAATCGTTTCCACTGTCAGGACGTGGTAGCTGTAGACCGCTCCAGTGACGTCTGTAAAGCAAAGGGCATCTCCGTCCGGAATCTGCGTGAGATCGCGGAATATTCCAGTCGTATTGGAGGCTTCGATGACGAGGTTGCCGTCTGCAGCATTTCCATATGTGGCAATGGGTTCTTCGGCCGCTTCGTCCGCTGGATAAACGTCGGCTCCATCGATGTGCCACGTATTTGCAGAACTGAAATAAAAAATGTCGAGATCAGCACGCACACTGCAGCTACGACAACTATCACTTCCAACGCACGTAAGACGAAGCGGGTCTTGCGCGAGTAAAAAAGTCTCGCAAGGATTTCCTGGTCTCCGGGCGACCTTGAGCAGGCTCATCATCGTATGGCATCTGGGCCGTATTCTCCATTGCGTTCTCCGCTTCGCGTGTACTCCAATGCCCCAATGGTACGTCGCAAGGGCTCAGCGAAAAAAGCTCCGTCATTCTCTGCAGGGCGTGTGATATACGTGGATGGTGAATTTTTGGACTCACTTCACGCGCCTGCTGCCTGGCGTGCTATACGCCTGTGCAGTCGCAGGTATTGCCTGGCTGATCAACCTGTTCGTGCCGTTGCTGTCTTCGATGCTGGTGGCGATCCTTCTCGGTGTTGCCGTGCGCAACACGAAACTGATTCCATCGATCTGCGAGCCGGGCATTGCCTTTTCAGCCAAGACTGTTCTGCGCGCCGGAGTGGTGCTGCTGGGCTTCCGCCTCTCACTACCCGCCATCGCGGCTCTGGGGGCCGGAACAATTGCCACGATCATCTGTGCCGTCGCGGTGACAATGGTGGCGGGGTATCTGCTGACCTACTTCATGCATGTCAGCCATGCGACCGGCATTCTGACAACATCGGGCACCGCAATCTGTGGAGCCTCCGCAGTTGCCGGCATCTCCCCCGTTGTTTCTGCGCGCAGTCACGAGGACGCCGATGATGCCGTGGCCACCGCCATTGCATGTGTAACGGTTTTCGGAACAGTCGCCCTCGTCGCTTTGCCGACGGCTGCCCACGCGCTGAACCTGACGCCCACGCAGGCCGCCGTGTGGCTGGGGGCTTCCATTCACGAGGTCGGCCAAGTTGTCGCGGCTGCGAATATTTACGACCCTTCCGTTTCTGACCTGGCAACGGCCGCCAAGCTTGGCCGCGTGGTATGCCTGGCAGTCGTGGTCGCAGTGGTGGGCATTGTGGAGCGCCGCGTGGTGGAGGTGCGCCATGAGCATGCGCACAAGGCAAGCTCGAGCACGCGCCCGCCTCTGGTTCCAGGGTTCGTCGTCGGATTCCTCATCGCCGTCGTCGTGGCCTCCCTGTTTACAGGCGTACCCGCTGCGAGCAGCGTTTTCAGCACCCTGGGCGGCACGATGGCCACGTTGTTGCTGACAGTGGCGATGGGCGCGATGGGTGCGGGTGTGAACCTGCGGAACGTGATTCAGTCAGGCGGGCGTGCGCTTGTGCTCGGCGTGATCCTCAGTGCGTTGATCGCGGCTGTTTCGCTGGGGTGTGTGATCCTTCTGGTTGACTGACGGCGGCATTCCTGCTGGAGTGCCACAGCTCTTCCGGGCAGTAGCATTCACGCGAGTGTCTGATGGCTTGTGTGTGGGTTCCGAACCTGCATGAGGACAAAGACTAGAAGGAGTCTTGTGGCTCGACACAGGACCGAGATCATTCATACCCGCCTGAGGGCTGAGGCACTCGAAGTCGAGATCGCCAGGTTCGAATGGGTGAACTGGTGGAATCACGTACGGCTCCACGAATCCGTCGACTGCAGCACGCCCATGGAGGTCATGACCAGCGACAATCAAGCCTGGGCAGCCAGGCTGACCCCGTAAATGAAGCGGAACAGAATCGAGGACGCTTCAGTGATACAGAAAAACCGGCTACCGCACGTGTTCTGCGCGCCGTGAACAAAGAGCCACCCAACCGGCTCCTGTAAGAAGGCAAGAGGGACTGCTGCCGTGTTCGCTGGCTGTTTCTATCGTCGCCATCCGCGCACACCTCACTGCATGGTCTCATCTGAGAAGACGCCATTATCGAATCAATAGTGTTTTCGTCTTGCTCGCCAGGTGAAGAGTTATCGGCTGAGGTCAGATCGTGCCAGGAATTATGGGGGATAACGCGTTAAGGGTCCATAAATACGTGAAGGTCCCGTTTTCAACGAGGATGTAGATGCCGAGTCCGATGAATACGATCGGCACAATGATTCTCTCGTATTTTTCGACGGTCTCGCCGATAGCCGGTACGGAAGCCAGGCGCTGCGACAGCACGCATAGCCCCAGAATCCCCAGAGCGAAGACTGCAACGATAATCAGAATCTGGACGACGGTTTTCCCCGTGAAATAGGGGACGTAGATTCCGACGTTGTCTCCGCCCATTGCGAGTGTGAGACCGGCGAAAGCGAGGATTGTCGAGCCTTTCTTGCTCAGTTGTTCTTCTATCTCGTCCTCGTCAACGTCCTCATCGACCAGAACCGCTCGTATGCCAAGTGCGATCGGAATGAGGCCCAGCAGGCCGATCATCCATTCTTGTGGGATGAAGTTGAGAAAGCTAGCCGCAACAAGGCTGACTGCCACGAGGATTCCGGTGCCTAGGTACTGCCCGAAATAAACTGATTTGCGGTGCTGTTTTCCCTGGGTGGCGAACAGGATGGTCAAAATGAACAGGTAGTCGATTGATGTCGACACGAATACCAGTGCGGCTGAAAGGATAATGTCCACAGCTTGCTCCTTCCATCTCGGATCTGCTTGCAGCTGATGATGTGTTCGGATGGCTTACGGATAACGGAGCGAGCGCTGGGCCAGAGCGTGGGCCCGCGATCACCTACGCAGTCGCCTGTGTGTACAGGTCGAACAAGTGCGCGACGATTTTCTGCTCGTCACCGTCAAAGTCGACACCATACGCAGCTTCAACCGCAGCATCAAGTTCGTGATGGGCGCGGGTCAGCGCCGGGTACAGCCACGCATTGTCTGGATCGTACAGGTCAGCCAATGCTGCACCCTGGTATTGATCCCGCGCATCAAGAACCGCCTGCGCCTTTTGCTCGACGAGTGCACGCTGCGCATCATTAGCCTTCGGCCACACAAAATTGTTGTACACGATGGTATTGGCGTAGCTGTAGCGCATTTCAAGACGACCTGCCACTGTTCGCATCCAGGCATTGTGGAATTGAGAGGTAAAAATGCCAAAATCATAGATTGACGCATCGGCGATAAAATACAGTTTGTCCCCAGGAATCATGCCGTCGCGCACAAAACCAATAGGAATGTACTCTCTGCGCTCAGAGGAAACCTTAGGAACGCCAATGTATCGGTCCCCCTTCGGCGGTCTCACTTCATCAAAAAGCCACGGAGTTTCCGCTTTCTTCCGAGTGGCGGCCTTTGTCGAATTTTCTCTAAATTCTTTCACTTTGCGTACTCGTTCAAGAACATGCGGCATCGCACGCAATTCCTGTGGCGTGCAGTCAACAAGCCACAAACAGTATCGTTTCTTACCTTTGATGAATTCTTCGCCCATTGAGAAGCGGCGTATCCATTTTTCAGCCGCCGGTTCAACTTTCAGCAACTCGTCTTTTTCATGCTCCCACATCAGGAGGTTTCCGTTCTCAGTGGGTTTTCCTCCAGCACTCATGGGAGGCACGTCGCACAGTGGCTTGCTGCGACGTTCGATAAAGACATTCGCAGCATCAACAAGATACCCATTGATATTGTCAACCGATTGCGAGACACCCTCGTCAATTTCCTGAACGTCAAAAAGCACCTTCTTTTTCCGCGCAACATAGCTGAAGCCGACGATGACGACATGGACGTGCGCCTGATCACTCGCCTCGTTACCCCACACAAATGATCGATGCGCAAAGTTGATGGTGATTCCGCGTTCGAAGAGCGGTCGCCACAATGGCGCCACCTGCTGACCCTGACAGATCGAATTCGTGGAAACAAAGGCAGCCTCGATCGAGGTCCCCTCCATGTAATCCGCCGCTTTGCGGTACCAACCAGCGACATAATCCAGCAAACCGTGCTGCTTCATGCCGTCAAAGACCAGCTCCATATCTGCTCGCTGCTGAGCAGACTTGTTCGAGTAGCCGATGAAAGGCGGATTCCCCATCACAAAGCTGCATCGCTGAGCAGGCAGAACGCTCTGCCAGTCCATAGTCAGCGCATTGCCTTCGTGAATGGACGCCGAATCGCGCAACGGGAGGTCGTCGATCTCACGCAAAATGATTGTCTCGGACTCAATGTTTGCCTGCAGCTGCGCAATCCACAGGGCCGTGCGCGCAACAGACACCGCGAAGTCGTTGATCTCAATCCCGTAAAACTGGTGCAGCGACACTTTGACCGGACTGTCTCCAACCTCCTCGAAGTCGAGCATCGTCTGGTTACGAAGCAGCTCGCCTATAACGACGTTCTCCAGGCGCCGCAGCTCAATGTAGGTTTCCGTCAGAAAGTTGCCGCTGCCGCACGCTGGATCAAAGAAAGTCAACGAACCCAGTTTCTCGTGGAACTTGCGCAGCCTGTTGTCTCGTTGACGCTCAGTAAGCCCATCTGCAGTCAGAACCGTGTCGAGCTCGCTGCGAAGATCGTCAAGGAACAGAGGATCAATGACCTTGTGGATGTTTTCCGGACTGGTGTAGTGCATACCGCCGGAACGACGAGTTTCAGGGTTCAAGGTCGATTCAAAAACCCCACCGAAAATGGTCGGTGAAATCTGCGACCAATCTGTATCCTGCGCTACTTCGTCCAACAGCAAAGAGCGGATCGATTCAGTGAAATTCGGTATTTCCACACTCCCCTTGAACAGGCCACCGTTGACATAGGGGAAAGCCCGCAGACGATCCGACAGGTACGGATCGCGGTCAGGAACCGGCGTATCGAGCACCTTGAACAACTCGAGAAAAGCCGAACGCAGCTGCTGTGCATCGAAAGAGGACAGATACCGGTAGAACGCGTCCTTCTCGAAAAGTCCCGCATCCTCAGCAAACAGGCAGAACACGATTCGAACACACAGCACGTTGAGCGCGTGTTGAGTCTGCGTGCTTTCCGGATCGATATATTGCTCCAGCAACGCAGCATGAAGCTTCCCGATCAGCGCGCCCGCATCAATCGAGGCAGCTTTCTCGCGGCTGGAGCGAAGCGAATCCGGGTCAGTGAGGAAACTCAGAAGTGAACGCTGTTCAGCAAGCTCACCGAGTTCGAACGAGACATAATCTGTTGCCGGATGCTCCTTGTTCAGATCATGAATGCGGATGGACCCAAAATTCGAAACAATGATCCGATCGGGTCGTTCACGGTTAGGCAGTGAATCTGCGTACCGCTTTGCCTGCTCATATGGGGTCACGAGGACGCCTTGACGCAGCTCCGGCTTATCGAGATTCACACCGCGCGATTTTTGCTCCACGATTGTTTGCGCGTCCGGAATGATGACATCAATAAATCCGCCGGCAGAAGTCTTCTGTTCGAAGCGGCACTTGGAGGTGACGTCATCCATGCCGTAGACCGTGCGCAGCAACTCAAGCCAGAACGAGTGCGTATCACCCTTCTCGTAGCCACGCGTTGCCCATTTTTCACTGAAAGCATGCGCAGCGCGCTTCTTTTCTTTTTCGCTTAATGCGGCCACCGTCGCTGCCCTTCACGAATGCGCCCACCCGAGCACTGGATGAGTATCTGGTTCACTGTCTGTATCCACTGTATCGACCATGGAGGCGACGAACCTTTTCCCATGCCGGTATGCGGTGCCGTTCCCTGGCACGCCTACAACGAAAAGCACCATCGCCAACCTCACCGCCGAACTGGCGCATGTGAGCGCGCAGTAGACCGCTTGTGAGATCGTCCTAGCATTACCTTCCTACTCCAGGGTGTCAAGCAGCGCCTGGGTGGCGACGAGGATGACACGTTGTTCGGCATTTCCGGAATGGGAGGCCCAACCTGTGGCAAACTCTCCGAGGCCAGCTCCGACGACCGAGCCCCCTTCCTCTCGTCAACGGCGGAATCGACGAAAGCTGGAGAAATTGTTGAGGAATTCGTCGAATCAAGCCAGATCCCCGCACTCGTCGTCGCTGAATTCGCACAGCCAACGGCTTCTCAACCAACTGGCGAGTTCAGACACTCGCAGAGGAGTCGGCGCGGATCGAGGACGTGGCAACCACCAATCCTGTCCTCGGTGACACAGGCGCCAAACAAGGCCAAAGACTTCTTGACGAACACTTCGGTGCAGGGGCTGGATCACCTGCGCACATTATTGTTCCCCAGGAAAACGTCGACGATGCCATGGCCACCCTCAGCAACGCTTCAGATTCGAGGGAAGCCGAGTCGACTGTTGCAAAGATTCGTGACGAACTGCATGCGCTCCCAAACTCCGTGCTCGTCGGCGGCATTACCGCCACGGACATCGACACCAACCTGACTGGAGAACGTGACCTGCGCGTCATCATCCCCCTCGTCCTCGTCGCTGTGTGGGTGATTCTGGCCATCCTGCTGCGCGCACTGTTGCCCCCACCATCTTCATCGCCGCAACAGTGATCTCCTTCGGCACTGCCCTGGGTACAGCCACGCCTGTGTTCAACCACGTGCTGAAGTTCCCCGGCGCTGAGGGTGCCAACGGTAAGTACTCGATCAGCTCGACTGGCAAGCGCGGACTGGCAGCCACCGGTTCGAACGCAACAGGAGCCGGAGTTGCGGCACTGTTCGCACTGGCTGGTGGTGCGGCGCTCGTACGCCGCAGGAAGCACTAACCTGAGGTAACACGAAAGTGGGGTCCGATTTGTCGGGCCCCACTTTTGTTACGCCTGATATCATCCCGAGTTGTGCCAGTGAGAAGCCACGCGCAATGGCTCTACACGCCGAGGACGACATTCGTCCACAGCGTCAACAGCCTGTCGTTATCAACAGCGGTCACCATGTTCACCTGTCTTGGCTTGGTAAGGAATTCCTCGTCGCCGCGGGTGCCCTCGCCCGATCCCCCATCGCAGGCCTCCAGCAGTTTGCCCCTGGGGTCGCGTGCCAGCATAAAGCGGCCTGCCTCCTCCTCGACAACCTCCGGGCACAGCATCTGGGCGATGACCACCATGTCGTGTACCCACATGCCGTCCACCGGCCGCGTGCGCGTGCTGTATTCGATCCACGGACTCAGCCATGCATCAATGGCTTCGGCCCGCTCACGCTGCTCGGGCAGGTCGCCGGCACGTTGCCTGACCTGTTCCCACCGCTCGCGCGAAAGCTGCGTCGTGCGCGTGACATCGAGTGGCACAACTGTCAGGTCGATTCCAGAGGCGAACACGATGGAGGCCGCCAGCGGGTCGATCGCAACGTTCGTGTCGACAAGGTCGCCGTACCCCTGGCATCCGCCCATCATGCGGATCTCTGCCACATGGCGGGCAGCTTCCGGCTCGAACCGGATCAGTGCTCCAATGTCGGTCAGCGGCCCGAGGGCAGCGATTGTGACCGGGCCGCCGTGTACGTGCGACATGACATCGTGAGCCAGCCGTGCCGCCACTTCCTGCGCGGACTCGCACGGATCAGACGCATCCTGCTGTGCCGACTCCCCTTGCGCGGGGTACTCCTCCCCTTGCCACAGGCGCTCAACGTCAGGCGCGCGACGGGGCGTTTCCATCTTGTCCCGCCAGGCTCCGCGTGACACATATGTGTCGAGGGGAGCGTCGCATCCTGTGAGGATCGGGGTGCTCACCCCGAATGTCTGCGCCAACCGATGCGCCGCCTGCGCGCCTTCCGCGGCGCTGACGTTTCCAAACACCGTCCACACCGACGCCAGATCCAGCTGGGGGCTGGACCACGCTAAGCACAGTGCCAGCGCGTCGTCGACGTTCGCACCCGGAATGCCGTTGCCGGGGTCGCAGTCAATGATGAGTGACATCAATAAAACCTGAAACTTTCGTGAAGTGAGAGTGAGGAGCGGGCTAGCAGCTGGCCCGCTCTACGAAGTATGTTGTCGGAACGATGGTGGCGGCCGCGCCTGACCCCAGCAGCGAGGTGGCGATCTGAGCTGACAGATCAGCCATATCCACGTGGATTCCCGACAGTGCCGGC
This sequence comes from Schaalia radingae, assembly GCF_900106055.1. Taxonomy (NCBI): domain Bacteria; kingdom Bacillati; phylum Actinomycetota; class Actinomycetes; order Actinomycetales; family Actinomycetaceae; genus Schaalia; species Schaalia radingae. The sequence continues at coordinate 534,806 of NZ_LT629792.1, read as the reverse complement.
ACACAGTATTCGGCATGCGCAGTGATGTGCATGGCCACCACACTGATGTCGTCGGGGATACGCACGCCCAGTGATGCCAGGCGCGCCATGAGCCCTACTGCCTGCATCTCATTGGACACGACCACCCCGTCACAGCCCAGGTTCACAAAGTGTTCGGCCATCTGCCAGCCGCCCTCGTACGTGTAGGGGGCACTCAGGTGGTGGGGGTGATCTTCGGGATTGCCGTCTGAACCGTCGTCGAGGGCATCGAACCAGCCTCGGCTGCGTTCGGCAGAGTTGATGCGTCCGCGAGGTCCGCCCAGGTGCCCGATGGTCCTGCAGCCGCGTTTCTTGAGTTCGCGTGTCAGCTCTGCGGCGCTTCCTCGTTCGTCTTCCAGGACGCTGATGCGCTGCCCTGCAACTTCGCCAGTGTCTGTCGGAGTGCACGCATTGGCGAATACCACCGGCCGCGCGAAGTCTTTCAGCAGGTGAGCAGGCGGCGGCTGATCAACCGAGTACCACACCAGGCCAGCGACCTGCTGGCTCATCATAGTCTCGATGATGTCTTCTTCTCGCTTGAGGCAGTCGTGTGAATCAGCGACCAGCAGCGAATACCCATGATCGTAGAACTCGTCTTCGATGCTTTGGAGCATGTGTGCCAGGAACGGATTCGCCAGGTCAGGGACAACCACTCCGAAAGTGGTGCCTTTGCCTGTCAGCAGTGCCCTGGCCGCGTTGTTCGGACGGTAGCCGGTCTGCTTAATCGCTTCCAGCACACGTTTGCGGGTTTCGGGAGCGACGGGGCGCGAACCGTTGTTGATCACGTAGCTCACGACTGCTGTTGACGTGCCCGCCAGCTTGGCAACGTCGTTCTGAGTAGCTCTTTTCGCCATATCGATGTCTGCTTGGGTCAGGGCGTCCTCGTCGCGCTAAAACAAAGATAGAAGACCGGCTTCGTGCATGAAGGCGATTTTCTGTCCTTCACTTTAGCATCGTGGCCTAGATGGCATCTTCGATCAGTGTGAGGTCGCGGCCTCGAGTCTCCGGTGCGAAGAACGTGGTGATGAAGCCGATTCCAGCGGTGACCATGAAGTAGATGGCCAGCGGGATCCACGAGCCGGTCGCAGCCAGCAGTGCTGACGCGACCATCGGAGCGGTTCCGCCTGACAGGATGGATCCCAGTTCCTTGGCAATCGCCATTGTTGAGTAGCGGTGGCCGACGCCGAACAGTTCGACGCCGTAGGCAGCCTGCACGCCGAAGATTCCGAGGGAACCCAGACACATGCCGACCACGATGACTGCTCCGACAACGAGGGCGTCGCGCGATTCCATGAGGAAGAATGCGGGCACGCCGTAGATGACGAGCAGGGCGCAGAAGACGCGATAGGTGATGCGTCGTCCGAACCTGTCGGACAACCAGCCAGACAGTGGGATGACAGCAAAACCGAGGATTGACGCAATCAGCACTGCGGTCGTAGGGACGGACTTGTTCATGCCCAGCGCGTTGACGGTGTAGCCGACCAGGAATCCCTGAGCCATGTAGGACGGGCCGTTTTCACCGATGCGCAGACCCAGCATGACCAGGAAGGCTTTCCACCCGAAGGTCGACTTGGCGGGCTCGTTTTCCGCCTTGTCGAGGTCGGCCAGTTCGCGTGCTTTCTTCTCCTGATAGGTCTTGAAGACGGGGCTTTCATCCATCGAGCGGCGAAGGAACAGTGCGAATGCTGCGACCAGCACAGAGCACAGGAACGGGATTCGCCATCCCCAGGAAATGACCTGTTCGTGCGGCAGCAGCAGGACCAGCAGCCACACGATCGAGGCGAGCAGCGTGCCGCTGTTGGAGCCGACACCGATCAGCGAGGCGACCAGGCCGCGGTGGCGGGTGGGTGCATATTCGGCCAGCATGACTGCGCCGCCGGAAAGTTCGGCACCTGCACCGAATCCCTGGCAGATGCGCAGCAGGGCGAGCAGGATCGGCGCCCAGATTCCGATGGAGGCGTATGTGGGCAGAAGGCCGATTCCCGAGGTTGCGATACCCATGAGGGCGACGGTGAAGACAAGGATTTTCTTCCTGCCGACGCGATCACCGAGCCGTCCCAGCACGAATGCGCCCACGGGGCGGGCCAGGAAGCCGACCGCGTAGGTGATGAACGCGGAGAGCAATGCGATGATCTTGGTTTGTTCAGGGAAGAAGACATCGCTGAAGACCAGGCCTGCTGCCATTCCATACAGTGCGAAGTCGACGTATTCCATCGTCGTGCCCAGCCAGATTGACACGATTGCGGACCAGAAAGATTTGCGTCCGTGGGTACTTTCGAAGTGTTGATCGGCTATTTGATTGCGATGCTTGATGTGCGGCATCTGCCCTCCCCTGTTTCACAGGTTCACCATTGATTTCTGCGAGACGCATTCTATACGTATAGATACGAGGGTGCAAAACACTCTGGTCACTCGAAACGCCTCACTAAACGGAGGGAATCCAGGCGCATACTGAATTGGCCTGAGTTTTGAGAGCGGCGTGTTAGGCAGCCTTGAAGGCTGCGTGTTGAAAATGGTTGGTGTATCTCTCACCGGGTGGGATGTCCCCAATCGATGAATACAACCTGTCGGTATTGCACCAGTGGACCCAGCCGATAATCGCGGTCTCCCTTCTTGCCTGTTGGCCCAGGCAGCAACTTCAACGTGAATCAACTCGGACTTGTACCGCCCAATGACTGACTCCATCAGCCCATCGTCGTAGGCATCCCCAATGGCACCGATTGAGCCATCCATCCCGTGGCGTTGCAGCAGGTCGCGCAGATCAGTCAAGGTGTACTGACTACCCGCATCGGAGTGATGTATGACCCCAGCAGACTTAAAGAACGAGTCCTGACACTTCCGTGTGGCCAACGCCTGCCTCAAGGCACATGCGACCAGACTGTTATCCGTCTGGATGTCGACGACTGCAAGGATTTCTCTGGTGCACACGTCCTCAACAGAACTGACGCACACCCAACCCTGCAAGGTAGAAACGTAGGTGAAATCCGCCGCCCGCCACTGATCGGAGTGCGTTGCGACTTCTTCCGGCGCACGCTTGATTCCCAGGATGTTCATCAGTCGTTGTACCTGGTCACGGCCAATCCACCATCCAGCGCGCAGGAATACTTTCCAGAGTTTGCGCCTGCCACATAAACGCGCCTCGCCTTCACCCACAGCGTGTACAGCTTGTGGGCAGCATACGCTTCCTCGAGTTCGGCCTGTGTGGGGGGCAACCCGGCTGATGTAACGGTAGTAGGTTGCTGGCGAAATGTCGTATTCGTGCTCGTTGAACACGTGGCACATCCGCTCGATGGAATACAAGTGCCGGTGAATATGCAGAAAATTCACAATCACTTGAGCGCGGTAACGCTCCGCCTAGGCAAAAAAGCTGACGTCAGCTTCAAGATCTCGTCGGCTTCCTCAAGCCGGGCATTTTCCTCGCGTAGCTTGTTAAGTTCGGCATCTTTATCCGCCTCACTGGCTGCTACTTCCAGCGCCTCGGCCTGTTCAGCCTTTCTCATCCAGTTGCGCAACGTGGATGCTTCGATTCCCATCTTTGCTTCCACAACACGAATAGCTGCCGGCTTCGACGAGGCACCGCCAGCAAGGATATCAAAGCATATCTTCACCGACCGCTCCCTGGTCTCCTGGTCATAAGCACTGATAGCTATAGAAAAACCTTGCTAGGTATAGCATGCCCTCTCACAAACCCAGTCTGATTTACACCAGTTATAGGGAATGCAGATCCCATCGATAAGGATCTGGCCCATATATCTCGCCTGCAACTTGCGCTTTAGGTACTCGAACTTCCCAGCATCAGGCCGTTTTAGTGACAAGAGAGGTTTTAATTATCACGAGTTCCGTAATAAAATATCCTTCTAGCAGCAGTTTTATAAACAAGTCAGCTTGCGTTTTAGAGGTAATGTCAGTACGTGATTTAACTGCCAGGCACCCCAAACCGGTCGATCACAAGTGCTCGTCGAACAATAATTCAAAGCTTCATACCCCTCATCAAACCCCAATAACAACGCATTAATACTCATAATTCGGGTATGATCCCCAAACCACGAGTGACGGTGGTTAATTAAGCTCACGAAGCAATCTCTTACTACAAGAACCTTGGGAAATTTTGCTTTGCAGAGAGCAGAAGCAGTTCCTTACTTCGATATTTACAAGTTCCTTGAAAATAGCGAAGCCGCCCATATTCACTGCTCATATGGGCGGCTTACGCTACTTTAACTTCTCAGTTTTAGTCCTTTCTGACTTTCTTCCTACCAGCAGCAATCAGTAATCCGCCGGCTGCAAGAATCATCGCTGCGACTTGATACGGCATCCCAGCATATCCAGTTTTCGAGAGCTTTCCAGACTTGCGAGATTCAGACGCTTTAACGGCGTCATCGCCGTTCTTGTTGCTCCCACCATTCGGGTTATCAACCTGGACCTTCTTCCACACAGCCTTCACGACCGTGTCACCATTAACAGTAATCTCGGTGCCCGGCGCCACTTCCTGACCATCAACTTCCCAAGCCTTAAATTCCTGGGAGTCATCCGGAGCAGTAAAACCATTAGGCAACACCGTGTACTTACTGCCCTTGTTTAAAGTCTTGCCATCCATATCGCCGACTCCGCCGTTACGATCATAGCTAACAGTGGCAGTTTCGAGTGTCTCGCTGGCCGGTTCTGATTCAAGCGGCTGTTCTTCAGTGGGAATTAGTCCGCCATTATCTTTTGCTTTTGCCGTGACAGTTCCACCAACTTCGATGTCTTCAACTTTCAGAGTAATCACACCAGTGTTCGCATCAACCGTTGCACCATCTGATGTCCACGTGGTCTTACCGGAAGTTTCGTCTACGGTTCGAGTTGCAGTGACGGTTTTTTCCGCTCCTGAAGCATCCTTATAGGTGACGGTGTAGGATGCCAAGTCGGTATCATCACCCGGGTTTTCATAGGCTGGCGGGGTAATAGTTACCTCACCCTTATCCGTATCTACCGCAATCGCAGGAGATTTCGGAGCGATATTTTTTACCAGATCTTTGGCAGGGATTTTAGTGACTTTGGATACATCATTTACTTTATAGGTTCCATCAGGATTTTTTACATATATCGGATTGCCGTCATTATCCCAATCAGTTTCCACATCATTAGGGCTGATTATTGTAACGTTTCCGTCTTTATCAAACTCGATAAACGCAGGATCGGTTAAAAATCCAGTTCCATCGGGAAGCTTAGATACGCCATTTACCGTATTGGCATCTCGAATAGCTTTATCGATGGCTTGTTTATCGGCATCCGTTAATTTGTGAGGATCTCTCACGGCGACTTTGTCGGGGGTTGTTATTACCGGCTCAGACTTCGCGCAAGAACGGAATTTATGTGGCTCTTTGACAACGATACCGAACTCTGTTCCGAGTTTTAAATCGTTAACCTTATCCGTGATTGGGAAAGTAACTTTTTTGCCGTCAACGGTTACTGCTTGAGACATCTCTTGTGAGTTAGATTTGTCCACTATACAGCTTCCATTTTGGGAAAAATTCCTGTCCTCTCCATCGGTAAATTGTTTGACAAAACTAAATTTTGTTCCTTGGGCAACTTCTTTAGCAAATGTAACGATAATCTGCCCGTCTGTCACCTGGACTTTTCCTATTATCGGAGCCACAGATGTTTCCGTTACCTGTTTGATTATTACGTCCGGAGCTTCAATTTTTCCGGAGGTTGATCCATCTGTATAGGTCACTTCATAGTAGGCATGGTCCGTGTAATCGATAGAGAATTTAATTTTGTCAAGGTTAAAGTCGTTCGCAATGTCCGGATTAGCTTTCTTCAGCATTTCAATAGCTTCTGCTTGCTCATCATTATTTACAAGGTTAGCGTCCGGGTGTTCAATCCAGATTTCTCCTACCGGCATTTTGATCTTGTCTTTATTCGAGAATGCCATGGATGGCTCAGCATTTGCGGTCACCACACCAGATGTAGCGCCATCCAAAGTTTGATAGGCAGTGACGGTATCACCTGGTGCAACTTTAACGCCGTTAGGTAGACTTACCGTCCAAGCTGTTCCACTTTTAGGGGTAACAGAAACAGTGGCTTTTTCGTTGCCATCCTTACCTTTTAGGGTCACATATACAGTCGACCTTTTAACCTTTCCACCAACTCTTTTTCGTTGTACATTAGCGCCGGAAATAGTTGTGGCGTGGTAAAAGACCTTGCGAATGGTCGGTGCCGGTAAAGTTGATTGACGCACGGGTTGATCGACAGTCTCCGGTCCGATCTCTAGACCATCGCCAGACTGGGTATCAGTTACAACTTCTGGAGTGCTTACCGGCGTCGGACTGGCGCTTTGTTCGTCATCCCGGGAGCTACTCTGTAGATCCTCGGCATGAGCCATAGACGGGCTCGATAGCGTGAAGCCCAAAGCGCAGACCAAGGTTAGGATCAGTAGTTCTGTAAGAAGATGAGCTGGTTTAAGCAGCGCTCCGCCGGCGAACGTTTCAAGAAAACCGGGCTTGTCCTTGAAGTTGCGCATTAGACCTTCCTGTCCAGTGTGCTAGTTAAATCTATTCCCCTCAAAGTACCACTACGTCATCCAGAAAACCAGCCCGTTGAGCTCAGGTAGGTGGTGACAGCTACAGGAATATAGCTAAACAGATAAAACACATTAGCTAGACGTTCATTAAATACATTTTAGCTATTGAAATTCTTATGCATACGTGATTTTTTGGTAATCAAATCATCCATCAACGGTGATTTGGAATGAATGTCTGCAAAAAACATGACAACTTTTATTGCTTAATTTAGAAGGTCTGGCTTCGGGCAGTTACTCTACGGCTGCTCTAAATTATAGATCTATTCTGTGAAACCCCAAAGCTTTTAGCGACTCGCACACTTTTGGCGGATAGACATATTTTTTGTAGCTTGCTTCTCGGAGCCTTCCGGCCTCTAGAAATCTGACAAACTGTGCCAAGCCAACGATAAGTCAAATACCTAACCAAGAAGACTTCCGAAAGCAATAAAGCTGCCCCGACAAGGCGAAACGTCACATCTTATGGCATAAAAAATAGGACGTTCACTTTGTACCAAAATGAACGTCCTAATAGTGGAGATGGGGGGAGACAGCGCCGCCACCACCCGTGACCAGCACAAACGCTAAAACTGCGATGGCAGCGTGCCCCGCACATGCCCTACCCGTCAATATGATCCATAGCGTACTGAGCCTCGTCCTCCGTAAACTGCTCAAATTCAGACACCAGCTGATCGTAAATCGCGCCATTCGACATGTCCATCGTCTCCCTGTAGCTCTTAGCCGTTTCCAGGGCATTCTGATTCCAATCGGCGACCATATTGTCTATCGCATACTGAGCGGCCTCAGGCGGATACTGTTCAAACTCAGACACCAGCTGATCATAAATTCCCTGCTTCGACATGTGCATGGTCTCTGAGTAGGATTCGGCTGTTCGCAGTGCCGCCTTGTATTCGGCTGGTACCTTCTCCTCGGCTGGCTGAACCTTCTCAACCGGAGCTGCCGCTACTGCCTCGGCAGGTTCTGCCGGAGCTGACTGCTCCGCCTCGGCGGGCTCCGGTGGAGCAGACTGCTCCGCCTCGGCCGCCGCTGACTGGCCTGACTCCTGAGAGACCGACTGAGCCGCTGCCGGCATGGATGACTGCTCGGTCGAAGCATTTTTACTGCCGCCGCCGCACGCCTGAGCGATAGCGGGGACGAGGATAATAATGATGAGAGCTATAAACCACCATTTTTGGTAGAACGGTTTTTTAGCCGGTTGAGGCTGTGGGACTGGTTGTCCGGGCGCGGGAAACGGCTGCTGCTGGCTGGTCATTGTGTTTTCTCCTTTGAACTCACATGAAAAATATGGTCTGGCTACTACACACTACCCCGCCTACCAGGCGGCGAGGTAATTTTCTGATGTTTCTAGCATGTCCTGGTATGCGTGTATGACCCACACTGGCAAGTCCAGGTCGCCTGCGATCATCCACGAGTCGCCTGCATACATGTCCTCCAGGGCTGCGTACGTGTCGCGACTGATCCACATGCGTGCCACCTGCTGGTCAATGTATTTTTCTACCGGCCGGCTCACCCCGCACTCGCCGTCCTGCCTGCGCGTTCCGGTAGCTCGTCTAGAGGCCGGCCGCGCAGCGGTAATGGAGGGCTAATCAGGGCTTCTAACGAGCTTAACTGACAGCTTCTTTGTAGTTGGGGCTGGAGAGAGTTTTAAAACCTTTCTCCAGCCCCAACACTATTTATGAAACATAAACGTTTCATGAATACAGGCATTTACGATCGTATATTGTTGGGTAATTCCTGTATTGTTACGGTTATGGGCACTTGGAGCATTGATAAATTCGCCTGCAATCACGCGAAAAAGCGATTTTGGCGTTCTTGAGGTGGGTTGATTTACGCAACGGTCGTTGCAGGTTAGGTATGCCGTATCTAATCTTTTCGGTGTGAAACTTTCTGAGTGTAAGCGCGGCGATACTGGCCAGCTGCAAAATGTTGAAATCCAACCGTGTTATCAGCTACGGGTGCAAGAACTGGGCCTGCGTTCAGGAGCGCATTTCACTGTCGTAAACCGCGCCGCCTTTGGAGGCATGGTCCTAAATATCGGAGGAACGCGAGTCGCGGTAGACCATCGTTCTTCAAAATTGATTGACGTGGAGTTAGTTAAGTGAGTTGCCCAAAGTGTTCGCCAGGAAATCCGCAGTCTTGCGATAACCCGCAGGCCAGGTCTGTTCTCTTAGACGTCAAGGATGTTCGCCATCCCCGTGACACCGTAGTGCTGGTTGGTAACCCAAATGTTGGTAAGTCCACCTTCTTTAACGCGGTTACGGGTGCTCATCAGGCGGTTGTGAACGCTCCGGGTACAACCGTGGAGCTCATGCAGGGTCGTTCTACGGCGCTGGGAGCACGTGTAATTGACCTTCCCGGCACCTACTCGCTGGTGGCCAATTCTGAGGACGAACAAGTCGTCGTCGATACCTTGGCAGGTGCAACAGGGTCTGCTACGGACATGGCGTCGGGCCAGTCTATTGACCTTGTGGTCATGATGCTGGATGCCTCGGCAATGACGCGCAGCTTGTACTTGCTTGGCCAGGTAGCACAAACGGGGCGCCCGATGGTTGGCGTTATAACGATGGCGGATGTTGTCGAGCACGAGGGCGAGGTAGTTGATGCGGCCGCACTTTCAAACACGCTCGGCATCCCGATTTTGGCGGCGGATGTGCGCACGAAGCAGGGAGTGCGCGCGGTTGAAGACATGATCCGTTCCGCTCTGATTTCTCGGCCCCGCGTAAAGTCGATTCTGCCCGATCCGACTGCTCCCGGATTTAACCAGGTGGCAGCGCAGGCAGCTTTCGAACAGATTGATAAGTTGAAGTCCCCGCAGATTTTGGGCATTGGTGAGGGCGCTCCGGTCATGAGCGCGGTAGATTGCGGTTGTTCCGCGGCAGAAAATACCAGTAAGGGGCCGGCGGATTCTTCGGTGGAAGCGGCGCGCTTGGCTGATACGTCCGAGTTTGATCGCGCGGCAAAACTGTTTGCCTGGGTTGAGCGGGTTGAGGAACAGGCGGGACGTAAACGCGACTCTGCGCGTAAACCGTCTCGTTCAGACAAGATTGATTCCCTCCTTCTTCATCCGCTGGTTGGCATCCCGGTATTCTTCTTGCTCATGTGGCTTCTATTCCAAGCCGCGGGTAACTGGGTTGGCCCCGTGCAAGACTTCTTCGATGGGCTGTTTTCCAGCACCGACGAAGGCGCTTTCTCACTAGCTAACCTTTTGAAGTTTGCGTTCGCAGGCGTGGGCTTGTCCGGCACTTGGGTTGAGTCGCTGTTTGTTAACGGTCTCGCAGTTGGCCTGGGCGTAGTTGCCTCGTTCGTTCCGCTCATGTTCGTGATCTTCTTGGCGATCGCGATCTTGGAAGACTCTGGCTACATGGCGCGCGCAGCGTTCCTAGGGGATCGCGTTATGCGCATGATCGGCCTGGATGGGCGAGTAATCTTACCTCTGATTATGGGCTTTGGATGCAACTTGCCGTCGCTTGCGGCAACTCGCACGCTACCAAACGCCAAGCAGCGGTTGGTTAACGCTCATCATTCCCTACACCTCCTGCGCTGCTAGGCTCACGATCTATTTGATGATCGCGCGAATCTTCTTTGCAGATAACGCTGGCAATGTCGTGTTCTTGATGTACGTTTTGTCGCTGTTCATGGTGGTGCTCGGAGCGCTCGTGCTGAAGCCGTTCATCACGAAGGGGGAGTCGAGGGCTCCACTGATGCTGGTGCTGCCGGCTTACCAGATGCCGCGTATTCTCGTGATTTTGCAAAATACTTGGAACCGGGCGTGGGCGTTTGTGAAGGGCGCCGGCAAGATCATCGTAGTAATGACTCTTGTGGTGTGGTTGATGAGCGCAATCCCGATGGCAAAGGGCTACTCCTTCGCTGATGAGGAGTTGCCAATGGAGAACTCCTTGTACGGCTCCACCGCGCGCGTTCTTGAACCTGTATTCCAGCCCGCTGGTTTTGGTGATTGGCACATGACTGGCGCGTTGATGACGGGCTTTGTGGCGAAGGAAACGCTTATCTCTTCGATTGTGACTTCCTACAACCTGGATGAGTCCGCGGCAGGTGACGCGGAGGACGGGGGCGACGATCTTGGTTCGCTACCCGAGCTGGTGACGGCATCATTTGAGAGGACTGCGGGCGAGCAGTACGCGTCTTTGGCAGCGTTTGGCTTCCTCGTGTTCGTTCTGACTTACACACCGTGTTTGGCTACGGTTGCGGAGCAAAAGCGTCAGATTGGGGCGCGCTGGACGATTGGGGCAGTGGTCGTTCAGTTGGCTGCAGCCTGGTTGCTGGCAGTGCTGGTGTTCCAGGTTGGTAGGCTGTTCTGGTGATTGTCCGGAACCAGCCGCCTCTTTACCGGCTGATGGATGAGCTTAGACAAGGCGCAACCTTGGAGTCTGCCGCCCAGCGGGCGGGGTTGCGGGTTGAGATTGCGCAAGTGATGGTCGACCACTTGAACCGGTCGGGGCGCTTGCAAAGCGCAGGATCACTGTGTTCATCCGGCTTGGGAGCCTGCGGCGGTGGAACTTCCCAAGAGGTGAAAGTCCACTGCGCAGGTTGCCCACTGTCGGTTGGGTGATGCGGGGCAGGTTCGCCAGAAAAACTTTTTCAGAACGGCTCAGGTACGCATATTAGGGGTTATTACTCGCCCGCCGGATTGCACTATAGTCGTTCGTATTCTCTCCGGTGGGGATTCGTTTGTGATGAGTCCTGACAGCTCGTACCAGCGCGAAACCTCGAATGTGCCCATGCGATTATGCTTCGTCGAGTCGGCAACAATGAAAGTCTGATTAGATCTTGAGGCGGCAATGCGCTTGAGCTCAATTGTATCCGCGTCAAAGTCGGTTGCGCCCGCAATATCAATTCCTCCGCAAGAAATGAATGCGGTGTCGAAATGAATTCGGTCTAGAAACAATGCGGTAGAAGATCCCCTAACGTACCTCTCTTCCTGGTTTAGAATTCCAGGCGTGAGAATAGTCTCTACCTTGTTGCGGGAGGGGAGTGCTTCGGCCACGAGAAGAGAGTTTGTGAATACTGTTCCCTTCCATTGCGGGGGGAGGGCGGCTGCTATGGTTTCTGCAGTTGTGCCTACGTCAATAAAAATAGAAGTCTCATCATTGAGAAGCTCTGCGGCGGTTCGACCGATTTCAGATTTAGCACGAGGGTTGATTGAGCGTCGTTCGTGAAAACCGGGTTCAGTGGTTACCTTTAAATCAGTTAGTATCGCACCGCCATAAACTCTATGAAGGAAACCCTGCTGTTCTAGATAAGCGAAATCGCGCCGGATGGTTTCCCCGGAAACCCGTAATGTGCGGGCTAGGTCTAGTGTGGAAACACTACCGCTAGACCGAATCTCCTGAATGATGTATCGATGTCGCTCTTGAGCAATTTTTATGGTCACAATCCACATTATTCCACATTCGTTGAGTTGAATTCCAAACGGACTTACGCTTAAAACAACAATCTGAACAGAATTGCGGAAACGGCTGATTCCGTTGAGATTTTGTTAAGCGACGAAGGAGTCGCAAGCACGATAGCAATACTGTGATAACGAAAGGTGGCAACGTGGCTATTCTTGCATTAGACCAGGGAACTTCAGGGTCGAAGGCGATTGTGGTCGATGAGCAGGGCGTTCACGCGGTGGTGGAGAAGGAAATTTTCCCGGAATATTTGGCAAACGGGGGTGTGGAACAGGATCCACGAGAGCTTTTGAGCTCCATAATTGAGGTGGGCAAAGAGGCTGTGGCAAAAGCAGGCGTGCCCATTGAAGGCGTCTCCTTAGCGAATCAAGGTGAGACCATCCTCGCGTGGGATCCAGAAACGGGCGAGCCTCTTACCACCTGTATTGTGTGGCAGGACCGCCGTGCGCAAACGGTTGTGGAACGGTTGCAAGAGTTCGCGGATGAGGTGCATCAGCGCACCGGTCTAGTGCTGGATTGTTATTTCACCGCTCCGAAGATGACATGGCTTCGTGAAAACCTCACCACCAAAGGTGTGGTAACTACTACCGATACCTGGATGGTTTATCAGCTTACGGGCGAGTTCGTAACGGATGTATCAACCGCTTCGCGATCTTTGCTATTGAACGTTGACTCAACTCAGTGGGATGACAAACTCCTTGAAATCTTCGGGCTCTCTAATGAGCGTATGCCTAAGGTTGTAGCCTGTGATGAAATTGTAGGAGAAACGAGTGCGTTCACCGGTTCGCCTGTACCGGTAGGTGGTCTAATCGTTGATCAGCAGGCCGCATTGTTTGCGCAGAAGTGTTTCAATCGAGGCGAAGGAAAATGCACTTATGGCACGGGCGCTTTCATCCTTGTGAATATGGGTGAGGACGCTCCTCGATTCGATAACGGCCTGACCACTTCAGTAGCGTGGACTCTCCGAGGTAAAACAAATTATTGCTCCGACGGCCAGGTATACACAGCGGCCTCCGCAGTGCGTTGGCTAGAAGAGATGGGTATCATTACCGGCGCTCCGCAGATGGATGAAATTGCAGCGGAGGATTCAGGTGGTGTTCTATTTGCGCCGTCCTTTGCAGGATTGGCAGCGCCATGGTGGAAGCCGGATGCGGGAGCCTTTTTATCCGGCATGCGCCTATCTACAGGCAAGCCACAGGTAGTTAAGGCAATGTTAGACGGTATCGCTGCACAAATTGCGGAGCTGGCTGATCTAACTCATGGAGAACTAGGCGAATCACTTAGCAGGCTTCGTGTTGACGGCGGTCTGACGAGATCTAAAGTTCTCATGCAATCGCAGGCCGATATGTTGCAAACGCCAATCGATACCTATCCATCGGCTCATGCTACTGCTTTGGGTACCGCTGCCTGCATGCGTTTGGCCCTGAATCCGGACCTGACAATTGAAGAAGGACCTTTTGATTGGGAACCTGCTGCAACTTATGAACCGCAACGAAGTGCAGATGATGTCGAGTCATATAGGACGGCGTGGCGTGCCGCAGTTGAGTCGTCTTTGGAGCTGTAATCATGGGATTGAATCAAATTATTGTCATAATAATGGCGTTTGCCCTGATAGTTGCGGCGCTAGACAGAGCTATTGGAAGCAAGTTTGAGCTTGGTGATCAGCTCGAAGAGGGGCTTAATACGTTTGGTCCGTTAGCGCTGTCAATGGTTGGAATGATTTCCCTGGCACCCGTTTTAGCTAAAGTTCTGAATCCGGTTATTGTTCCTATTTACAAGTTTTTCGGCGCCGATCCATCAATGTTTGCTGGTACCTTGCTCGCAAACGATATGGGTGGATTCCACCTCGCAGTTCAGATGGCGCAATCAGATGATGCTGCCATGCTGGCTGGGGCGATTCTTGCCTCGATGTTGGGTTGTACTGTGGTCTTTACGATTCCAGTGGGGCTAGGAATCGTGGAAGAGGAGGATCGTCCATATTTCGCCAACGGTGTCCTGGTCGGCGTTGTTACTATTCCACTTGGCGTGCTAGCAGGTGGCTTAGTCGCCGGTTATGGCGTGATAATGATTCTGAAGAATCTCATTCCGATTATCATCGCCGCAGCGCTTATTACATTTGGACTTTGGAAAGCTCCCGAAGCAATGACTCGAGGATTCTTGGGATTCGGCAAAGCACTCGTCTTTATCATCTCGATTGCGCTGGGCATTGTAGCGTTCGAATTTTTGACCGGTTGGAAAATAATGCCCGCGGGTTGGGAGCTAGTGCCCATCGAGGAGGGGCTAACTATCGTAGCACAGATTTGCGTATTCTTGATGGGAGCTTTCCCTCTCATGTATGTGATTACAAAAGTCGCGCGTAAACCACTAGCTGCGTTCGGGCGAGTTATGGGGATGAACGAGGTTGCTTCAGGCGGAATCGTTATGAGCCTCGCAAATGCAATTCCTACCTTCGGCTTGATGTCGAAGATGGATAAGCGCGGGATTTTTATTAATACCGCGTGGGCTGTTTCCGCAATGGCTCTTCTCGGAGATCATCTGGGATTCACCGCAGGTGTGGCACCAGAGATGATTGTTCCGATGATCGTGGGTAAGTTGGTGGCCGCTATCTCTGCAACAGCATTGGCGTATGTAATAGCGCGTAAACGTTACCCGGCATTTGATCCGAACTTGCAAGCCGTTGTCCGCGAAACGCCAGAAACAAGTAGCCCTGTCGATCTAAAACGCACTGGAGGGGAAACAAATGTCGAATGATTACGATATCGCTGTTATCGGCGCTGGAGTTGTTGGGTCAGCAATTGCGCGAGCATTTGCAGGAACCAAGTACTCCGTTGCGCTGGTTGACAGCCGAGAAGATGTAGTTGAAGGGACGTCCAAAGCAAACACTGCATTGTTGCATACGGGCTATGATGCTTCTCCAGGCACGCTTGAAGCGCAGCTTGTAGCGCGGGGCTATCACCTAACTAGAGAGTACTGTGCGGAAGCTGGCGTCGGAGTCGATACTACTGGCGCAATCCTCGTTGCTTGGGATGATGAACAAGCGGAGTCGCTACCTTCATTGAAAGAGAAGGCTGAGAAGAATGGGTACACGGAAACGTACATTATCTCACCGGAAGAAGTATACGAACAAATACCGGATTTGGGCCCAGGAGCAACTGGTGGGTTGGTAGTTCCGGGAGAGTCTGTGATAGACGCTTGGTCGGTTCCTATCGGATACGCAACGGATGCGGTTTGTCGAGGGGCCAAGCTACTTCTGAATCACAAGGTTCTTTCCATTGATGTTGGTTCTGAATATACGAAGCTAGAAACCACACAAGGCCCTCTGCGAGCCCGCTGGGTTGTCAATGCGGCGGGATTAGGATCCGATGGTGTCGACGCCATGTTCGGCTACGATCGTCTAAAGGTTCATCCGAGGCGCGGAGAGCTACTTGTATTTGACAAGCTGTCACGCCCTCTTACAGACAAGATCATTCTCGCAGCACCTTCGAAAGCTGGTAAGGGGGTGTTGATCAGTCCGACAGCGTTTGGAAACCTCATGCTCGGACCTACTTCGGAAGACATGACAGATAAGACCGACACCTCGACCACGGAAGAAGGCTTTGAATTCCTTTATGAAAAGGGATCGCGCATAATGCCCAAGCTTTTGAAAGAGGAGGTTACGGCGGCATACGCGGGATTAAGAGCTGCGAATAACCAGAAAGACTACCTTATTGAAGTCGACGATTCTAAGCGTTACATAATTGCTGCTGCCATCAGATCAACTGGTCTTACATCCGCTCTCGCAGTTGCTGAGTATGTATTCTCGCTTATGGAAAAGTCAGGCTTGGACCTGACGATGCGCGAGGACTTGCCGCCCACTTACAAGATGCCTCCACTAGCTGAAAGTCTCACTCGACCATTTGAAGATGACGAAAAAATTGCATGCGATAGCCAATACGGCGAAGTGGTGTGCTTCTGCGAAAGGGTGACTCGGGGTGAGCTCCGGGATGCGTTCCAGTCTCCAATTCCTCCAACCACATTGTTCGGATTGAGACGCCGCACACGAGCGATGAATGGTCGTTGTCAAGGATTCTTCTGTGGCGCAAAAGTGCAAGCAATTTTTGATGAACTTGCCGGAGGTAACAATGAGTAAACAGATGCTAACCCCTACGGTTGCAATTATTGGAGGCGGACCAGCTGGATTAAGCGCAGCTAAACGACTCGCTCCCGTGCTCGATGGCGAGGTTTTGGTTATTGAACGGGAACAGAATACAGGCGGAATTCCGCGCCATGCCGACCATCTCGGTTATGGCATTCGAGACAGAAAACGTTTCATGTCTGGGCCCGCCTACGCAAAGGTTCTGACCGAAGATGCCCTGCGTGCAGGCGCGAAACTTATGACTCAAGCAATGGCAACCGGCTGGAGTGACGATAGAACACTTCAGGTAACAACCCCTGCCGGCCGTTATGATGTACGTCCAGATGTATTCGTTTTCGCTACTGGTGCGAGGGAGAGGCCTCGTCCCGCTCGAATTATTCCAGGTGATAGGCCTGCTGGAATATACACCACGGGCCAGTTGCAAAACCTTGTGCATCTGTACCACCAAAAGGTTGGTAGACGAGCTGTGGTGATCGGTGCAGAATTAGTTAGCTGGTCCGCGGTTATGACCCTAAAGCAAGCCGGTTGTGACACGACTGCACTCGTCACTGAGTACCCTAAAGGGGAGTCTTACTCGGCGTTCCGCTTGGGCGGGCGAGCCCTGTTCCAAGCAAAGGTAATTACTAACTCGAAGGTAGTTCGAATTAACGGAAAGAGGCGAGTACAGAGCGTCGAAATTGAGCAAAAAGATGGCCAACGCCGCATATTGGAGTGCGATACGGTTGTGTTCACCGGTGATTGGATTCCAGACAATGAATTGTTGGTAAAGCGAGGGGTAGATATTGATGCTAATCATCTTGGCCCCAAGACTGATCAGACCATGCAAACATCTGTCCCCGGTATTTTTTCAGTTGGTAACGTGAACCACCCTGTCGAAACTGCAGATGTAGTCGCTCTTGAGGGTGAATATGTAGCTGATCAAGTACTGGCCTATCTGTCCGGGCAACAGAAAGCTGAACATCCGATAGCAATTAAACCCGTTGGATCTATCAGGTGGATATCCCCGGGAACTTACGTGCCCGGAGGGCCCAATGTCGCTCGTAATCGTCTTATCGCGTGGGTTGATGTGTTTGACGCCACGCCCGCGGTATCAGTGAGACAAAGAGGCGTGGAAGTGGCACGTAAACGTGTGCCGTGGCCAGCAGCGCCAGGCAGAGTCTTCCGTATTCCAGCTGATGTGCTTGATACGGTAGATCCGCTCGGAGGAGATATAGAGATCGCTCTAGCGTAAAACCCTGAATCGGGGGGCTCCAAGATCTTGGAGCCCCCCGATTATTTCTGTGGAAACTAACGATAATGGGCCCTTATGAAAGGAGCGAAAAAGCTTCGTCGAGGCCAGTGCGCTAAGTCAATTGAGCTACATTTCGTATTCCAAGGTTCCCGGCTCCCTGTACTCCCACTCCAGGTCTTCATCGGTGATTCGCCTGATGAATCTGGCGGGCACTCCGGCCACAACGCACATGGGCGGCACATTCTTGGTCACCACGGCTCCGGCGCCCACAATAGAGCCCTTGCCAATGGTGATTCCGGGAAGCACAACAGCGTGCGCGCCAATCCACACGTCATCCTCAATGTTGATGGGAGCAGAAAACTGCGTGCCATCCTCACGCAGCTTAGGGTGAATCGGGTGGTTAGTGGACGTTAGAGTCACGTTGGGACCAAACATAACGTTCTTGCCAATGTTGATCTCATAGTCGTCTACAAGCGTCAAACCCGTATTGGCATAAGCGTTGCCAGAAAAAGTTGTGCGGTGCCCGTAAGCAACAGAAATAGGCGGCTCGAGGAGAGCATTTGAAGCGCTTTCGCCAAACAGTTCTGCAATGAGTTGCTTACGTAGGGCCTCGTCGTCTACGGTTGTTTGATTGAAACGCGCAACCAGTCGTTTAGCCCGGTCCCGCTCATCCTTGAGTCCTTCCAAGCCCTCGTAGGCATCGCAGTACAGTTCGCGCTCTTCAATGCGCCTGCGAACTTCTTCTTCTGAAAAATAAGCGGCCATTAGTCTATTCCTTCTATTCTTGGGCAGCCGCAAGATTCTCCTGGTACCAGTAACACAGGGAAGATCATGTGTTTTGGTAAAGGCTCGTACGGCTCTTTAACGAGGGTCTCGACTGCGGTGGTAAGCATTTCGTTAATAGGCTGTCTTACAGTGGTGATTCGAGGTTGAACATACTTAACGGTGTCCGTGCCATCGAATCCCACGATGGCAACGTCTTCGGGGATGCGAACTCCAGCTTCTGTTACGGCTTTTTGGAAGCCGATAGCTAGTGCGTCAGAAAAACAGAACACGGCGGATGGGCGCGAGTCTAGTTGTAGGAACCGCTTTCCGGCTTCGTACCCGCCCTCTAGTGACCACGAAGTCATGATGGGGGTGAGGGGTTGCAAGCCCGCATCGGATAGTGCCCGATGATAACCAGCCAACCTAGTGTTATCGCCAGGGAATAAACCGCCTAATACTGCGAGGATTCGTTCGTGCCCATGGTCGATCAGATGCTGGGTAGCGATTCTGCCTCCCTCGGCAAAATCGGGGCCAAGTGTGGTGAAGTGTTCCAAGCCAATCTGGCGGTCCAAAAGAATGGCTGGAACGGGAAGTTTTTGGTGGCGCCAATCTTCGTCGTCGAGTGCTGAGACCATAACTATGAGGCCGTCCACTCCCCATGAGAGCATTTCGCTGATAACGGTTTTTTCAGTTTCTGGATCGTTATGAGTGTTGGAAAGCAACATGGAGAGGTTGTGGCGCGACAGTTCTCGGTCCAGTCTGTGCACTACGGCGGAGTTAAACAGGTGCTTCACGTTGGGTATAACCACGCCGCACGTCTGCCTAGCTCCTAGCCGCAGTGCTCTTGCCGTGCCACTGGGGTGGTAGCCAAGCTCTTGGATAGCTTCAAGAACTCTAAGGCGGGTGCTCTCAGCTACGGGCCTGGGGCCGTTGTTTACAACGTAGCTGACAACGGCGGAGCTGACGCCAGCTCGAGCGGCCACCTCATCTCGAGTTACCCGGCGTTTTGGTTCAGTCCGCACGTTGCCACCACCTTGAAATCATTACTTCACCGCGCCCGCGAGCATGCCCTTCATGAAGTACTTTTGCAAGAACAGGTATGCAACTAGCACGGGGATTACACCCAGGAATGATCCGGCGATTGCTGCGTTCACGTTGGATCCGGCCGCGCCGAAGAAGGACGCGATAGTGGGAGCCAGCGTACGCATTTCATTTGTAGTCATGATGTAGCTACTCAGCGCGAATTCGTTCCAAACGTTAGTGCCGGTAAGGATAACCACCGTGATTGTCACGGGCTTTAGTAGCGGCAAAACGATAGAAAAGAAGGTTCGTAGCGTTCCCGCTCCATCGATCTTCGCGGCTTCCTCCAAACTTCCGGTGATACCGCGCAAAGACTGCGTGTACAGGAAGATCGCCTGGGGAAGAGCGAAAGCTGCCAGTGGCAAAACTAGGCCCATGTAGGTGTTCATCATGCCGAAGCTCTTTAGCAGACGGATCAAGGGAACAAGGATGGACAGTGGGGGAATCATCATGACGGTAAGCGTCAGCATGAGGATCGTTTGATTCCACTTTGTCCGGCGTCGCGCAAGTGGGTAGGAGGCTAGTGCGCCAACAACTACCACGATGGCTGTGGCCAGGATGGTAACAATAGCCGTGTTTAAAATGGCTTGGCCTACGTGTCCGCGTTCCCATGCGATGACAAAGTTCTCAAACGTGGATTCTCCAAAGGGGATCGCCCACGCCGAGCTTTGATCTCGCGAACCTTTAAAGGATGCAACCACGCCTAGGTAGAAAGGTACTAACTGCACAAGGCAGACCAGTACCAGGAGGAAAAGTATGAACTTAGGAGTTTTCAAAGAATTCTTATTTTCACTCATCACAGCCCCACTCTCGTAGCGCGCCTATCAAGCCAGCGGTTTGTAATAACCGTGAATAGAACGATTATGAAGAACAGCACCACGCCTTGCGCGGCTGCGTAGCCGGCGGCCTGACTGCCAAAGTAGGTGCGTCCAATAAGCGTTGAAACCGAGTTGGTGTCAAAGCCTGGACCGCCATCGGTTAGAACCTTGATGATGTCGTAGAGCTTGAGTCCTCCGATTAGGTTAATGACCACGGAAGCAGCGAATGCCGGGTGGAGCATTGGCCAGGTGATGTCTTTGAACTGTTGCCAGCCGTTAACACCGTCAAGTTGGGCGGCTTCGTGAACTTCTGTTGGAATCGACTGCAGTCCGGACAGGTAGATGATCATCGATACGCCAACGAACTGGAACGAGTTGATGAATACGATTACGGCGATAGCAAAGTTGGAGTTTGCAAGGTATGCGACGGGCTGACCACCAAACGCTTCCAAGATCCCGTTCAACGCGCCCTGGCGGAACCGGAATACGAGGTAGTAGAAGGTGCCCATAACGACCGGTGAGATGAGGACCGGCAGGTAGATAATGGCTCGCACACTGTTGGAAATCTTGCCGGAACGCTCTAGCAGCACTGCTAGAAAGAGGCCAATTATCTGCTGTAGTATCGTGCTTCCAACTCCGTAAATGAAGGTGTTGCGCACCGCTACAAAAAAGTTGGGGTCGCTTACAAGCCTCGTGTAGTTAGACCATCCTGCGCTGGAAAGAGTTGGAGAGTATCCATCCCAACTGGTGGTGGATAGGTATGCGCCTTGGATTACGGGCCATACGAGGAAGATAGCGAAGATTGTTAAAGCGGGAACATACATTAAGTTCACAGAAGAACCTTTGAAGAATCTGCGCACCGCTGTTTTTGTATCACTCATGGTTCACCTAATCGTGGTAATGAGGTGGGGTAAAATCTGTCGATTTTACCCCACCTCTAAGCAGATAATTACTTCTGCTGTGAGTACAGCGTCTGGTACTGGTCTGCCATCTGCTGAGCAGCAACTTCCGCTGTCATTTGACCATTGATCACGCCATCGGTGGTGGTAATAATGGTGTTCCACATGCCGTTAGGCAGGTAGAGACGGTCGAAGAACGGCATGGTCGGAATCTCGCCGGGGGCAACGTACTTGTCGAAGCTCGGCTGCAGGTTGCCCAGGTCTACTTCAACGTTGGTTAGGCCAGCGTAAGCGCCCATGGCCTCAAGGAACGGCTTAGCATTTTCTGGCTGTGCAAGGAAGTCAACGTACTTCAAAGCAAGCTCTTCGTTCTGGCTGGTCTTAGAAACGCCGAATGCGCTCACGCCTTCGCCACCAACCATGTACGGTCCGTCAACGCCGGGCATCGGCATGAAGCCAAGGTTTGCATCCGGGTTGTACTCGTAAGCCGTGGAAAGAACGAACGGCCAAGAGATCGCAAAAGCTGCGGTGTTGTCAGCTAGCTGACGCGACATGTCGTCAAGCGTCGCGGACACGTAGTCAGGGTTGAAGAATCCCTTTTCCTGCCACTTCTGAACGTGCGAAGTTACGCCCTTAGCCCAAAGTTCAGTGCTGAAATCGCCATTCTTGAACGCTTCGTTTTGCTCGGGCGTAAATGCGCCAGAAGCAATGTAGTTACCAACGTCGCCAGCGTTTGACTCTTTACCGGATGCAGTGATCGGGGAAATATTGAGCTCGTCCTTGATCTTCTGCATGGCGGCGTCGACGTCATCCCAGGTCTTTAGCGAATCCGGGTCAACACCTACCTTGTCGAGGATTTCGTAGTTGACCAAGAGTCCTGTGGTTGAGTACTCAAGAGGAAGGGCGTAGATGTTTCCGTCAGCGTCATACATGACCTTGTCGAGGCCCTTGCTGACGTACTCCGCCCAAGGCCGGTCATTCAATGGGCGCAAGTAGGGGCTGTAGCGGTTAACAGACCAGCCGTGCGTTGAAAACACGTCTGGCACTGAATCCGAAGCCATCTTGACCTTCATGTCATCTTCGAACGAAGAGGACGCGATGGTGAGATTTACCTTTGAATTCGTTTCGCTCTCAAACTTTGCGGTCAGCTCCTTGATCTTGGCTTCCTGAGGCGAACCGGTAGGCATGTTCATGAACACGTCAATGGATCCGCCGTCAGCGCTGCCGCCTGCGTCAGAGCCAGAGCCTCCTGAACAGCCAGCTAGGCCGAGTGCCAGTGCTGACGCTGCTACGGTTGCAACGAAAATTTTCCCTTTTCTCATCGTGAAAAGACTCCTTCGCCTTTATTGGTTTCCTACTTTTCGACTATTTCGAAAAGTAGCGTCTGGTCAGTGTGTAGACGGGGTGTCTGCACACCAGAATTTTGGAGAATGGAACCGGTGGTGGTGATTCCATCAAAGTAGCGCCGGCCATCTTCAGCGGGTTGGCTAAGTTCGCCAAACCACAGTGGCGGCACCAACCCTGAGGGCTCACTGCCAACGATTACCGGACGAATAGTGTAGGTGCGCGAATCATCCAATCCGCTAAAGCGTAGCCTTCCGCGCGGAGAGATAGCGGAGCGTCCTCGCGTAACCATTTGGAATAGCGCGCGAGATTTATCTTTCGTAACTACTCCGTGTAGCCAAATCGTTTCATCGGGTGTTTCGCAACGAACAATGTCCGAAGAGTGGAGGAAGTCACGGTTCAACTTGTAGAACGCGATCCAATCCTTCAGGTCGGACATCTCGCTGTCAGTGGCTTCAAGAATGTCCCACTCGATTCCAAAATGGCCCCAAAGAGCGGTGCCACCGCGCATGGCCATAGTGGAGTGGCGTCCAGTGGTGTGCGATTCGGTTGATGCCACGTGCGTGCCCATGAGCTCCGGCGGTGACACCTGGTTGTACCAGCGGGTCATCTCTTGGCGCTCAACCGGATCAATGCAGTCCGACACCCAGAATCGGTCGGTGTGCTGCAAGACCTCTAGATCTACGCGGCCACCTCCAGAAGAACAACTTTCAATTTCGAGGCCGGGACATTCTGCCTTGATCTCGTCAAACAGCCGGTAAACAGCGTGTGTTTGAGCAGATACGCCAGCGCGTCCACCAAGCTGAGTGTTACCCGCTTCGATCAGGTCACGGTTGTGATCCCACTTGATGTAGTCGATCGAATACTCGCGCACTAGCGACACAACGCGGTCTTTAACATACTCAAACGCTTCCGGGATTGCGATGTTGAGAACCTGCTGATGACGCCACTGTAGCGGTAGGTCTTTTGCGTCGGTGCTTCCCTGCGCGGCCATGATCCAGTCTGGATGCTTGCGGGCCAGGTTGGAATCTTCGTTGATCATTTCCGGTTCAAACCAGAGCCCGAACTGCATACCGAGGTCGTGCACCATGTCAGCCAGTGGCGTTAGTCCGTCTGGCCAAACATCTTCATCTACGTACCAGTCGCCAAGCCCCTTAAAGTCATCGCGGCGGCCAAGGAACCAGCCGTCGTCGAGGACGAAGCGCTCAACGCCAATTTCGGCAGCCTTTTGAGCGAGCTTCTGGAGCTTCGGAAGATCATGGTTGAAGTAGACCGCTTCCCATACGTTAAGGGTTACGGGACGCTCAGTCTTGGGATGATTCTTGCGGCTGCGGAACCAGCGGTGTACCTGCTGGGCAGCGTCATCGAGGCCGTAACCGTGCACAGCGTAGAACCAAGGAGTCGAGTACGTTTCGTCCTTGCCCAGCGTAACTTCACCGGGCATGAGTACTTCCGAACCGGCAATGATCTGCTGTCCGCCGATGGATTTTTCCACCCAGGTGCGGTGGTTGCCAGACCACGCGGTGTGCAGGCCCCAAACTTCGCCCTGGCGGAACGAAAAGCCTTTTGGACCAACGAAAGTGAAGCCGGGAGCGTCAAAGCCGGTGCGTCCGTGGCGCCCTTCGCGCAGGTCGCAGCCTAGAACTACGGGGCGACGTTGGGCTACGCGTTCCTTGCCCCACCTTCCGGTGGTATCGAAGATTTCATTAGCTTCGAGCGGCAGGCTAAGTGAGATGCCCAGCTCTTCCAAGTGGTAATCGGACTCGGAGAGGTTGGTTAGCTCCGCGCGGATACGCAGTGGGCCCTGTTCGAACGGCTCCACGAAAATCTTCAGAGCGAGCTGTGAACCTTCTGAAGTTGCAGAGAACGCAACGGGCTGGTTGTTAACGAATGCGACTCTGTCTGCAATATGGCAATTCTCAGGGAGTTCTATGTCCGCGCATTTAAAGCGGGGAGCCCAGCTGGTTCCGTCGGCTCGGTGTCCGGCCAGAGCTGGACGTCCCAACCAGCCGTCGGATTCAAGTGGGATGAGAGTGGAGGAAACGTGATCATCGGGCGCATTCCCGTCCAAAGACTCTCGGTTGCTTATTACCGCCGCTTTCACGTCAGCTGGGGTGAGAGTACCTAAGGCTGGGCCCCAATAGCAAACCTGGGGGATTCCGCCGAAGGAATTGTCCAGAATAAATCCGGTATCTCCGGCGCACATGTAAACGGCGTCGATTGTTTTATCTTTCACGCGGGTCTCCTTTGAACTGCGTTAAAACGCTTCTGCAGCGACAAAGCTAACACGATCTACACGCGTAGACCAATTTTCAGAGAGTAGTTACCAAACCGTTATGTTCATTCTCAGTCTCGAGTTCTTTAAGATGCTCCACGCCTGGTCCCACGTGCTGCCTTGCCTTGAGCTGGGTTGTTAGGCCTGTCATTATTGCTACGTGAGCGACACTAGTGTGCAGGATTCAAAAGATATTCGAGGTGGGCTCACTGGCGGCATTGCCAGTGAGAAACCCCGCCAAATCCAGGTTGCGGACTTCGACTCGGTTCGTCAAGCCAGCATGTGGCGCCAGCATGGTAGCGCGGAAGCCACGCGGCGCCTAATCGCAGTGTTGCGGACCGCGATCCTGCTCGGAGACGTCCTCACCATCGATCGAAATCAGCTGTTCGACGGGATCTTCTTTCTCTCACTCGGGCCG
Organism: Schaalia radingae; assembly: GCF_900106055.1. Lineage (NCBI taxonomy): Bacteria > Bacillati > Actinomycetota > Actinomycetes > Actinomycetales > Actinomycetaceae > Schaalia > Schaalia radingae. The sequence continues at coordinate 509,853 of NZ_LT629792.1, read as the reverse complement.
CAGGGCATTGCCCGGGAATTGGGGCTCGGGTCGGACGCTGTTCTTCCTCTTAAAGTCAAATGCCAGCCCGAACCTGACCAAGATGCCGATAGCTGTGATGCAGACAGTGACCGGAGGGTTCCCGCAATGCGGGGGACGAACGCCGGCCAAGGTGACCTCGTAAACGTTGATCTACAGCTTCGAAAAGTGCGCGATCCCGCGTTCTTGCAAGCCTCATCCGCACGCATGGCAACCATGGCGGATACAGCCCCAAACGACTGGCTGTGTCACGCGATTGGCAAGAGTTGGGTGCGCGGGGCGGGCCTCACAAATTATGCGAATGAGCTTGAAGATCAGCGGATTGAAGCACTAATTTGTCGCGCGCAAGATCAGTGGGCACAAGCCATCGTTGACGGCCTGGTGGCGGTTGATCGTTGGGATCGAGGGACGGGCACCGCCACTCTGGATGTGCCGGGCACACTCCGCCAGACGCTTGCGCAGCAGCTGGGGGACGAACAGCCAAGACCTCTGGCGCAATTCGTCCTGGAGCAAACATCAAACTTTCGCAAAGAAGTGACCGGCAGTGTTTTTGCGTGGATGACCGCGAATGAGGGCGAGGCTAAGCCGGCTCCAAGCGCGCGAGATCGCTCCACGCGAGCACTGGAAACGGACACTACTTGGCACGAGGCGCGTATGGCGATGGACATGTGGTCGCGCTCCTACTACCGCGCCATTGCGAGCCAGGACGGCGCAATGTACCTGTCGTTCTATGACAACTCGTTCGATGCTAGTAACCAGAACTTGGCCGCGCGTTACAGCCTCATACTGCCGGGCCGCTCGCGGTTGCAGCGGGTGCGTGACCGCGCTTTTTCCTCGGGTCGGGCGCAGACGATTCGTGTTGAGGGAGAAATACTTGACCATATGCTCGTGATTGCACCTCCTGTTTTCGCGCAGCTCTATCCGCTAACTCGAGAGTCTGCGCGAGACCTGATTCAACGCGGGCAGCGGCAGGCAATGTTTGACATGGCCTATGCGGCGCGCGAGGCCGTGAGTGCGCCAGATACGCATTCGCATAGGAAGTTCGTGACCCTCATGCGCGTTTTGTCGATGTCCGTGTTGGCGGTTGTGATTTCCGCGTTGAGTTTGATGACGGACTTGACGGATATGTCTACGGGCGCACAGATTGTTGCTGTAGCGGTGTCCGGTATTTTGGGTGTTGTTGCCGGTTTGCCGTGGGATGATTTGGCAGAACTTTTCCGGCTTCGCGGATCTGCGATGACAGCTACTTTGACGATGAGTAATGAGGGGGAGCATTAATGTCGGACTGGAAACTGGAGTGGAGTGCGCCGGATTTCCCGGTTCGTGTTGACAGTAGGAGCGGCAGCACGCCCACAGGGGAACCTCAGACGCACTACCGCGTGAGCGTGGGCGAGGCCTCTTTTGCCGGCGCTGTAGCGGTTCCGGTCGCTCGTGATACGGGCCGCGTGCTTTTAGTACACCAAGAGCGCATCCGGGTTGGGCGAGAGCTGTGGGAGCTACCTCGCGGCATGGCGGAAGTTTCGGACCCTGATCCGGTTGCAACGGCTTTGCGAGAGCTACGTGAAGAAACGGGGATTAACGCTAAGGCCGGCGAGTTCTTGGGAATGGTATTTCCAGATTCTGGTTTCTTAGCGTCCGAGGTGGCTGTTGTGCTCGTAGAAGTGGCGGGCGAGGACGTGGCGAGAGATGCCTGTGATGGTGAGGTTCAGGCGCAGCGCTGGTTCTCAAAAGAGCAATTGGATGAGATGATCCGAAATGGTGAGCTGCGCGACTCGATTAGTTTGAGTGCGTTGGCGGTGGCGGCTCAGCGGGCTTAGCCGTGTAAAGGGCCTGGATTGTAAAGGCACCGGATTGCCAGAGGTAAGGTGCGTTGCTTTTCTGTGGCTGGACACTTCCTCAAAAGAAGGCAAAGTCATGACACACTGAAGGTTTGCCTACCGCTCCTGCTTCGTCGTTTCAAACGCTTTACCCGAATAATCCGGATCCTAACCAGCCGGATACCGAAGTTTTGCGCCAGTTAGCGTCCCGCCTGTCCGGGCAGGTTCGCGGCGAACTCGATTTCACTACGACGGCGCGGGCCCTATATTCGACGGACGCCGGCAATTACCGTGTGGTTCCTAGCGTAGTTTTTGCCCCGGTAGATAAGGCGGAGGCCATCCTGGCTATCAACACTGCGCGGGATCTGGGCATGCCGATTACGCCTCGCGGATCGGGTACGTCGTGCGCGGGTAATGCGATTGGTCCAGGCCTCGTGATCGATTTCTTGCGTCATATGAATCGCGTTATCTCGGTTGATCCGCAAAAGAAGACGGCGATTGTGCAGCCGGGCTGCATTGAGGCAACACACCACCGCAGGATCTTTGTTGTGGTTTAACTTGGATTACAACTGGGCAGCTCGATACTGCACGCGAAAAAATCACCACGCTTGTCGAGTAGCTAACCCCGTTTGCGCTTGCCGGCATCCCGATCGTTGGGGTGGAGCCGTCTTGCACTGCGGTACTTCGCGATGATGCTTTGGATCTGAACATTCCTGCAGAGGTGGAGACCGTGAGCTCAGCTGTTTACACGCTGGCAGAACTCCTCACGGCGCCGGCGCCTATCGGACCCGATTCAACGGATTGGATGCCTAACTTGACGGGTAAAGAGGTGGTGGCCCAGCCTCACTGTCACCACTATTCGGTGATGGGATGGGACGCGGACGAGACCCTGTTAAACCGCGCGGGTGCCAAGCTGATCAAGCTCTCTGGTTGTTGCGGTCTGGCTGGAAACTTTGGAATGGAGGCGGGCCACTATGAGACCTCGGTGAAGGTAGCGCAACAGTCTTTGCTCCCCACTCTCGCCCAGCACCCGGATGCGATTTATTTGGCCGACGGATTTTCTTGCCGCACCCAGGCAGGGCAGTTGGCGGGGCGCGGCGGAGTGCACCTCGCCTCTCTAATCAAACAAAACCAAAACGGTCCAGGGACCAGCTCGTGATGTCTGCAAGCTAAGAAATGAGGTGTCCACTTAGACGCCCATTTTGATACAACGCTTGGCTTGGCTGGGTAGCGGATCGGGATGGGTGTTTTGCTTGTTGGAGTGGCAAGGTAGTTCGATCGGTTGTTGGCTATGTGAGGGTGATGGTTCCTTTCGTGCCGTCGACGGTTACGATTTGCCCATCGGTGAGTGTGCTGGTGGCGTTTTGGGTACCCATCACAGCGGGGATGGCGTATTCGCGAGCGACGATAGCGGCATGGGATAACTGTCCGCCAGTATCTGCAACCACCGCACAAGCCAGACTAAACAGTGGTGTCCAGGTGGGGTCAGTGTACTGGCAAATCAGTACGTCGCCGGGCTGAAGCCGGTAGAAATCCGCTGTTGAGGTAATGATTCGGGCTGGCCCCGATGCTCGCCCAGGCGATCCGGGAGTGCCAGTGAGCGTGGCTTCACCTTCGAGCCTGGTAGGAGCTGCGTTTCCCCACCATCTTGCGGCAGCTTCGGGTCGGTGTCGGTGCCGCAGCGCTATGAGTTTTTGCACGTGTTCGATCGTTAGCTCCTGATTTAGGGCGGCGGTGACCTCTGCGAAGGTCAGTAGCTTGATGTCTGAAGCTTGGTTAAGGTAGCCGTTCTTGTACATGCGATTGGCGAGTATGTCCATGAGCACTCGGGCTTGAACGTAGGCTTCCTCGATCATGTAAAGGGAAGCTTCGCGGGCGATGTGCCCGGCTCGCCAACGTTGCACCATGAGTTTAAACTTGCTGCGGGTGAACCGTGGTAGGCGTTTGGTAATCGATGCGATGAGATCGTCATGACTGGGCGGGTTATGCTCAGGGACGCTCTGGCGTCGAATCGCGGCCAGCGTGTGGCTGAGTTGCTCGAGGTTTTCGCGCCAGGAACGTTGCGAGAATGGCAGGTACATCTTAGAGGTGTTCGCTCCGTAGGAATCTAAGAACTGCGTGATCTCGGCACAAGTGGACTCTGATTCAGGTGACAAGGCGGCTAGTCGTTGTAGTTCGCGGTTGATTACAGTGGTCGTATAGTCGAGTTGACCGAGAAGATCGTACGGGGTCAGGTCTGCGCGTCGGGCAAGTTTCAGCATGGCTTTGAGCCGGATGGAAAGCAGCATCGCTGGGCCGAGGTAGTCAAGGAATCTAGTGCGCGCAATATCATCCACCAGAGCCAAAGTTCGGTCGAGGGCATCGATAATCGTGGTGTGGGGTGCATCATCCGCCGGAATACCGATAGCTGTGAGCCGCTTGCGAAACTCTTGTTCCACCGTAGGCCAGTCATCGGGGTCGGGTGAGGGGTAATTCAATAGCCGTAGCAGTTTTGGGCTGAAGCGCACCTGGGGGTAGGCGACGGTGATGGTGCCGTCGTCACTCATCTCGATCAGTTCAGTGATCGGGGTGGAGTACACCCCAATCTGGGCCATGCCGAATTGCAGCTGGCGGTGCACCCTGGTAATGGCAAGCAGGTCGAGAGGGTATGGGCCGGGATAATGCTCAACTAGGTCTTGGCGAAATATCCGCGCCAGCCGGGAGGGCTTACGACCCGGTTTCTCCGCAGTACTACTGGTGTCAGTCTTGGCTGGGATGGTGGTGATTGGTCTGGCTTGCAGCAGCCACAGCTGGTCGTCGTATGCCCACTCGACATCCATCGGCATAGCGAAATACTCATGCACCTCTCGACCCACGGCTGCGAGTTCACGTACTTGGTCATCGGTGAGGCAGCGTTTGCCTACCTCATTGGGGGTTTCGGTGCGTATCGTCTGGCTGCCGCTGCGGTCGAGGCGGGATTGTTTCGCCCCTACCTGCACGCTGATGTGGTTGCCGCTGACGCGGTAGTCATCCGGTGTGACCGCACCAGCAACCACGCTTTCACCTAAACCCCACGATGCGTTGATCACCGTTTCCTCCGCACCACTGATGGGATCAACAGTGAAAAGCACCCCGGCAGTGGTAGCGTCAATGAGGCGTTGGACGATGACCGCTATCGCTACCTCGGTGTGGTCGATGTTGTGGCGTTGGCGGTAGTTGACTGCCCGATTAGTCCACAGTGACGCCCAGCACGAGCGCACAGCCGCACAGACCGCATCTACCCCCACGACGCCGAGGAAAGTGTCTTGCTGGCCAGCAAACGACGCCTCCGGCAGGTCTTCAGCAGTAGCCGATGAACGCACCGCCACCGCCACATCCCCACCCCACGCAGCAAGATATTCCCGGATCGGAGCCACGACCTGTTCAGGAAGAGCCTGGGCTTCAACCGCATCCCGCACCGCGCCAGCGCCCCCACGTGCCAGTAAATCGGCAAGATCGAGATTAGCTACCGCCTGCCGGTAGACCTCAGCCGAGATAACGAACCCATCGGGCACCGGGAACCCCGCTTCAACCAGACGCCCCAGCCCCACGGCCTTGCCACCACCGGTGGCCAAAGTGGCCTCACGCAGCGAAATGATCATGATGAACTCCTTGCTACTACCAGCCCACCCGCAGTGAGCAGGAGGGCAAGAATGACCATGCATAGTGATGCTGTTCCCAACGAAAACCTGGTGCACACCCCGAAGGCGGGTACGAGAACAGCTGCCCCAGCGTGTCGACCTAACTGCACCCATGACGATGTTGTTGCCACCTGATCTGGTGGAGCCACCGCCTGGGTGGCAGACAAGATCATCGGCAAACTCCCCGCGCAACCCCCACAGATCAGCGCCACCCCCAGACTCAACGCCACCACCGAGTTAGCACCAAGAACCCCCACCCCACTTGCGGCCACCGCGAAAGACACAATCAAACCCCACCGAGACTGTGAGAACATCCCACCAGTCAGGCTACCCACCGCCGCCGCGAGAAAACACGGCACCAACCACAATCCCATACCGGCCGAGTCGATGCCATGAAGACGATCCAACTCCCACGGCAGATACGTCACCGCCACCGCGATCAGCCCACCAGCAATAGCCGATAACACAAAAAACCTGGTTAACACACCAGCTGACACTCTCGGCACCACCGCCGATAGCCGCCAACGGTGGCTACCGTGAGCGGCAGGAGTACTGCGAGGTGTGCGGGGAATAAGAACCAGGGCTAATGCCACACCACACACCGCCACCGGGACCACAGCGAGCAGGCCGAAACGCCAGCCTGGCCCAGCAGCAAAATAGCTTCCAAGAAGTGGACCAGCTACTTGAGCAACTACCTGAACCAAGCCGAGCACACCAAAGACCCTGCCCCGCTCACCCTCGGGCATCCCACCTACCACCAACAGCGCAGCCGGCACCACCACACCAGCACCCATGCCTTGCAAGAGGCGACCCAGCAGAAAAACCAGCATCGACGAAGCTAGGCCGGCAAACACAGTCCCGACGACGTAAATAGCGAGACCACAGGCATAACTTCTACGGGCACCCCACCGGTCAGCCAAGGGAGCACCCACCACTAAAAAGACCAAAGAGAAAACGAAATACGTGCCATTAACCCAGGAATAGAACCCAGGCGCAGCAAAATCACTCACAATCCGTGGCGTCATCACCGCCACCATCGCGTGCATCAACCCAGAACACGCCATCCCCACCGCAGCAGGAATCAACGCGGCATGAGGGCACGCGCGCAGCACCATCACCGACGAATCCCGGTAAGCAATAGATCCAATTGCGCATCAAAAACCTCGCCCAAGCCAGGCGATTCAGGCTCCAACGCCCACAGCGCAACCGAAGAAAAATAACACGCCGCAAGCCCGTGTGTAATCTGCTGCACAGGCACATCACGCCACTGCCCAGAAGCCACACCACGCTGCGCGCACTCAGCGAAAAACTCAAACAGTCGCCCCCGCTCAGCACTAGCAGCAACCTTACCCACCGAACGCAACCGCGCCAACACCATCATGCGAGCAATAACCTCGTTATCACCAAACCACTCGGCAGCTGCCGCAAAGCTGGCACGCACCTGCTCATCAGCAGGCAACGACGGGTCATCTGCGCCCAGCATCATCTCGAGCACATGCTCACTCAGAAACGAAAACACGCCTTCCTTCGTCGGGAAATGCGTGAAAAACGTTCCCTTGCCAATATCGGCCGCTTCGGTGATCTGATCGACAGTAGTGGCATCAAAACCCTGCGACTCAAACAACTCAACAGCAACCTCAACAATCCGCTGCCGCGTCGCGACCCGCCTGCGCTGAACCCGTGGACGATCAACCATAAAAATAGAGTAACACTAAACATGACCACAGTCATATTAGGTGGCAGTGCGGGCCCGGCACCCACACCGCACCCCAGTGCACCCGCCGCAGCCGTTGTGCAACCAAGAAGCACCTGCTGCACCCAAAACCAGCTTTTTATCAAAATGAACGTCTAAACATCATGTTTTCAAGGTAATCAGCCTCATCCCCGAGTTCTTCTCTTGGGATTATATGGTCAGCCTGAAGATCCAATCGAGTACCGCAGTCCTGGCATCGACCTGTCTGACTGTTGTGCCACTCGTAAACCGCTTTCATTGTCTGACGGGGCGGGTAATGAGCCTGGAATGTCTTCTTGGACGCTATGGAGGTTCCGACCTGGGACGGATTCAAGGGGAGCAAACAAGCAATTTTTGGAGCAAAAAGGCAAAACAAAACCTGCTGGCGCGAAATTGTATCAACACCAGCAGGCAGTTAGTGGAGATGGGGGGAATCGAACCCCCGTCCGACAGCCGCCCCCGAGGTCTTCTCCGGGTGCAGTTTGCCAAAAGATTTTCGACCCGCCTCTACTGACAAACCAGATGAGGCAAGCTTAGTCAGCTAAGTGTTGACGACCGCCCACTGACAAGGCGCCCATCCAGTGGCTCCCGAAACGACGCCAGGATCCGGGCTGGGAGCATCACCCGGGCTGACGGACTAAAGGCTCTCAAGCCGCAATATCAGGCGGCGAGAACGTAGTCGGTGCGATTCTGTTCGGCACCTATTGGTTTGCACGCATCGTTGACGAGATGAGCATGCGTCCTCGACCCGCTTCCCCTCGATTGACGACCACCGTCGAAACCGATCATCCCCTATGTAATTCACAAACCCGTCGCTGTGCCACTTTCGCAGCGTCACCAGCGCCGGACATCAAAGTATAGCGAGCAGTCGGTACACTTTCAATATCCAGTTGAAACCAGCAAGGCCGGCCACCCTCGTCAGTGACGAGCCTGCTTCACGTAGCGCCGCATCGCACGCTCCGCCTCACGCTTATCCTGAGCCTCGCGCAACGCCTGACGCTTGTCCCACTCCTGCTTGCCCTGGGCAAGCGCAATCTCAACCTTGACGCGCCCGCGCACAAAATACAGTTCCAACGGCACAATCGTCATACCTTTGGCCTGGCTGCGCTGTTCCAGACGTGCAATCTCATCACGATGCAGCAGGAGCTTGCGCTTACGGTTCGGCGTGTGATTGTTCCAGGAACCCTGCGAATACATGGGAATATTCGCCTGATAGAGCCACGCTTCCCCATCGCGCGCTTCCACCCACGCATCAACCAGCGACGCGCGTCCCATCCGCAGCGCCTTGACCTCGGTCCCGGACAGGACAAGACCGGCCTCAAACGACTCATCTATCGAATAGTCATGCAGCGCCTTCTTGTTGCGTGCAATCATCTTCTTCGCGTCAGAATCTTCCTTGCGCTTCTGCGCCTCGCTCAGTTTCGGTTTCTTCCAGTCCTTCGGCATGTCCCCTCCTCCCAGGATTGACGAGGGTACCCTCCAGCACCGCTCACTCAGCAGCCACCCATTCTACAGGAAATCGGTCGGATCAACGTCCACACCGTCCTGCATCAACGACAGGTGCAGGTGGCATCCGGTCGCATACCCCGTCGCACCGGTATATCCCACAACGGTCGAACGGTCCACGTGAGCACCCACCGGCACAGCGAAACTCGACAGGTGCACGTGCGCAGAAACCCACGAATGACCGTTAATCATGCCGTGGTTGATGTACAGCACGTTGCCGCCGGCCGTCTCCTGCTGAGCAGCCACCACCGTCCCCGGAGCAATCGGATACTGGGGAGAACCACACGGAGCAGCAAAGTCAGTTCCGTTGTGATACCTGTCCACACCCAGAATCGGGTGGTGACGCCACCCAAAGGGAGAAGTGATCTGCAGCGGAATATGCAGCGGAGAGGTGAACATGGATCCAGCAGGTGCGAAGTTACCTGACGTGGCTGCCTGCTGAGCTGCTGCGGCGCGGTTAGCGGCATCGATCTCAGCAAGTTTGGCACTCATCGCGTCAAATTCTTCCTGCCACTTGGTCAACTGGCTCTGAGCCGTCTTCTTCTGGCTCTCCCATTCTTTCTTCTTCTGATCGCGATCCGACTTCATCGCCGTCAATTCGCTCAGATGCTTATCGGCTTCTTCCTTGGAGGTGCGCGCCTGCTCGGATGCCTGGCGTGCTGTCTGTTCAAGGTTTGCGATCCGCTCCGTGACAGCTTCCTGACGCTGCGCCTGGTTTTCCTGGCGAGCCTTCAACGCCAGAGCCTCATTGAGCGCACGGGTGTGCGAACGCATCAATGTGTCAGCTGCAGCTGCACGATCCCCGATTTCTCCCGTCCCCTGCGAGGTCAGAGCCAGCAGTTCAGGGCTGGACATGTCGCCGCGATACATTTCACGGGCGAGGGCACCGATCGCCTGGTTGGCTTCGTCTTGCTGCTTTTCAGCTTCATCAATTTCCCGAGCGATACGGCTCTGCTCAGCTTCAGCACTGTCGAGCTGGTCAAGCGCCAACTGGTGCTGGCGGTCAGCCGCCTCGAACGCCTGCTGCGCTGACTTCAACTGAGCTTCAGCCCCCGGGATCTGACCGTTGAGACGTTCCAGATCCACATACACCTGCGCCAGTGACGAATCAATTCCCTCAAGCTGACTGGTCAGCTCATCAATATGCTGAGCCGAGTCCGCCTGCTTGCGAGCCACCGAGTCGCGATCATCATCACCGTCAGCTGCGGGCATCAGCACTGCAGGTGATGGCGCGGCCTGCGCTGGGGCTGCCAACGCGTCGCCATCAGCGCGGCCGGCGATGCCCAGAGCACTGATAAACGCAACCGTTGTTCCCACAGCGAGGGCGGCACGGCGGCGGCGCCCTCGAACCTGACGAACCTGACTCATCGCACCCTCGCTTTAAACCTTCGTGTACTTTGCCAGCGAGAATGCCGACGCGACTACCGCCAGCAGCAGCGCTGCCACAACCAGCACCGGAGTCATAATCCACACTTCGCGCATGCCGACAAAGCTTGTCCACTTGAACGCCGGAGCGATCCACCCGCCGATCACAAACTTCACACCCAGGAAGAGCGACCCGACAGCGAGCAGCGCGCCAGTCAGAGCGGCCAGAGCACCCTCAATCATGAAGGGAGCCTGAATGAACAGCGAGGACGCACCGACAAGTCGCATAATCGACGTCTCACGTTCCCTGCTCATCGCGGACAGGCGGATCGTCGTTGTGATCAGCAAGATGGCCGCCACAATCATGACGCCGGCCAGCCCCAGTGACATCAGCTTGGCTTTGTCGATCACGGAGAAGAGCGGCTCCACAATTTCGCGCTGATCCTTGACCTGCGCCACGCCGGGAGTGCCGGAGAATTCTTCCTTGATGATCGAATACTGCTGTGGGTCAACCAGGCGCACGCGGAACGAAATCGGCATCATGTCCACCGTGGTCCACTGCGTAATCGGGTTCTCCCCCATGATTTTCTGGAAGTTCTCGAACGCTTCTTCCTTCGATTCTTCGTACACGTCCTTGATCAGTGGGGCCAGCTCACCGGACGTCAGCTTGGTACGCACCGCGTCAATCTGGTCGCCGGTGGCTTCCTCGGCGTTACACGAGGGGATCTCATCGCCCTGTGCGCACATGTAGATCGACACTTCGATCTTGTCGTACCAGTCGGACTTCATGCGGTTGACCTGCATCTGCGCCAGGCCGGCCACGCCGACGAACAGCAGTGACACGAAGGTGACGATGATGACGGCCACCGACATCGCGCGATTACGGGTCAGGCCTTTGCCGACCTCGGAAAAGATAAAGCGTAGTTTCATCCCTCGATCACCTTGCTGCTCCATAGACACCACGGGACTGATCGCGCACCACTGTGCCGTCCTGAAGCTCGATGACGCGTTTACGCATCTGGTTGACGATGTCGGCGTCGTGCGTGGCCATCACAACAGTGGTGCCGTTGCGGTTAATGCGGTCAAGCAGGCGCATGATGCCCAGCGACGTATCCGGGTCAAGGTTGCCGGTCGGCTCGTCAGCCAGCAACAGGGACGGCCGATTTACCATTGCGCGCGCGATCGCCACGCGCTGTTCCTCACCGCCGGACAGTTCGTGAGGCAGGCGTTTTTCCTTACCGGACAGTCCCACCAGTTCCAGCACGTCCGGTACAGCCGTCTGGATCGCGTGCTTGGGTTTTCCGATGACCTGCATGGCCAGGGCGACGTTCTCATACACGGTCTTTGATTCGAGCAGCCGGAAGTCCTGGAAGACCGTTCCAATCTGGCGGCGCAGTTTCGGCACGGCCCAGCGTGTCAGTTCACCAACATCGTGCCCCAAAACCCACACATGCCCCGAAGTGGCGATATTTTCTCGCATCACCAGCTGCAGGAACGTCGATTTGCCGGAACCTGATTTGCCCACCAGGAAGACAAATTCTTCGCGCTCAACCTCAAGGGACACATCGTCGAGGGCGGGGCGCGCACCCGGCTTGTACACCATGGTGACGTGGTCAAATCGAATCATGAACAGAACGCCGTTTTCATCAGACAACAGATCATTGTCAGACTATGGGCATTCGCCCTCATGGCCGGCGTGCGACACGCGGACGCGCGCATTCTGCGCGCGTCACCACCTCACATCAGGCCGATTCAGCTTCGTTCTGCTGGTTCTTGCGCCAGCGGATCCCTGCGTTAATGAAATCGTCAATACCGCCGTCGAACACGTCCTGCGGGTTCCCTGATTCGAACTCGGTGCGCAGATCCTTGACCATCTGATAGGGCTGCAGGACATAGGAGCGCATCTGGTCACCCCACGAGGCTTTCACGTCGCCAGCCAGTTCCTTCTTCTTGGCCTGCTCTTCCTCGTGACGCAACACCAGCAGACGTGACTGCAACACACGCAGGGCTGCCGCGCGGTTCTGGATCTGAGACTTCTCATCCTGCATCGACACAACAATGCCGGTCGGCACGTGGGTCATACGGACAGCCGAATCCGTCGTGTTCACGGACTGGCCACCAGGCCCCGACGAGCGGAAGACGTCAACTTTCAGATCCGACTCAGGAATATCAATGTGGTCCGTTGACTCAATCAGCGGGATCACCTCGACGGCGGCAAAAGATGTCTGGCGTCGGCCCTGATTGTCGAACGGGCTGATGCGCACGAGACGGTGCGTACCGGCCTCCACTGACAAGGTGCCATACGCGTAGGGTGCCTGCACCTCGAAGGTAGCGGACTTAATTCCGGCTTCTTCCGCGTACGAGGTATCCATCACTTTAGTGGGATAGCCGTGGCGCTCCGCCCAGCGCAGGTACATCCGCATGAGGATTTCGGCAAAGTCGGCGGCATCCACACCGCCGGCACCTGAACGAATGGTGACCACGGCGTTGCGCTCGTCGTATTCACCATCCAGCAATGTGCGGATTTCCAACGATGACAGGTCATCACGGATTGCCTGCAGATCATTTTCCGCTTCATCCAGCAGATCGCCCGACTCATCGGAATCTTCACCTGCCAGCTCCACCATCGCTTCGAGGTCGTCAATACGCTCTTCCATGGTGGTGAGGCGTTCGAGTTCATTTTGCGCATGCGACAGTGCAGTGGTCACTTCCTGCGCATGTTCCACGTCATCCCACAGGTCAGGTGCGGCCGCCTGCCTGGACAAGTCAGCAATCGTGGATCGCAGCTTATCCGGCTGGGAGACAGCCAGAATATTCTCCATAGTGGTGCGCAGTGCTGGTATTTCTTCAGAAAACTCGATGGTCACCCTCCCACTGTAAACGATCGAGGGCAGCGATCAGGACTCCCCTGCTGTTATACATCTGACCCACCGCCGATAAGCGGCCGACCGTGCGATGCCTCAACGTTTCATGTCACACCAACGTTTATTTGACCACTTCTTTACTTTGCGGCGCGTGGCAGGATGTCGCCCGATTCTTCAACGACGACCAGAAAACCGCATGATGGCGCGACTCCCTCGTTCATCGCATAAGAAAACCCCTACCCACACGCACGGCACATCAGGGGTAGAGGAAGTCTATATTGTGCACCCTCGGCACCGATATGGGAATACCTTGAAGTAAAAATAACCAAATAATGGAAAGGTAGTCGGCAAAGTCTTCCGCGTCTGCCACAATTTTTCCATGACCGATTTAGATCTTTCTCGCTTGAGTGATTCCCTGCAGTCACAGTTCCACGCGCTCCAGGAGCGCAACCCGTCAGAGCCGGAGTTCCTGCAAGCCGTTTACGAAGTGTTCCTGTCACTGGGACGCCTCGAAGGCAGCCGTCCTGACGATGATCGTTACTCCATCATCACGCGCCTGTGCGAACCTGAACGCCAGATCATGTTCCGCGTTCCGTGGGTAGATGATGACAACAACGTGCGCGTCAATCGCGGCTACCGCGTTGAGTTCAACTCGGCGCTTGGCCCCTACAAGGGTGGCCTGCGTTTCCACCCCTCCGTCAACCTGTCGATCATCAAGTTCCTCGGCTTCGAGCAGATCTTCAAGAACTCTCTGACCGGCCTGGGAATCGGCGGCGGCAAGGGCGGTTCCGACTTCGACCCCAAAGGCAAGTCAGACGGCGAAATCATGCGTTTCTGCCAGTCCTTCATGACTGAGCTGTACCGCCACATCGGTGAAAACACCGACGTTCCCGCAGGCGACATTGGCGTGGGCGGGCGCGAAATCGGCTACCTGTTCGGACAGTACAAGCGCATCACGAACCGTTACGACGCGGGCGTGCTGACCGGCAAGGGCATCACCTGGGGAGGCTCCGAGGTGCGCACCGAAGCAACGGGTTACGGCCTGGTGTACTTCACTGACGAGATGTTCAAGGCGCAGGGCGAATCCCTCGACTCCAAGCGCGTGACGGTGTCCGGTTCCGGGAACGTCGCACTGTATGCCATCCAGAAGGCGCAACAGCTTGGCGCTCACGTGGTAACCGCTTCCGATTCGTCCGGTTACGTGCTGGACGAGGACGGCATCGACTTCGAACTGCTCCAACAGATCAAAGAGGTCGAGCGCGGTCGCATCAAGGAGTATGCCGATCAGCGTCCTTCCGCAAAGTTCGTTGAAGGTGCAAAGCCGTGGGAGGTCGCCTGTGATGTGGCACTTCCGTGCGCGACGCAAAACGAATTGGACGAGGCGAACGCACGCCAGCTCATTGACAACGGTGTGTGTCTTGTTGCTGAGGGTGCGAACATGCCGACCACACCGGAAGCAACCGACCTGTTCCACGACAACCACGTCCTGTTTGCTCCTGGTAAGGCGTCGAACGCCGGTGGCGTGGCGACCTCGGCTCTGGAGATGGAGCAGAACGCTGCTCGTCATCCATGGACCTTTGAGCATGCCGACAACCGTCTCCACGAGATCATGGCGACCATTCACGACAACTGCTTGAGCGCTGCCAATGAGTACGGCGCGGAAGCTGATTACCAGACTGGCGCGAACTTGGCTGGCTACCTGAAGGTGGCTGACGCCATGCTGGCGATGGGTGTCATCTGATTGACTCATCACGAGTAATCTGACAGGCGCCGCAGCGGATACCACTGCTGCGGCGCCTGTATGTTCAGACCGTGCGCGCCGATGAGGACTGCGTCATGGTGGGCGCGGCAACGCCTTGCAGAACGGGCGGCAGCAACGGCAATGTGGCCTGAGTGCGCACAGTGACCTGAATGACGTTTTCTCCGACCGTCAGATCCGTTATGTCTACGCCCTGCCCCACTGCGCATGTGGTCGTTAACAGGCGCTCCAGGGTTCTGAAGGCTTCCTGCCTCGCCCCGCTTTCAGATGGCGCTGCGAGTTCGGCGCCACCTTCGCCGTAGTAGTTCTCCGCAGACAGTACTGCTGCGCCTGCTGCAGAGATTCGATCAGCGCAGCTCAGGAGCGCACGTTGTTGAAGGTGAACGGACGTGATAACCACGCCGACTGCTACGGCCAGCAACGCCACTGTGACCAGCCCGATGAGCAAAACAGTGATCCGGCCGTCCTCGCTGTGCGGCTGATGCGCAGCGCTCCGGTATCGGTTCCTATTCAATGCGCACCCCCTCGATGACTGCCTGCGTCGTCGAGGAGACGGGGAAAACTCCGCGAGCGCCGATCCACGATGGGATCAAGGGCAGCGGAACAGTTGTGGAGACCGTGACCGTCAGAAGGGCGCCGCTGGTGGAACATGACGGGTCGCAGCGCGTCGTGACTGATTCTGGAGCGGGCAGCCCAAAATCTGCGAAGGTGACGTGCGCCTGCTGTGATGCAAATTCAGTGCGCTGCGGATCCGCCGACAGGAGCCGTGCGGCTTCACGGGAGGCTGATTCACTTGCGAACGCTGCCGCCTGCACTGATGCAAGGGTGACAACGATGTACAGCGCGGGGATGACCAGCACAACCATCATCATGATGAATTCGACGATGGCGTTCCCGTCTTCACGTATGTCTCGCGCGGCCCTGGTGTCCCTCACGGTTCGGTTCCTTCTGCCTGGGCGGTCGGCTCACCGTCTTCCACCAGTGAGCGTCCGTGCACGGTGAGCCAGTTGGGTGGGCCCCACGTGAGGAACACAGGCATCGTTGTACGTACTGTCACGACGAGGGCGTCCTGCCCCTGCCACTGGTGGTGGGATGTCGAAATGTCACGGGGACGTCCCTGCCCCAAAGAATCATCGAGCAGGTCGCCGGTTCGCTGGATGGCATCTGCGTCGACCGCGCCAACCAGGGCTCCTCGGCGTGCTCCCTCACTGGCGGCAGAGATCGCCAGGTTACGAGTGTGCAGGGCGAACGCGGTTTGCAGGATGATCAGGAAGACGATGACGACCAGTGTCTGCATCATGGCGTATGCAACCACCTCTGAGCCTTCTTCGCTCCAATGCGTCCGCTCCTGCGTTGTCATGGTGGCCTTACCCGAAGTTGACGGAAGACAATGCCTGTTCCAGCATGTTTTGCAGTTGCGGACCGGCGATCGCCCATATTCCGATGACGAGGGCGACGGTCATGAGCGTGATGAGGACCCATCCGGGGACGTCGCCGCGTTCCCCCTCGTCAGGCTGTGTCGGCAGGTGGATGAACCTGCCTGTCAGTGTTGCGATCCATAGGAAGAAGGTGTGCATCGGGTTTCTCTCTTTTCTGTCGGTGCGGTGGTGGTGTGGTATTGGGATATGCATGTCACGGTCCGATCTGGAGGGCAAGCAGCCCGGGGTACAGTGCGAACAGGACAGTGATGGGCAGGATCAGGAAGACGATCGGGAACAGCATGGCGATCTCTTTCCTGCCACCTTGTTCCATGAGTCGTTGCCGAGTTACTTCGCGGATGTCGCGCGCCTGGTCGTGCAGGGTCTGAGCCAGTGGCGCTCCGCGTTCGATGGCGGTAACAAGGGTCTGACACAGTCGTGACAAGTTGGGTGAATCATTGCGGGCGGCAAGGTCGGTCAGTGCCCGCGTGGTGGCACGGCCCATCCGTATCTGAGTGACCGTGTGGTTCAGTTCGCGGGCCAAGTGTGACTGGGAGATTCCCGCCACACGCGACAAGGCTGCCGGCACCGATTCACCGGCACCGATTGCCAGTGCGAGCAGCTCAGAGGCGTCAGGGACACTACTGTCCAGTTGACGCTGTCGATGCCTGGCCTGCACACTCAGGAGCTGGTCCCACAGTGCGGCCCCCGTCAATGCACCCACCGCCAGAGCACATATGAGTGACATGATTCCTGCAGGGGTGCGGTGAATCAGCGGGATGATCGCAACTGCGGCCAGGAGCATCAGGCAGGTTGCCGCAATGAACTGGTGCAGGCGAAAAGTGGCGAGCTCCCTGCCCGAGCCGAGCAGTTCCAGGCGGCGAACAACGCTGGTGGATGTGGAGCCAATTGCGTCCATTACGCGTGCGAGCCACTGCGCCGCCAGTGAACGTACCCGACTGCCCGGCATATCGGAAGGCCACGTGGTGTCCGAGCGCTGGCTCCACACGCGCACGGCGAGCAGATTGTTGCGGGCACGGATGGCAATCGCCAGCTGCCATATTCCAATACCCAGAGTCATCCCTATCGCGACAGCCGCCCACGTCATCCCATTCATCGCAGGGTCCGCCGTTCCGTTTCCAGTTTGCCGATCTGCTTCATTACGAAGTACGCGACGACCGAGACCAGTGCCCCCACACTGAGGATCACCACGCCTTGTGGAGTGGAAAACGCGCTGGCGGCCTGGGCCTGTGCGGAGATCAACACCAGCACGATCCACGGGGCTGCCACTCCCAGCCTGGCTGCGTTAACTGTCCATGACTGCCGCGCTTCGAGTTCTCCGCGGATGCGTGCATCTTCACGCAGCATGACTCCCAGGTCTCGCAGCAGGACCGCCAGATCTGATCCGCCGACATCGCGTGCCAGGCGTAACGCTTCGATAATGCGGTCTGCCACCGGGTCGGCGAGCCGGTTTTTCAGTCCCGTCAGCGCATGGTCGAATCTGCCGTCAGCGCGGTACTCCGTACTGAACGTGAGGAAATAGGGACGCAAGACTCGCGGTCCGCGCTCACCGCAGTCGATGAGCAGTTCGGGCAGGGAAGCACCCGATCGGATACCTGCCACCAGTTGATCCACCACATCAGGCCACGCCACTCGAGTCTGCCTGGTCACGCGCGCAGCGCGACCCACGATCACCATGGTGGGAACGGGTGCGATCATCAGTGCGACCACGATGGCCACGGTCCATGTGCGTGTGTAGGCCAGCACGCCCAGGAAGACACCACTCATAATCGCCAGCGTGACCAGGACGTGCGTACTGCGGGTCAGGGAGGAAATTCCGGACCTGATCAGTGTGTCGTTCCACGCCTGCCACCAGTTCGGTGACCACCTCGGCAATCGGGGTGTGCCGACGAAGGCCAGGAGGATGCAGTTCACACCGATCCCCAGGACGATTCCGATCAGTGTGGCGCTCATGACGGCCCACCCGTCAGCAGGGCACTCAGATCATGGTGGGCCAGAGCGAAGCGTTCATGCGCGTCAAGTGCGCCTCGGCCTCGCACCCACGTGGCACCGTCATAGCGCCACAGGTCTGCTGATTCGATGCGCATCTCCTCGACCCGGCCGGGCACGGCGAGCACCTCGGACACAACGCGTGTGCCGTCGTGGTTGCGTTCAACGTGGCACACGATGTCAACGCTGTGCGCAAGCGTGGGGACAACGAACTGAGGGGTGACGTTTTCGCCGGCGAGCAAGGGGAGCATGGACAGTTTCGACAGTGCTTCGCGGGCCGAGTTGGCATGCACGGTCGCCATTCCTGGAACACCCGCGTTGAGTGCGAGCAGCAGGTCGAGCGCTTCTGGACCGCGCACCTCTCCGACGATGAGCGTTTCGGGGCGCATTCGCAGTGATTCACGCACCAGGTCACGCAGCGTGATTTCGCCTGTGCCTTCCATCGAGCTGGGGCGTGTCTGCATCGCAATGCAGTCGCGAGCCGGCAATGCGAGTTCGAAAACTTCTTCACAACTGATGACGCGGCGCGCGCCCGGGATTTCTCCGCATAGTGCGCGCAGGAGTGTTGTCTTTCCTGCCTGGGTGGCGCCCGACACGACGATGGATAAGCCACTGTCCACGGCGGCGGAAAGGAATTCAGCAACATAGTCGGGCAGCATGGCCACATTGACGAGGTCGCGCAGCGAGCGAGCACGTTGAATGTGTTTGCGAATGTTGACTGACCAGTGCTGGCCGGTCACGGGAGGGATCACGACGTGCAGGCGTTCCCCGCCGGCCAGCATTGCATCCACGAAGGGTGCTGACAGGTCAAGGCGCCGGCCCGAATGGTGCAGCATTCGTTCCACGAGGTCTCGCACCTGCTGGTCGGACAGGATCAATGTGGTCAGCTCGGGTTGGCCGTTTCGCGCGATGAAGATGCGCGAGGGGTCGTTGATCCACACTTCTTCAACCTCTGGATCGTCCAGATACCGCTGGAGGGGGCCAAAGCCGATAACCTCGGCCAGCAGGTTTTCTGTGTGCTCGTGGATTTCGTCGGGGGTGAGCGGCCCGAGCATCTGCGTGACGGTTTCCTCGGCCAGCTGCCGGGCGCGTTGGGTGTGCGCGAAAGGGTCGATGCCGCGGGATGCGAGTGCGCTGCGCAGCTGTGTGGCTGTATCGGGCGTGCTCGCCATCGTGCCGTTCCTTTCGCGTTGCAGTGGGCTGTCCTTGTGATTACTGTCACCGAACGTAGCAAAGTAGCATCCTGATGGGAACCCTTTCTACTGAACTGTGGATAACTTCGGGTGGGGGTTTGGGTACCGGTGAGCGTTCGGTGCGCCAGTGACCTGCAGTTTTTCCCAAACGGGGCGTGAAACACCATTAATGAAGCGGCTCGAAGTGTGGACAGGCCATGTACCGTAAGAGGGTGAGTACACCACGAACACCTCTTGAATTGGCTGCGTTGGCGACCGCGGCGGTACCCGGCCTTTCTGTTGCGGCTTTACGTGAGCCTCAATTCAGTGACGAGGTTGTCTCCATGACCGGCATTGTCGATGATCAGGGGAACCGCTGGACCGTGGTGTGTCCGCATGAAGATGTGGGCGGTGTGGATTTGAGGGCACAGTGGGCGGTCCTTGCCCGTCTGGCGTCTGCTCACGATGCGGGTGAGGTCGGTTTTGATGTGCCGCGTCCTGCTGGTATTGCCCGCACCCGCGAGGGCGTGTCGGTGATGGTGCATCAGGATCTTGCGGGCCGTTTCATGGGTGATGAGGACTTCGATCAGTCGGGTATTTTGCCGGCCTCGCTGGCCCGATCAATCGCCAGCTTGCATAACCTGCCTGTCTCAACGTATTCGGATGTGAATGTTCCGCAGTATTCGGCCTCTGAGTGCCGTGACCGCCACCGTGCTGTCCTCCAGGAAGTATTGGCAGCTGTGACGGTTCCTGCGAATCTTGTGCGCCGCTGGCGAGCTGCCTTAGATGATGACGCTTTGTGGCGTTTCCGCCCGTGCCCTGTTCACGGCGATCTGCATGTGCAGTCGGTGAAGGTCGCAGATGGGATCGTGCTGTCCATCAGTGGTTTTTCCTCTGCGCACGTGGGTGATCCGGCGATCGACGTGGCGTGGATTTTGTCTCAGGCGTCTGATGGTTTCCTTGAAACGTTCCAGTCGTCGTATTCGATGACGAGGATGGCGACGGACTTGCACCTGGTGACGCGCGCTCAGTTGCTGTCTGAATTGGCAATCGTGCGCTGGCTGTCTCACGGGCTTCATGCCGAGGACAAGGAGATCGTTCGCGACGCGTCGCAGATGTTGACGGATGTGTCGCTCGACGTGGGCGATGACCTGCTGACGGAGCATGAGCTCGCGCCTGAACCCAAGGATGAGAATGCCCCCGCGGATGAACCTGAGCCTGCCGCAGAGCCCGCCGCGCCAACCTGGACTGCTTCGCCTGAGAACGTGACGGAGCCGGTGTCGATGGACGAGGTGGAGTCCGTCATTGACCGGCATGCCGATGGTGATCCGACTCGCACTCCCCCACAGTTTTCCTGAAGCGACGCGCAGGCGCGCTCTATGCTGGCGACTGCGTGAACACTGCCTGCAACGCGGTTTCCAGGTCGTTGATCGGTGAGTCATATTCGCGCACGATTGCGTCCAGAGCTTCCCTGGAATACATGCGCTGATCTGCTGGAACGGAAGGATTACCACCCAGGTAGACGATGCGGGCATGAATGTCGTCCGGGTCTGTTCCGCTTCGCTGCGCCCATGCGGCGGTGTAGAGGCGCAACTGAGTCAGATGCGCCTGCGCGGTGAGCGCTCCGCTTGGATTGCGCGTCGGGGCGCGACCTGTTTTCCAGTCGATGATCACTGTCCGGCCGTCGGCATCCTCGAACACAGCGTCGAAGCGGCCGGGAATACTCAAGGAGCCGATCCGCACCGAAAAGGGTTCTTCTACCGCGATCGGCTTTCCTGTATTGACAATGGGGAGGGTGTTGAAAATGCCTTTCATTGCGTCAAAGCGCCTGTGTTGCGCCGAGCTAAGCGTTTCTTCGCCGGGAATGTGCTCATCCCACAGTTCACCTGAGACCATGCGCAGCTGGCGTTCGACCCATGAGTGGAACAGTGTCCCCAGGGTCGCGGCGTCGCTGGGTTCGCGCGGTATGGGCCGACGCAAGTCGCGCGCATACTCATCTGGACTGCTCAGCAGTCGTGTCACCGAGGTTGCCGGAATGCGGCTCAGTGGCACAACAAGCGCATCGTCGTGTTTGCGCAGCAGATGCTCGTCGAGAAGGACGCGCGTATCGGCGGCCAGCGGGTGCGGGGTGCGCGCCAGATGCGTGTCACCATCGGTCGCCTCACCGCTATGCCGTGTCATCGCATCCTGCACTGCGTGAGCCACCTGCGTCATGCGTTGGCGCGATACGTCAGGAGGTGCCGGAAAGAGCGGTGAGTCTTGCGCGGCCAGGAGCTGTGCGACTTCTTCAGGTTCAGGTTGAGGCGCGATCGCACGTTCAGGGTCAGCAGCCGTCAGCCCAGCTTCAAGTGGTTCCATCAGATAGCGCGAGGGAAAGTGCAATTTCGCTGACGATGCCACCCATGCACCGGTCAGCAGCATGTGATGGCGTGCCCTGGTCAATGCGACGTATGCGAGACGGCGCTCTTCGCGCTCCGTCTGGCAGCCCATTTCAGGCCGATAGGTCTGCGAAATCCAGTTGTTGAACGCTGACTGAGGTGTTCGCCCCTCCCCTTCACCGATCGTCAAGGCCGGTAGGTAGTCGGCATCGCCTCGCAACGGGTAGGGAATCTCGCTGCTTCGCTCCAACCATCCGCTCGCTCCGGGCGGGTCATCGCGCCACGTCACTGAGTTCGAGCGGTGAGAAGGGAAAATCCCATCCCCCAGTCCGTAGACAACCACACTGTCCCATTCCAGACCTTTCGCCCCGTGGATGGTGAGAATCTGCACCGCATCGGGATCCGGGTCGGTGTGCGGCCCGGCAAGGCCACGTTCTTCCTGTTCGGCCACATCCAGCCACGCAAGGAATGCGCGCATCGACGGATCAGGGGCATCTTTCTCAAAGTTTCGGGCCACATCCACGAACGTATCCAGCGCTTCGCGTCCGTCGTTGGGCATGGGGTCGGCAATAGCATCGGTTGCCACTCCCAGTATCGAGATGGCACGTTCCACCTGATCTGTCACCGGATGCCCGGACCATTCACGGATGGCACGCAGTTTGCTGGACAGGACCTCGACGCGCGCCACTGCTGCTGCAGAGATCGCAGGAGAAGCATCATCGCCGCGCCAGTGCACGGGCGGAGGCGTATCGAGAGCGTCGAGAAGGTAGGTCAGGGGATGGTCTCCCGGCGTACGCGTATTTCGTGCCCTGGCCCACTTGCCGAGCACCTGCAGATCCGAGGCTCCCAGGTCGAGGTTCGTCACCAGCCGCAGTGCTGCAGGCGAATCGCTCACGTCAACACTCAATCGCAATGCTGCCCGCACATCTGCGACCGCAGGTTGTTGAAGCAGTCCTCCTAAACCAATTACCTGGGTAGGAATGTCATGTGCTCGAAGTGTTTTTTCCACTGCAATAAAATCGGAGGTTCGCCTGCACAGCACCGCCGCGCTTGACCATCTGGAGCCTCGGCGCTGGCGGTGCTTCACGAGGAAGCGGGCCGCTGTTTCGGCCTGGTCCTGGGTGCTGGTCTCGAAGGCGACGTCCACAACTCCGTCATGGGCGCGCTCGCGCGCAGCCTGAACCGCCTGTTCGAGGCGCTGCTGTTCAGCAACGGGAGCCGCTTCGCGTCGCGCGCGCTCCAAGTCAGCAGTCAGTGTTTGTTCGAGCGTTTTGAGCTGCGGTATGTCGGAATCCTCACGCAGCGGCCTGGACACGTGGTTGGCGACATCGAGAATCATGCGGTCGTTTCGGAACGCTGTCGAGAGGTACTGTGTTTGCTCGACGTGAGGCGTATCCGAACAGAAGCGGTCCAGGAATGATTTCAGCGATCCGGCTGAGGCACCACGCCACGAGTAGATGGACTGGTTGGGATCCCCTACCGCTGTCACTGGGTGATCGTGGAACAGTGCCGCCAGAAACTTCATCTGGATGACGGAGGTGTCCTGAAATTCGTCCAGAAACACGGCGTGATAGTCGGCTCTCAATTGGTCGCGCACAGCGGGCGCGCTGTGGGCGAGCCGGTTGGCCAAGATCAGCAGGTCGGAAAAGTCGACGACTCGTTCACTGCGTTTGCGTTCAGAGAAGGCGTCGATCAGGTCAAGGAGGCGCAGCCGCAGGTCGTTGGTGTCCACCATGCTCTTGAGTACGCCGGTCGGCTTGCCAATTTCCCGCAGCGCCGTTCCGAATTCGTCGAGGAATACGCGCATCTCATCAATGCTCATTGCGTGTTCAGCGATTTGGCCGGCAAGACCCAGTGCGCTGTCCACAAGGCTGGATACGCTCTTGTCGCTTCCCAGATCGTGTGGCCACATCTCAACGATGTCGGTCATCATCTGGACTGCGCCTGCCTGTCCGATCAGACGCTGGTTCGGGTCGATACCCAGACGCATCCCGTGGTCGTGGACGATTTGCTGTGCGAAGGAGTGGTATGTCATACATACCGGATCCTCAGTGGTGATGATGCCGTCGCAGTGCTGGCTCAGTGTGCTCAGGCGCGCTCGAAGCCGCTGACCGAGTTCAGCGGCTGCTTTGCGTGAGAAGGTCAATCCGAGGATCTGGTCGGGGGATAGTCCTCGCGCGGCGACCATGTGCAGCACTCGCATCGACATGGTCTCGGTCTTGCCTGACCCAGCGCCGGCAACAACGAGGAGCGGCTCCATGTCAGCTTCAATGACGCGTTGTTGTTCGGCGGTGGGAACCGGCAGGCCTGTCAGTTCCGCGATGCGCCGGGCTGTCATCTCAGGATGGGTCAGCGTCTGCGTAGTCATGGAAGTGTCCTCCGTCCTTCATCTTTGGCAGGGCAACTCTGAGCGAAACGGCAAAAGCGGCATGCATCTTCTGACGGTGTTGCCGGATAGTGCGGGCCGCGCGCCATCTGTCCCCACTGCTTCATCTGGTCGCACCATTGAGTGAACTGTTCGGAGTCCATTGCTGACTGTTCGCGCGTCGCGACGTTTTTCGTTCCGAGGTACACCAGGCGCGCTCCAGTCATTTCATATCCTGCGGCTGTCAATGCCACCTGGTAGGACGCGAGCTGAGGATGTTCCTGAGCCGCGGTCTTTGATACGGCGCTCTTGCCTGTTTTCAGGTCCGCCACGCGTACCTTCCCGTCCACATGCTCAATCCGGTCGATGCGCCCGCTCACGATGACATCACCGATGGTGGCGTGAATGGATTGTTCGACCTCTACCGGACCGGGCACTCCCTCCATATACGCGGCAAGGTTCTCGATGATGTGCTCAGCCTGCGCGATCTGCTGGCGTCCTGCCAGTGTGTTCGCATCGAAGTCCAGCAGGTCATATGCGGCGCGCAACTCGCTCATCATGACATCGAGTGGTCCATGCGGGTGACGCTGAGCAATGGCATGGATGAGGGAGCCCAATTCCTGGGCGGCACCCGGCGCCTGGTCAGCGCCGATCGACGTGAAGAACCATTTGAGCGGGCAATCGCGGATGTCCTGGATTTTCGAGGGTGACAGGCGCACCGTTTTCGAGCCGGTAACCTCAGAGGTCGTCACCCCGCCTGTCCCCATCCAGTAGCGCGGGTTCGCATAGCTGATGCCGCTGCGTGCCAGCACCGCAAGCAGTTCGATGGCCTGTTCGCTCTCTTTTCCACCCTGAGCTGCAAGATGGCGCAGGTGCGCGACGTGACCAGCCATGTTCAGGGGCGCAGGTACGCGTTCAACAATCAAGTCTCCATCTTCGGTGCGCGGTGCGTGACTGTATCGCGCAATCAGGTCCACGAACGACGAGGGAGCTTCGTCCTCATTCAGCACGGCATAAACCTGCACGCCTCGCGTAGCTCTGGACAAAGCGGCGGCGAACAGACGGCGTTCATCTTCCATGATCTGGTGGCGCGCCAACCGCGTGGAGGGATCAGGGTCAGCCTGCCCGATCAGGTCGGAACGCAGCACTCGGTCACGCACCGTCATGTTGGGCCACTGACCGTCCTGCACGCCCACGATGTGCACGAGCTTCCATTCGCGCCCCATCGCGGCTGCCGGTGTCAGTACTTCGATTCCTCGAGGACGAATCCCTGCCTGCGCGATCGTATCGGTTGGTACGTCATCACCGAGCAGCTGCTGCGCGAAAGCTCCTGCCCGTGCGCCTGGCTCACGCTGCTCGTAGACATCGGCAACTTTGAACAGTGCCAGGACCGCGTCGAGCTGATCGTCGTACCATGCAGCATCCGTGCCTCCAGCAATGGCGCCATTGCGCCATCGGGTCGCCACTGAGTGCTCCTCACCCAGTTCGCTGCTGCTGTTCCACAGGCGCCACAGTGCCACGCCGGGTGTCAGTTGTGCGGCATCTTGGGCCGCTTTCCACATCAGGTGAGCTGTGAGCAGTTCACCCCTGATGCGCGACACGGCCTCCTGCGCTGCTTCGTCGTCATTCTTAAGCGTGTCGAGGATCTGCGGCGAGGTGATGAGCTCAGCGATGCTCACCTCCTGGACGCGGACATCAGTGTCGTCGCCATCATCTGCACTGCCTGCACCTTCGTCCCGGCGCTGCCGGTTCAGCGCTCGCAGAACTAGCGACACGTCAAGAGGATCGACCTGGATGTAGG
Organism: Schaalia radingae; assembly: GCF_900106055.1. Classification (NCBI taxonomy): domain Bacteria; kingdom Bacillati; phylum Actinomycetota; class Actinomycetes; order Actinomycetales; family Actinomycetaceae; genus Schaalia; species Schaalia radingae. Next base: position 483,989 of record NZ_LT629792.1, on the reverse strand, counting down.
GCGAGTCAAACAGGTGTGTCAGCAAGGCCTCCGCATCCTCCGCCTCGGCACAGATCAGCTCAAGCAGAATCCGGGTTGCTGGCTCTGCGGAAAATGTGAAGACACGCTGGCCACCGGCAACGGGGACCGAGCCTTGCATCAGCTGGCGCCGGACCTGTTCAACGATGCTGCTGGAGCGCGCAATGATGACCTGGTCCGCCCAGTCCACCCCCTCATGCAGAAAAGCATGGCGCACGGCCCGCGCGCACTGCGCTCCCATCTGAGCATCAGTTGCAACGACGTGCAGATGCACATCATCTGTCGCCGGCGTATCGTCTGCCTGCCCATCCGATACACCCAATGCCTGAGCTTCTGTCAATCGGTGCGCAGCCGAGGCCTGCACGCCGATTCGTTCAACTGCGTCGTAGACCATGTGGCGCAGTACAGGTGTGCCGCGCCGGTTGGCACCCAGCTGCATCAGGGGAACGCCCAGGCGGCGCGCCAGGCGCGCATCCAGGTGGGGTTCGCCCCCTCGGTAAGACGCCACAGCAACATCGGGAGCGGCAAATGCCACGATCCTGGTGCCACTGCGTGCACACGCGCTGAGCAGTTCAACAGTCGAGGGGGTGCAGTCCTGCAGATCATCCACCACGATCACATCAGGTATGGGCGCATCTGTACTCACCCCCACGCGCGCGGCATCACGATCCCACCCATCGATCACCTGAGCCGCCACACGCTGTATGCGCGACATGTCAGCCAGCATTGTGCCGCGCGTTTCCACAGCGAAGTCGGGGCCCCCCTCGTACACCTGCAGAAGCTGCCCGCACGCCACCCACTCGTCTGCACCGCGCTCACGTCCAATTCGTTCCAGTTCCTCACCGCTGATACCTGCTTCACCGGCGCGAGCGAAAAGGTTGCGTACTTCCATGCGGAAGGCCGCCATGTCACGCATCTGTTCAGGCAGGAATTCCGGCCAGTTAATGCCGGGACGCGTCATCAGGTCCGCTATGAGTTGATCTTCTGCCGCTCCGGTGACCAGTTGAACGGGACCGAGTGGATCCGCGCGCACGGTGCGCCACGTGGAGACAACCTGATAGGCGCAGCCGGCCGGCGTTCGCACGGGGCGAACAGTGTGCGGTGCGAGCGCTTCCACACGGGGTTGAAGCCAGTCCGCCCGGTTGCGATCCGGCACGAGCATCATCACGTTGTCTGACCTGTTCACAGCCTGTTGGACAACAGCCAGTGCGCACGTCGTCCGCCCCGATCCAGGCATGGAGCGCACCACAGCATGCTGCCCTGCGGCAACCGCATCGCATACTGCGCGTTGATACTGATCCAGCTGAGGAACAGCAACGTGAACTGGCTGTTCAAGCGCGATAATCGGAGTCGTGGTGATGTCCATGTCCCAATAGTGACATCCTGCACGTGCATTTGCGTTCGATCCGGTACGTGAGGTGCAGCGTTGCTAGGGTGAGAATCAGGATATGGCCGGCTCGAAAGGGAGATTCACATGAAAATAGCAATCGGAGTGCAAGGCGCTGCCCGCGAACTTCAACTTGACGTGGACATGGACGAGGAAGACCTGGTCGCCCTCGTCAAGCAGACAGCCGCAGACTCGACCGCCCTCGACCTGTCTGACCGGCGGGGACAGCGCATCATCGTACCGGCAGCATCCCTGGCATACGTGTCGATCGCCTCAGAACAGCCTCGCCGAGTGGGCTTCGCCGTCAGCTAGAGATGAACCACCTCAGGGCTTGAGGTTAATGCGCTCCATGCGCTCACCGTGACGCCGGGTGACCTCGGCGGAAATGGCATCAGCCGTGTCGCCGTCTTTCGCCAAATTCGGATGCGTGAACAGCGTGGCGCGAGCCAGACCGAGCACCTCGCCCGCCACGCGCCTGGCCCACAAGGACAACCGTGCGGCCAGCTGCCCGTCCTGCGCAGTCAGCGGCGCGAGGTGTTCTTCCACCCACGCGCCCTGACCCAGATCCCACGACTCCGACACGTCATCAAACAGCTTGTGGCACACGGCGACTTCGCGCATCAGGTCACTCAGGATACCCAGCGTGACGTACGTTTTGACGGAGCGTTCCCACCACTGACTGGGCCGGGTGCGCATGTCAATGTCGTCAAACATGCCTGAATACTCGTCGGCAAGCTCGGCCAGATCCAGCCCGCGGTGACGCGCCCAGACTCCCATCTGTGTGAAGAACTGGAACGCGCGATCCGCCATTTCCATGTGAGCGATATGGGCGTCGATGGTGGGCGCCTGGTCACCGTCCTTGGCCAGACGGGTCATGGCCGCCAGCGCGCCGTACGCGAAAAAACCGAGCGCTTCACTGGTGGCGTGTGAAGGAGTTTCGTAGACACGTTGCATGGCTCCAGCCTAGCGCGATCACAGCCGTGGGACGTGATAACCCTCACCGCCTGCACATTCATACGGCCGACACGGATATCATGGAGACGAACATACGGTTGACCGGTCGCTTTGACTCAACACGACACCGTCAGATACCGACTGAACCGCGGAGCTTTCACCTTGGTGAAATCTTTGCCGCGTCCGTGCACATTCAACGTCGCCCGACATGAGGCGTGTATGTGCCCAGTGATAATGCGCGATCGGCTTCCCCTCGTGTGTGAGTGCATCGCATTCACACCTGACCTCGGGCAACGTCCCGAAGATGGAGATAGCAGGATCGTGACTGATTCCTTGACAGATAACGAAGCGCAGCCTCAGGACGAGTCACCCTCGTCAGTGACCTACTCAGCCGGGGTGGTGCGCCTGGGTGACATTGCCGACGGAACATTCGACGCTCACGCCGGCGAAGCAGTCCCGGACATCACTGACGAGGACGGCTCCACGTCGCACCTCGATGAACGCTCATTCGCAGATTTCGGCGTGTGCGATCCGATCGTGCAGGCGTTGGAGGAGCGTTCCATTACCCACCCGTTCCCGATTCAGGCACTCACCTTGCCGGTGGCGCTGGACGGGCATGACATCATCGGCCAGGCGAAAACCGGTACCGGCAAGACGCTGGGTTTTGGGATCCCACTGCTTCAGGAGCTGGTGGTGCCCTCGAGCCCAGCGTATGCGGATCTGCTCAATCCCGACTGCCCGCAGGCACTGGTTGTGCTCCCCACGCGCGAGCTGTCCAAGCAGGTGGCGGCTGATCTGCGCGTCGCCGGATCGAAACTGGGTGTGCGCATCACGGAGATTTATGGTGGCGTAGCGTTCGAGCCGCAGATCGATTCGCTGGAACGCGGCACTGACGTCGTTGTGGGAACTCCTGGTCGTCTGATCGACCTGCTCAAGCGGCGCGTGCTCAAGCTCAACGGCGTGAAGACAGTGGTCCTTGACGAAGCCGACGAGATGCTGGATCTGGGCTTTTTGCCCGATGTGGAAACTTTGCTGGCACGCGTTCCGGCTACGCGCCACACGATGCTGTTCTCAGCGACGATGCCTGGCCCGGTAGTGGCGCTGGCTCGCCGCTTCATGTCCCAGCCGACCCACATCCGCGCGCAGGACCCGGAGGATCAGGGCGCCACGGTGCGCACAGTCAAGCAGGTCATTTACCGCGTGCACGCGATGAACAAGGTGGAAGTCATCAGCCGTATTCTGCAGGCACGAGGGCGAGGCCGCACCATTATTTTCTGCCGCACCAAGAGGACGGCAGCGCGCCTGGGCGAGGATCTGACGCATCGCGGTTTTGCTGTTGGTTCGCTGCACGGTGACCTGGGTCAGGGTGCGCGCGAGCGGGCAATGCGGGCGTTCCGTAACGGCAAGATCGACGTGCTGGTGGCCACCGACGTGGCGGCACGCGGCATCGACGTTGACGACGTGACACATGTGGTCAACTACCAGTGCCCTGAAGACGAGAAAATCTACCTGCATCGCATTGGACGCACCGGCCGTGCAGGCGCATCCGGCACCGCTGTCACGTTCGTGGACTGGGATGATGTGCCGCGCTGGTCACTGATCTCGAAAGCGTTGGGGCTGGGCGTGCCAGACCCCCTTGAGACGTACCACACGTCGGATCACTTGTACACGGATTTGGATATCCCGACCGATGTCACCGACCGTTTGCCGCGTTCACAGCGCACGCGCGCGGGTCTGCAAGCCGAGAAGGTGGAGGATCTGGGAGAAACCGGTCGCGGGCATCACGGTCCGAGACGCGGATCAGGGCGTGGTTCGGGTCGAGGATCCGGGCGTCGAGGTGGTGGGCGTCGCTCCTCTGGCCGCCGTAAGGGCGCAGCGTCGCAGGACGGTGGATCTGAGGAGACACCGCGTCGTCAACGTACGCGTGTGCGTCGCCGCAAGAGTGACTCTGGATCTGCCAAGGGTGAGGGCACTCAGGGCACTCGCCGCCGTGTACGCCGCCGTTCCAGTGGTTCCGAGGCTGCTGAGTAAGTCGGCACCACCTGAAGTTTCACGCATACAGATGCCCAAGGCTGACGAATCGGCCTTGGGCATCGGTGTCAAAGTCGTCTTAGCGGGACTGGCTGGACCATCCCTTTCTCAGGCATGGCGAGGGCGCGCATCCACCCTCGAACGCCTATATCCTGCGCTGCGTGAACCTGGCTGCAAACCAGCGCGCCGTGGGTGGAACCAGCGTCAGCACTACGATGACGATCACGATTCCAAGCTGGCCCAGTTTGATCGCCCAGCGACCAAGGTGATATTCCTGCAGCAAGACCGCGTAGCTGAAAACGGACAGCAGCTCCCATCCGATCGTCATGATCCCTGCAACCAGCATCAGGATCCGTGTCATTCGCATGGTGACGAGGAGTGCACCGAGCAGCAGCAGGACACACAGGCCGATAATGACAAGGTCGATAACCACTGCAACCATCGTGAGATCCTCACCATTGTCTGTCATCTGCGGCCACGCTGTGAGGGCGTCCTTGATAGCTCTGACAGTGCTGAAGATGCAATAGATCAACGTGAGGATGAGCAGCGCCCACACCGTCCCTGGCCGACGATTCGGCTCCATCTGGCCACCAACAGGTCGCACCGGGTCCGACATTGGTACCTCCACATCCACGCTACACTGACCTTCATACTTTCTCACAGGCCCGCCTCCCTCGACAAGCAGACGAGGGAGGCGGGCTGCCTGGCAATCCGCTACCGAACGGATGTGCGCCGATCCGCGTGACGCCGCGCGAGGACAAGCAGCACCACTGCCAGAACAACCGCCCACAGGACGTATCCAAGCCCCAGCACCTCAGGCGATGCTGCGTCATACTGCACCAGTTTGACGAAGCTGGGCCACATTCCTTCCATGACGATGTCACCTGCCCCGGGATCTTCCATACGCACTCCGATCGGAATGAACAGCATGAACAGCGCAGCTCCGACTTCATAAACAACGTATGTGCAGAACAGGCCGAGGACCGGTGCGCCCCATCTGAGCGACCAGAGTTTTTCGTCAGAACTGATTGTGATCACCGACCATACGATCACCAGTGAGCAGACTAACTGGAGGAGCACGCTTGCGATTACCAGTATGACCGCATTGGTCCACGCCTGCTGAAGAATCTGGTCAATGACGTAGCGCGCAGGTTCGGCGCCGACGTAATACAGGACGGCAAGCAGCGTGAACACGGCGGTCACGATCAGTGACAGCACGCCGACGATAAGTGCGTACAGGAGTTTTCCACTCAAAAGTGTTGATGTGCGCACCGGAATGGTCTGCGTGAATGAGCCCTGTCGCCCATACATTGATGTCCAGTAGTTGAGGATGCATATCAGCGCCTGCACTGCAAGCAGCCCGCCGATTGCCACCACTGCGAGTACCAGGGAAATTTCCTTCAACACTGGAATTTTCAGCGCATCTGCGCCGATTGCTGTGCCCAGCAGCAATGCTGCCACGACAGGCATGACGCACAGCTGGCGCCACGTTGCTTTGGCGTCATAGCGGATAATTGTCCAGATCATCGTGCATACACCTTTCTAAACAGAGTGTCGAGGTCCGTGCCGTGTTCTTCTCGCAGATCATCAACGTGTCCCGCCAGCAGGATCTTCCCCTGGCGCATGAAGATTGCGTAGTCAATGATCGGCTCGATGTCGCGGATCAGGTGTGTGGACAGGATCATGAGGGCGTCGGGGTCAAAACCTGTTAGCACGCCGCGCATGATAATGTCGCGCGCCGCCGGGTCAACCCCTGATATCGGCTCATCCAGCAGGTGGACTTTTGCCCGTCTGGACATGGTGAGTGCCACTTGCGCCTTTTCGCGCATACCTTTTGACATCTCTCGGAAGCGTTTGTTGTGTGGCAGTTCGAAGAAATCGATCATCTCAGAAGCCTGAGCACTGTCGAAGTCATCGAAGAAGTCGGCATACATGCGGATCGCCTCATCGGCTGTCAGGCTGGTTGGCAGCGCCGATTCGTCCGGCAGGTAGGAGGTGATGGCTTTGGACTGCGGGCCGGGCGCATGGCCGTGGATGGCGACGTTCCCCTCGTAACCGGACAGTATTCCTGCCAGGATTTTCAGAAGTGTCGTTTTCCCGGACCCGTTGTCCCCCATCAGGCCAACGATCTGCCCGGGCTCAATGGCGAAAGATATATCGTTGAGCGCCGGCCATTGTCCGTATTTTTTGGTCAGGTGCGCAACCTCAATTGCGTGCGTTGTCATGAGGATCCTTTGCGTGTTTCTGTTCATTGCCGAGGGCGACTGTGTCAGGTCCATACGTATTCCACTGGGAATTGATCAGCTCAGTGATCGCGTTCTTGTCACATCCAAGTGCTTTCATCTGTGCGATGAATTCAGCTGTTATCTGGTGTGCAAGGTTGTCGCGATGCTGCTTGATCACGTCCTGGTCGTCTGTCACAAAGCGTCCGGCAGTGCGATTCGATTGTGTCAGGCCGTCCTCGTCAGCACGGGTGAGTGCTCGTTGGACGGTGTTCGGATTGACTGTGAATTCTGCGGCCAGTTCTCTGACGCTCGGTACTTTTTCTCCGGGCTTCCACTGGCCGGAAACAATACGCTGCGTAAACTCTTCGACCAGTTGGATCCAGATTGGCCGAGAATCTCCGCTCATTTGCATGTCTACCTCCCTCCATCTGTATCACTGTATTAATACAGTAACACAGTTTGGATGGGGGTGGCAATACTCGGTCTTTGAAATCCGACAGGCTCCAGATGCACACGGGTGCTGTCATACTTCGTTTATGGATGAGTTCCCCTTCAGCGTTGAGGATATTCGAGCCCGCGCAGGCGATAAGGTTTTCGACCGTGCACGCCCCTATATGCCTTTCGTGATGGATGCACATATAGAAGAGCACGGGGCCAACGCCTCTGTACGAGGCACCTCACTGTACGACGTTGATCTGCTGTGGGAAGATGACGGAACCCTGGATGGGGCGTGCAGCTGCCCGCATGGCGAGGCCGGACACTTCTGCAAACATCAATGCGCGCTCGCTCTGGTTCTACTCGAACACGGCCAATCAGTAGATTCTGGAACGCCTTCACTGCCTCGAGAACTCCTTGACACGTCAGAGCTGGCCGAAAAGCTTATCCAATCAGTCGACCACCAGCTCCTCCAGCATTACTCCAAAATGGCGGCCGCACTTCCTCCTGTCGGCCAGCTCTTCGCCACAGCGTGGAGTTTCAATTTTGGGTCCCCCGAGCAGTCTGCGGCGCTCGTACAGCAGGCGTATAGCCGGATCTTTCTCTGCTACGGGAAACCCTCCTGGGTCGACCTCGCTGCAAACAGACACGAGATAGTGTCACTCGGTCTGCAGATGAAGATGCTGATCACCGTTGGATTAACCGACGGGCTGGAACAGATCTGCCACAACGCACTTGCCGATTTCAAACGACTGGTCTTCGACGATCCACACGACGACGCTCGTGAATGGGCCGATCACCTGCAGACGATTTTCGAAGTGATGCTGGTCTGGATATGGATGGCCACGATGCCCGAAAAGGAAGCCGGCCGTAAAACAGCCCACTATTTCGTCGAGAATTACGAATGGCGGGAAGCCTCAGCTAGAGACATCATCCCTATCCTGGGCGAGGAAGCGACGGCTGCCTATCGCGACTACCTGATCGAATGCAGACATGAGAAAATCCAGGTCGAAAGCGCCGAGAACTCTCTCTTACGCGACTTGGCACTGTGCCAGGATGACATTCCCCTGCTGCGCATGTGCGCGACGCAGGGCGATCGCTTCGCTTACAGCATGTTCTTTAACGATCTACAGGCCATCGACCGGCCGGATCTGGCCGCTGACGTCGTGGCGCGCGCCCATCAGGCACACGCCATCAGCACCGACGCGACCCAAGGTTACTCGCCGTTCCTCATTCCCCTTCGCGAGGCGGTGCTGTGCTGCCTGGCAGCCAAACGCATACGCACCGCACTTGCCATCGCACGAACCGCTTTCACCTCGACGCCAAGTGTCGGGTTCCAGAATCTTTTGCTTACATGCGGCGAACAAGCGCATAAGCGCTCCCGTGTCCTCCAACAAGTCATCGAGTGGATTGCGCAGCAGCCCTGGACGGACGCAGACATACCCATTGACCTTGCGCTGGCTGAAGGTGACAGGGAACGGGCGTGGGACTATGCGAATCGCTGGGGCGTCAACGAGCGGTGGATGATGCTGGCTCTAAGCAAGGACCAGCCGCGTCCTTGCGAGGCAATCCGTCTGGCAGTTGAGCGCATTGAACGGGACAAGTGGAGCTTGGAGGAAAACTCGCCCCAACCGGTATTGAAACTACTGTGTACGTACGCCCGCCAGTGGCAGCACGACCACCCCGATCAGCCAATCATGCAGACGCTCTCCCAACAACTGCGGTATTACTACGGCACCGATGAGATGGTGAGATCAGACCACGCTGAAGACGGCGAGGACAAATACCATGAGGACGGCTTTTGCTAAGATTCGATCACCACGCGTGGATTCGCAATTCGAATACTCTTCAAGACAGCATCAGCTTCTTACGCTACTGTGCAGCATGCATCGGGCAAGATAGTTCGGAATCAGTCACCTTTCCCTTTGATAGACTTCGACTCGACCTCCTCATCGGAGGACTACAGTTGGGAATCAGTCACCTTTCCCTTTGATAGACTTCGCGGTCAGTTCGACAACAAGCCACACACGTTGGGAATCAGTCACCTTTCCCTTTGATAGACTTCGCCTCGATGAGCTCTCACACCTCGCCGAGTTGGGAATCAGTCACCTTTCCCTTTGATAGACTTCCTGGTGACGTGCTGGAGCCGCGTCCTTGGTTGGGAATCAGTCACCTTTCCCTTTGATAGACTTCGCTTGATATATCTGATACCGCCGGGGCGGTTGGGAATCAATCACCTTTCCCTTTGATAGACTTCCGGTAGCCAACGATACGCAACCCGTGTTGTTGGGAATCAGTCACCTTTCCCTTTGATAGACTTCCTCTCACCGATCTCACGAGCCACACTCAGTTGGGAATCAGTCACCTTTCCCTTTGATAGACTTCTCACTGACCACCTGGAAGCGCTCGTATCGTTGGGAATCAGTCACCTTTCCCTTTGATAGACTTCGGATTGCTGCGCGCGCGGCGAGACCTGCGTTGGGAATCAGTCACCTTTCCCTTTGATAGACTTCCACCACCCCACCGGAAGCGCGCAACTCAGTTGGGAATCAGTCACCTTTCCCTTTGATAGACTTCCGACGGGCCAGCTGGTGAGGGTTGGCAGGTTGGGAATCAGTCACCTTTCCCTTTGATAGACTTCTCGGATTTCATATAACGCTCTGCATCCTGTTGGGAATCAGTCACCTTTCCCTTTGATAGACTTCTGCGCACCGGTCTTTAGCCCGTTGAACGGTTGGGAATCAGTCACCTTTCCCTTTGATAGACTTCTTTTTCAGTAGCTGCCATGACTCGGCCGGTTGGGAATCAGTCACCTTTCCCTTTGATAGACTTCGCCACCCGAAGCGGTAGTGACATTCGCGGTTGGGAATCAGTCACCTTTCCCTTTGATAGACTTCGGGATAATGATCGGAATCGCCTGCACAAGTTGGGAATCAGTCACCTTTCCCTTTGATAGACTTCAATAAGCTCTACAATCTTGCCTAGTGCCGTTGGGAATCAGTCACCTTTCCCTTTGATAGACTTCGGCCTGTGGTGCCGCGCATCCTTACCGCGTTGGGAATCAGTCACCTTTCCCTTTGATAGACTTCGCAGCCTGCTGTGACGCGTGCGGGGCTTGTTGGGAATCAGTCACCTTTCCCTTTGATAGACTTCCAGGCCTCGACGACCAGGCAATCGCAAGGTTGGGAATCAGTCACCTTTCCCTTTGATAGACTTCCGTGACGCTTCCACTCATACGCGACCCCGTTGGGAATCAGTCACCTTTCCCTTTGATAGACTTCTGATCGGATCTTGTCGAGGTCTTGCGTGGTTGGGAATCAGTCACCTTTCCCTTTGATAGACTTCTCCATCATCTCCAACACCGTCGCATCAAGTTGGGAATCAGTCACCTTTCCCTTTGATAGACTTCTCACCCTCGCCGCGCAGATTCCCCTCGGGTTGGGAATCAGTCACCTTTCCCTTTGATAGACTTCTTGACACGCGCGCGGTAGGGAAGGCCAGGTTGGGAATCAGTCACCTTTCCCTTTGATAGACTTCTCCAGCGTGGCTAGGCGGTCGGTGATTGGTTGGGAATCAGTCACCTTTCCCTTTGATAGACTTCTATCCTCGAGCACCTGCAAGGCTGTGCGGTTGGGAATCAGTCACCTTTCCCTTTGATAGACTTCCAATCCTCAGCGTACGTCGTTTCACTTCGTTGGGAATCAGTCACCTTTCCCTTTGATAGACTTCCACTTAAACAAGTGCTTATGCTCGATTCGTTGGGAATCAGTCACCTTTCCCTTTGATAGACTTCGTTGAGCACCGGAGTGCGTGAAACAACGGTTGGGAATCAGTCACCTTTCCCTTTGATAGACTTCTGCTTCACCGTCTTTAGCTAGTTCGACTGTTGGGAATCAGTCACCTTTCCCTTTGATAGACTTCTCTAATGTCGGTTGCGGCGGCCTGTATTGTTGGGAATCAGTCACCTTTCCCTTTGATAGACTTCCAAGGGAGAGGTTTCCCGCCTATTTTTGCCGAAAAAGCAGATAATTCCGTCAGAAAATTGTTAGCTGCTCAGGTTCGTCCTCTACAGGACACTCCGTTGCAGACTGGAATCTGAAACCGCCCGACCACTGACGATCTGTAATCGGGATGACACGAACCTGCCCACCGGGCGGGAGAGCACCTTTAATAGACTTAACTGTGACCATATCGATTCCGCAAGTTGGCCAATACTTCACATACACGCTCAGCTGAACCATTGAGAAACCCCGATCTAGCAGAAAATGACGAAAATTACTGGCATCCCGTCTCTGCACCTTGGTCAAGACTGGAAGATCAAACATCACCAAGCACCACATTGGGCCATCCGCCATCAGACAATCCGCTCAATCGAACTCATGCCAGTAAGGAACATCAAATCGAGCGCCATCCCCCTCAACATAGCGGCCATAACTCTGGGCAAGCATGTCAAATGCCGTCGGAATACACGTTCCATCATCAAGAAACTTTTGTGTGGTAGCCGCCACCAGCTGCTTCCTCACACTCGGATCCGCAAGCCGCGCGCTCAAACCGATATCCCACACAGCTGCATCAATGGCGGGTCGGAACGGCTCAATCAGGTCGTCGACCAAATGAAACAGATTACCGCGTCCCCGATGAAACAGTCCAAAGGCTGGATTCAATCCCGCGCCTAAGACAGATCGGATTCCGTGCCCTCGAAGAATCGTGTACCCGTAATCCAAACACGAATTAATATTGTCCCTCCCCACGCCATATTCTCGTCGAACCCCAGAAGGAAGAAAAGACTTCCAATATATACGGGCAGCACGCGCTTCAAGGTTCTCTGGATCGCCCGAACGCACTTGACGAGAAAGAGCAACCAACTCTCCAGCGCCAGATGCTCCTTTCAATCTCAGCGTCGTCGCCTGCCCCATGATTTTTGCACGGACAATTTTAGCCCACGCGTTTTTCTTCTTAGGCAGTGATACCTCGCATTGAGCTATCTGACGCGCACCAACTCTCGAATGATTTGACCAAGGATAGGAAGCGCCGCGTGGAATTCCGCGCCAATCACAATAGAAAAGTACTGTCGCGTTATCCATTAGACGGTTCATAACGCCCGAGGAAAAATCCACTCCGGGTCCAAACAACACTACTGCAAGATCCGCACACGCTACTCGCCTGCCGTGACCACTTTCGTCAAAAACTTCAAGACCGCCGCGAACTGAACGAACCTGCCCGCGGAAACCAAGAAAATCCAGCACGCGCCATTGCCCCGACATTTTTCCACCTATAATGTCATGCTCAAAGGTAGTCCGGAATTGCTGGCTTCACGTGGCTCACCCAGAGCATTACGTCGAATGATTACTGGATTCCCATTGGTGAAAAGGTCACTAAAGGTTGGTCGCCAGCTCCTATTTAAGATTTCAAGCACTGCAGGGGAGATCTGCTCAGGCGCTCCTTCGAGCGCTAACAATGATGGTCGCAGATTAATCTGCCGTGTGCTCTCAAAACCAGTCACCCTCCAAGACACCATATCCGGAAAATCTTGAAAGAAATCAGCGATCTTCCCCTTCGTAAAGTTTGTTGCGCGCAAACGAAGCTCATCGCCCCGAACGAGCCATCCGACCTGTCTAGCCTGCCCAGAAGCTATTGCCTTTCGTAAAGCTGGCAACGCAGTTCGCACACTAATCGATTTTGCTGGAATTTGTACTGTGAAAAGATCTTCGTGGGCATACGGAATGAGATCTGTCTTGAAAACCCGCAGCTGATAGTATTTGGGTTTTTTCCCGTCAACTTTGAAAATGCGAACATGGTGTATTGAAGAACTTGTGCTTGCCCATCCATTTCGTACTTTCACTGCTGGAACAAGTTTCGGGAAAAGATCGACTGCACTTTCACCAGTGTAGTGAACTCCATTCACGACAATACGGCGTGACGGATCTGCTGGAAGACCACTTTCACGATCAAAATCAGGTTGGTGCGTCAAGACCCACCAAAGCGCAGGCGTTGAAGCACGATCAATCGATTGCACTGGCATGGCATCGGAAAGTTTGACATGCTCAAGCTTGCCTATTTTCGCCTTGTGCGCCGCTCCATTTCCAAGCTTAAGACGTAGATTTTGCATAACCGGAATCGTGTCTGCGCTAATTCGAGAATTGAAATATTCGGTAGCCAAATCCATTTCTTGCAGCCAGTGATTCCATATTTGGCGATCAGCGATCGTAAGGCCTGTGAATTCCTTCCACGTCTGTGGCGACTGCGTCAAACGCTCTGCATAGCGAATATTCTGGCGCAGTACCAAAGTGTGAGCAACTGAAGGTCTTAAGAGAGCAATCGTCAGAGCATCCATGGCATGATGTCGCCGATCAAAACGTGTTTTTCCGTGCCCGCCAATCAACTTCACCTTGCCTTCAAGACCGGAAGCACGCCGCGCCTCAGCAGTAAGACTTCCTCGGAAAACCCGTACAACTGTCTTTTTCTCCTCATGGTTGAAGTGGTAGTCAATCCGGCGTCTCAGTTCATTAGCCATCCACGCGACTGATTCCATTGATCTGTCGTCCAGAGGCTCATCTATCTGTTTCCGTTTAAGACGGCGTATCGTTTCCTGTTTCTGACGTCCAAAGTCTTTTCGGCTCATACCAGGATCAGGCAACCACATTCCAACCCGGTTGATTGCTCCCTCAAGGCTCACGCCATCACGATCAGAATTCTCTGCCCATAAAGCAAACGGCATTCCTGATTTTTGATGATTGCAAGTCCGGCAGACCGCTGCTAGGTTATGCATCTTGTTCGTCGATGAAGGACCGGACCTCGGTACGATGTGGTCAACCTCGAAATTCTCGATCGATAGGGGCTCTCCGCAATAGAGACAGATTCCTTCCTGTCTCGAGAAAACCTTATATCTTATGATGTCAGAGCGCCTAACAGGACCATCAATTCCACGTCGCTCATGGATCTCGTGGACAATTCGTTCATTACGCTCTTGGGATTTCTTATTTTGGAGCATAATTTCACGAGTAACGTGTTCACTGCTAAAACCATCCCGGACATTCTCAATATTAATTGAATCAGGAACGCCCCATCTCTTCTCAACCGCACTCAGCCAACGGGCAACCTGCTTCGTAACACGATCGACTGATGGGTTGCCGACAGGAGCGCCAATATCTTCCGCCGGTGGTTCCCAGTCTTCAGAAACACCAAATTCTTTTCTTCGCGCCTCATAGAGATCAATTCCATCTTCCCGCATACATTCGGTCAGCCTGCGAAGAGAATCCACGCTATAAACTGCTCTTCCCATAGGGAAAGTTGCTTCCTCAAGCTTTTCTCTTTCATCATCTGAAAACGCACTTATTAGGCGAGTAATTTCCTGCAGAGAATCAGGGTCAAGATCGTCACTGCCAACATTTGAGCGGAGGTCAATGAAAGTTTCCTGAGCAATTTCATCCGCTTGTTCCCACCACTCCTGTAGCGTCGGGATCTTCAACGAACGAATTACCTGAGTTGTTGCATCAGTTGGCGGCCGTCCACTGACACTCTCGCCATCTATGCCTGCTCGTGCCACCCCTCGGAGGGAGGGCCTCTCTATCTTCAAGAGCTCTGCAACTGCATCCCACGTAATCTGTTCTGGGGCACTCGAATGCAACAGAAAGTCAACAACCGTGTCTTTTTCCTGCTTACTCAGTATGCGCTGTTCCCTGCCTTTTCCGATTCGCAGGTTGGCAACAACGGAGACAATACGAAAAACCTGGAAAGCAGGTTGGGCTTTTTCTGCACGGGGTTTCTGTTGCTGCCCCGGCAGAGCATCCTTACCAACGCGTTCCCGGGCACTTCCTACGGGTGAAACAGAATCAAAAACACGGCGAATCAATTCATCAACAAGTGCTCTGGACAGACCCTGCGTTTCCTGAATTTTTCTGATTTCAATGACATAGTCTGATTGCAACAGTGTCCCACCCAGTAATCCTGAAGAACCTCGAAGCTTCGTTTGGGGATTTACCCGCAATGCCTCATTAATAAGCTGCCCAGCAGTAAGATCTTCCGAAAGGTTTCGGCCTATCAGATTCTCAACGCGTTTGCGCAGGCCTTCCAGTTTGCTACTTGGCTCTTGCTCTCGTAAAAGAGATTCCACTCGTTGATATGGATTACGCCAGCCCCGATGGTGAGCAATATGCACCATCGCAACAGACAAATACTCATGTAGGACCGTGGAATCAGTAATTTGCTCATTTGCTAAGGCTGCCCGAATGCTCCACGCCCGCCGTGGATCTTGATAGGACTCATGGTCAATAAGCGGCCATCCTAAAGATTCAATATACGCATCTAGCCTGTCGAGGCGCTTCTTCGCCCGTTTATAGAGACGTCGTGCACGCCTTGCTACGCCTGAAACAGCGCGGCGTGAGTCTCCTGCGTCTTGCGCATCAGGATCGACACCCGAATCGTGTATAACGACCACCGAATTTGTTAGATCGGTAGGATAACCGTCGTCATCGACCTCGACGAGAGAAAACCCTATTGAGTTCGTTCCAACATCAATTCCTGCGCGATAATGCCGTTGCGTCATTGCTTCTTGTTCCATGGGAATAGGGTGTCACATCCCTATGGCATTTGGGTCCAAAATGAAAACCGGGCGCTTAAAAAGCGCCCGGTGGAGCAATCAGTTCCGCGAACAAAGGCGAAACCTTATTGAGAATCAGTCATTATCATGATAATGACTCAACCATAGATATGTCAACAAAATTAGCTCAGCGCTACAACCCCGCATGACGCACAAAAGTGAAGATCGCTGTCATCACCATCTGTGTGGCAATCGCCGCCAGCAGCAAACCGGCGATCTTCGTCAGGATCATGATGCCACCCTGGCCCAGGAATTTGGCCAGCTCAACGGAAAAACGCATCGTCAGCCAAATCACCACGTGCATCAGCACGACCGCCAGGGCAACTGCCACCCACCCCGAGATTGTCTTACCCGAATTCGTCACCGCCACCATGACGGCAACGATTGCGCCCGGACCGGCCAGGAGGGGCGTGCCCAGCGGAACCAGCGCGACGTTGACATTGTGATCCCCAGTGTCAGGTTCGTCCTGGTCTTTTTCCGTCAGCAACTCCATCGCCACCAGGAACAACAGGAAACCGCCCGACAGTTGCAGCGATTCAGTGGAAATCTCCAGGAACTGCAAAATGTACTGTCCGATCGCAGCGAACAGCAAGATCACACCCAGCGAGGTGACCGTGGCCTGCACTGCGGCGCGCCTCTTGTCGGCCACCGAATAGCGCCCCGTGAGCGACAAAAACACCGGGACCGTCCCAATCGGGTCCATGATGACAAACAGCTTCGTAAACGTCGTGGCGAGCAAACCGATATTGAGGATCTCAGCGACGTTCACGGGCGTACGACCTCCAGGCTGGCTTGTTCTTCCACTGCCCGATAAACATACTCTGATGTCAGATTTTCTCCAAGCTGGTTCGGCTTTCCCTGGCCGTGATAGTCCGACGATCCTGTCACATGCAGTCCCAGCCGATCCGCGATGCGCTCCACTTCCTCACGAGCAGCAGCGTCGTGGTCGCGGTGGTCACGTTCCAGACCGAATAAACCGGCTTCCGCCATGTCAGCAATGACGTCTTCGCTCAGGATTCGCTGCCTCGCCCTCGCCCTCGGATGCGCCAGAACCGGGACACCGCCCGCGCGACGAATCAGACGAACGGTATCAACCGGGTCAGGAGCCCAGTAGTGCACGTAGTACTTCAACGAGGGATGCAGGGCTCCGTCAAATGCAGCCCCCCGATCAGGGAACACACCTGCCTCGACCAATGCGTCAGCAATGTGAGGGCGCCCCACCGGCACGTTCTCGCCCCGCGTCTGCGCAACGACAGCGTCCCACGTGATCGGAAAGTCTGCCGACAGGTTCTGCACAATCTTGCGTGCCCGTTCCTCGCGCGATTCCCGCGAGCGCCGCATCGTCTCAACCAGCTCAGGGAACGAGGGGTCAGGCATGTACGCCAGCACGTGAGCACTGATCCCGTTCGACGCTGTGGACATTTCAATGCCACGCATGAGCGCCACCCCGGTGCGCTCCACCATCGCCGCCGCGTCCTCCCACCCGGCGGTCGTGTCGTGATCAGTCAGCCCCACCACGTCCAGGCCCACGCGGGATGCAGCCATCATGAGTTGAGCGGGAGTGTCCGTCCCATCCGAGCAGGCCGAGTGAGTATGCGGGTCAATGCGGATCATGTATGTACCGTATCGGCACACGCGCGCTAAGGAAAACTGGAGGGCTCAGCGCAGCATTGATCGCTGAAAGTGAGAACATAGAAGCATGAGTGAGAACGAAACCGAAACTGAACAATCAACTGATCAAACGATGGCTGACCGCGGCAATACGCGCTCGCGCCGTCCCACCTCAGAGGCGTTCCGCGCTTTCATCGGCTCGAACTGGGGTCCTCGTCCCAGTGACCTGCCCGAACAAGGCGGAGCAGCGGACTACCTGGCAGCCCGGCACCAACTTGCCGGAGCACCCTTTGCCGGACAGCGCCTGGTTATTCCAGCCGGCACCTACAAGGTACGTTCCAATGACTGCGACTACCGTTTCCGCCCGCATTCAGCGTTCGCGCACCTGTCCGGCCTGGGTGGGGAAAAAGAGCCTGACACCGTCCTCGTCCTCGACCCCATTGACGAGGGTGACGCGTCGGGCGCTACCCATGAAGCTGTCCTGTACTTCAAGCCGCGCGCCTCACGATCCTCAGAGGAGTTCTACGCTGATTCACGCTACGGCGAATTCTGGGTGGGAGCGCGCCCGTCGATCGCTGAGATGGAAGCAATGACCGGCCTCAAGTGCGCACATATCGACACGCTGCGCGACGCGCTGGCTAAAGATGCCGGCCAGGTTCAGCTGCGCATCGTGCCCGGTGTTGATGGGAACGTGGAAGCAATGGTTAACGAAGTGCGCCAGCAGGCGGGGCTACCCGTCGGCGGGGACGCACTGCCCGATGATGAGAAGCTCCAGGAGCATCTGTCTGAGATCCGCCTCAAGAAGGATGAATACGAGCTGTCGGAACTGCGCCACGCGGTTGAGGTCACCAAACAGGGTTTTGATGACATTATCCGCAGCCTGCCTCGCGCAGTCGGACACCGCCGTGGGGAGCGCGTCATTGAAGGTGCATTCGGTGCTGTCGCCCGCGAGGAGGGCAACGGCTTGGGCTATGAAACAATCGCCGCTTCCGGTAATCACGCAAACACTCTGCACTGGATTGACAATGACGGTCCCGTTCGCGAGGGCGACCTGGTTCTGGTCGACGCCGGCATCGAAGTCGACTCCCTCTACACCGCCGACATCACCCGAACACTGCCTGTCAACGGCATCTTCACCGAACCGCAGAAGAAGGTCTACCAGGCTGTGCTCGATGCGTGTGAAGCAGCCTTGAAGCGTGCAAGGCAACCGAACACCCGTTTCCGCGATATTCATGACGCGGCGATGGAGGTACTGGCGGATCGCCTCGAGCAGTGGGGCATTCTGCCGGTCAGCGCGAAGGAGTCGCTGTCCAGTGAAGGCCAGCAGCACCGCCGGTGGATGCCGCACGGCACGTCTCACCACCTGGGTCTCGACGTGCATGACTGCGCGCAGGCTCGTCGCGAGCTGTATCAGGATGCGCTGCTGGAGCCAGGTATGACCTTCACCATTGAGCCGGGACTGTACTTCCGTGCCGACGACCTCGCTGTTCCCGAGGAGCTGCGCGGAATCGGCGTGCGTATTGAAGATGACGTGCAGGTCAACGCTGATGGTTCAGTGACCCGCATCTCCGAGGACATTCCCCGCACCATCGACGATGTCGAAGCGTGGATTGCCGAGGTGCAGGCCAGCGGCAAGTAACCGCTGACCGTTCGCACGAAGGCGGGGGCTACTGCTGAGCGGTGTCCCCGCCTTCCTTGCTGGGCGCCGCCCACGGGTCGACCGATTCATTCCGTGGAGCCTCGTCCGCCTGTTCCTGGTCTTGCTCGCGCTGTCCTTCTTCCAGGCGCACACCGAAACGTGGCTGTTCATCAGCACGTGAGCCGTACTCAGTCGGACCAGTCGGTTCCGGGCGCTGCCTGCGCTGACGGATCGGCTGGATCAGGTTGCCACGCGTATTTTGCAGCAACTTGTAGGCCTCTTCAATCTGCGCCGCTGCCAGCACCGCGTAGCGTGAGGCTACGGTCTGTGAATGCGACGTGAAATCTCGACGCGACCCTGTCAGCGCGTAGAACAGCACCGACATGATGACACCGATCAGTGCGCCACCACCCAGCGACAGCAGCATGAACGGCAACATGTTGCTTTGGAGTGAAAAGGACATCAGCAGTCCAATGAACGCGCCCCACAATGCGCCCGACGCAGCGCCCGACGCAGCGACCTTCCCGGTCGTCAGCTTGCCGGTCACACGCTCCACCATGTGCAGGTCCGTGCCGACAATCGTGATGAACTGAACATCGAATCCCTGATCACTCAGATAGTCAACCGCATCTGACGCTTCCATATAGGTCTTGTATGAGCCAACCTCTGTACCGGATGGCATTGTTGGCGCAAGGAGCGCCGAACCGTGGCGGCGTGCCATTTTTAATCCTCTTTCACATCACACCATAAAGTTTTCCTGCGCCTCGTGAAACCTCACATCACCTGACGCGTATGAATTCAGCCTAGACTGATTGTGTGAATACTGCTGCTCCAACCACCGTGACGCCCGGACGTCGCCGCATCTTCGTCGCCAAGCTTGCCGGCACAGGCGTTTTTGACCCGTTGGGTGAAAAAGTTGGCACCATCCATGACGTCGTCGTGGCCATGCGACTCAAGACCCCGGCGAACGTCATCGGCTTCGTCATCGAGGTCGGACCGCGTCGCAGGATCTTCCTGCCTTTCACTCGCGTCACCTCCATCGAATCCGGAGCTGTTATCATCACAGGCCTGCTGAATCTGCGCCGCTTCAATCAGCGGCCAGCTGAAGCACTCGTCATTTCCCAGCTCTTCGACCGCATCATCACAATGAACGATGGCAGCGGCGAAGCAAAAATCCTCGACGTGGCGATGGAGCAGCGTCGCCCTCGTGACTGGGTGCTCACCAAACTGCATGTCCAGCGCCAGCGCCTCAACACGTTGGGATTCCGCCGCGGAGGCGAAACCCTGACCGTCGATATTCCACAAACCACCGGACTCTTCATTGCCGACTCCGACCAGACCGCCACCGCACTCATCCAATACACCGAGGACATGAAGGCAGCTGACCTGGCGGACTTCCTGCATGACCTGCCCGCTGACCGCCAGCTCGCGGTCGCTCAGGAACTGCCTGAACACCGACTGGCCGACGTGCTCGAAGAACTCGGTGATGATGACCGCGTGCAAATCGTGTCCGCATTGGAGACTGGACGCGCCGCCGACATCCTCGACGAAATGCAGCCTGACGACGCGGCCGACCTGATCTCTGAGCTGCCTGATCCGATTGCGCAATCCCTGCTGGCTCGGATGGGTCCCGAAGAAGCACAGGACGTGCGAAGGCTGCTGACCTATGCCGAATCAACGGCCGGCTCGCTGATGACCACCGAGCCCGTCATCCTCGGCCCTGACGCAACCGTGGCGCAGATGCTGGCCGCTGTGCGGCGCACTGACCTGCCCGCATCGCTGGCATCCATCGTGTGTGTCACGCGCCCACCCCAGGAAACACCGACCGGCCCGTTCCTGGGGGTTGTGCACATCCAGCGCGCGCTGCGTGAACCACCCCAAACACTGTTGGGAACGATCCTCGATGATGACATTGAGGCCGTCTCCCCCACCGTTCACATCGCGACAGTCACTCGTCTGATGGCAACGTACAACCTGTCTCTGGTGCCCGTCACCGACGAGGACGACGTTCTTCTGGGCGCTGTCTCCGTTGACGACGTCCTGGACGCGTTGCTGCCGACCGACTGGCGTGACTTTGATGATGACGTGACCGACAAGTTGATGGCAAGGAGCATCGATGGCTGACCGTTTGGACACACCCGCTGACCGCCGCCGCAGGCTCCCGCGCATCAACCTCGAATCGGAAGGAATGGGGCGCGCAGCCGAACGCCTCGCGCGTTTTTCCGGCACCCCGCAGTTCATCGTCTATCTGACGGTGTTCGTCGCCCTGTGGATCGGCTGGAACACTCTGGCGCCCGACAGGCTCCAATTCGACAAGGCAGAACTTGGTTTCACCGCACTGACGCTGATGCTGTCACTGCAGGCATCGTACTCGGCACCTCTGATCCTGCTGGCGCAGAACCGTCAGGACGATCGTGACCGCGTACAGGCCGAGCAGGACCGGCAGCGCGCCGAACGCAACCTGACGGACACGGAATACCTCACGCGCGAGATCGCCGGTTTGCGTTTGAGCCTGCAGGATATGGCCACCCGCGACTTCGTACGCTCCGAACTTCGTGACATGCTCGACGAACTCCAGGAAGGCAACGGAACCGACGAGGCGTCCCTACGCGCCCGGATCCGCGCCGAACTGGAAGACGAAGTCCGCCAGGAAGTGACCCAACAGGTCCGCGCCGAACTGGCTGGGCAGAAGGACGCCTAGCATTATCCGTCCCCGTGTGGCGTGACCCACCTGGCGAGTTTGTGTCGGCCAAGTACGATGGATTACATGTCTGAAACGTCCATTGAACACGCTGTCCACTCCGCTCTTGAAACGGTGATGGATCCGGAACTGCACCGCCCGGTCACCGACCTCAACATGATTGACGAGGTCCGTATCGACGGGACCACCGCTCATATCGGTGTCCTGCTGACCACTGCGGGCTGTCCCCTCCACGAGACGATCACGCGCGACATCAAGGCTGCGGTGGGTGCCGTTGACGGTATCGAAACCGTCGAGGTCACGATGGGCGTCATGAATGACGAGCAAAAGAAAGCTTTACGTGAAAAGCTCAACGACGGGAAGGCCGAACGCGAGATCCTCTTCAACAAGCCCGATTCACTCACCCGCATCATTGCGGTCACATCCGGCAAGGGCGGGGTTGGCAAGTCGTCCATGACGGCGAACCTGGCCGGAGCAATGGCGTCCGCCGGCCTGAAAGTTGGCGTCCTCGACGCTGACATTTATGGCTTCTCCATTCCGCGCATGATGGGCGTGGTTCATGAGCCGCAGGTTCTGGACGGCATGATCATTCCGCCGATCGGTGCCGGCGGCGTCAAGGTCGTCTCAATCGGCATGTTTGTTCCGGACGGCCAGGCCGTCGTGTGGCGCGGACCGATGCTACACCGCGCACTCCAGCAGTTCCTCGCGGACGTATTCTGGGGTGACCTGGACGTTCTGCTCATCGATATGCCTCCCGGCACCGGTGATGTGGCAATCTCCATCGCACAACTGCTGCCAACCTCTGAAATCCTGGTCGTCACCACTCCGCAGGTTGCGGCGGCAGAGGTTGCGGAACGTGCCGGCTCCATCGCAGCGCAGACCCAGCAGCACGTCCTCGGCGTCATCGAGAACATGTCCTACCTGGTCCAGCCGGACGGGTCGCGCCTCGAAGTGTTCGGCACCGGCGGCGGCGAATCCGTATCGGCACGCCTGAGTGCACAACTCGGATACGACGTGCCGCTCCTGGCCCAGATTCCGCTCGACATTCACTTGCGCGAGGGCGGCGACTCCGGCTCCCCCATCGTCCTGAGTGGCGAAGGTGACGCAGCAACCGTCTTGAAAACGGTGGGCGCGCTGCTGGGACAGCGCAAGCGCGGACTGGCCGGAATGCACCTGAACGTGACACCTGCACAGGGAGGGCGCCTCGGATAGCGCGGCACGTGAAATCACCAGCCGCCGTTCAATCAAGGTAGGCTTGAGGACAACGTGAATGATTCATGTGGGTGTGGGAGGACGTCGTGACATCAGATAAAGCGCAAACCTGGGTTTTTTCAGAAGAATACGTCAGCGAATCTGAGACCATTCGGCGCGCGCGCGACGTTGCCATCGAGCTGGGAGCTGAGCCTATTTCAACAGGTGTCGGCGCAACGCTGCGGATGCTTGCCTCGTGCACCGGAGCGAAAGCTGTCCTGGAAATCGGCACGGGTGCAGGTGTGTCAGGCCTGTGGATGCTTGAGGGGATTCCGACCAACGGTGTGCTCACCACAATTGACGTGGAACCTGAATTCCATCGTCATGCCCGCCGCGCATTTGAATCGGCCGGCCGGGGTTCCGGCCACACACGCCTGATCTCTGGCAGGGCGCTTGATGTACTGCCCCGCATGGCAGCCGGTGCCTACGACATGATCGTCATTGACGCTGACGTGAAGGAAACGCCCGAATACCTCGACCATGCGCTGCGCATCCTCCGCCCAGGCGGCACAGCGGTGGTGGTACACGCATTGTGGCATGACCGAGTCGCAGATCCGGCCCGCCGTGACGAGGAAACCGTTGTCATGCGTGAAGTGATTCGCGTGATGGGTGAAACGGAGGATTTCGTCACCTCGCTGCTTCCGGTCGGTGACGGCGTCCTGGTTGCTGTCAAAGCCTGACCGGGCATAAACGAAGGGTCTCACCATGCATCTGCCGCACGATGAGACCCCTTGGTCCAGCTACACGTCACACAGCCTGTGACAGTGCCTCGGAGAGGTCTTTCGCCTCCTCAGGCGTGAGCTCGATGACCAGCCGTCCGCCACCTTCACTGGGAATACGCATCACAATGCCGCGCCCTTCTTTGGTGGCCTCGAGGGGACCGTCACCAGTCCGAGGTTTCATGGCTGCCATGTCTCACGCTCCTTGGTATGGTTTTCACTGCTGCCGACACGCAATCTGCGCTTGGCAGTGGACACATCCATTCTACCGTGACTGCCGCAAAATGGGATGCGCACAGGCGAAATTACGCTGAAAAATCACTCTTTCGTGCGTTCACGAATGATGGCGACAGCTTCACGCGGATCGTCAACGAGCGTGAACAGGTCCGGGTCACCGGGCGAAATCGCACCGTGAGTCACCATTGTGGAACGTACCCACTCGACCAGCCCACCCCAGTAGTCTGACCCGATCAAGACCAACGGAAATGCCTGGACCTTGCCGGTCTGCACCAGCGTGACCGCTTCGAACAGTTCATCCATCGTGCCAAAACCACCGGGCATGACGATGAATCCACACGAATACTTCACGAACATGGTCTTACGGGCGAAGAAGTAGCGGAAGTTGATCCCCATGTTCACCCACTGGTTCATTGCCTGCTCCATCGGCAGCTCAATGCCCAGGCCGACGGAAGCCCCGCCCGCTTCAAAAGCACCTTTGTTCGCCGCCGCCATCGCCCCCGGACCACCGCCGGTGATGACGGCATATCCCGATTCGACCAGCAGTCGGCCAATCATCTGCGCGTATTCCCAATACGGATCGTCTTCCTGCGTGCGTGCCGAACCAAAGACCGACACAGCCGGCCCCAGCTCGCTCAGCGCTCCGAACCCTTCAACGAACTCCGCCTGGATCCTCAGCACGCGCCACGGGTCTTCATGCACCCAGTCAGTGTCTTTCTGTGGCCGCAGCAAGCGCGTTTCCGAGGTTTCCTTCGGTATCTGGTTTCCTCGCAGCATAACGGGGCCGCGCATATAGGTGCGTTTGTGGGGATGGTTTTCCTGACTTTCCATCAACCTCTCCTTGGTGTGATCGGCATGTCAGCGACGTTGCCCGATTGTTTACAGAAAAATAATAGGTCCTCGTTGTAGCGTTATCCTCATGACCCGATCTGACGTTCACACTCACGGCACCTGCGACGACTCTGCCGACCCCACACCTGGTGAACTTGCGCGGCACGCAGCGGACACCATTGCGCGCCGCTCCGGCATCGACCACCACGACATTGCGCTCGTGCTGGGATCAGGATGGGGCGGAGCAGCCGACCTGATCGGTGAAACAATCAGCGAAATCCCTGCAGCAGAAGTGCCGGGCTTCTTTGCTCCCGCAGTGGCTGGCCACGTTCCCGTCATGCGCTCAATTCGGGTGCACGGATCTGACACAGTCGCCCTCGTCCTGGGTTCACGAACGCACTACTACGAAGGCAAAGGAGTGCGAGCGGTTGCCCACGGGATGAGGACGGCAGCGGCCGCAGGAGCTCGCACCGTCGTCCTGACCAACGGGTGTGGAGGGCTGAACCCACAGTGGAGCCCCGGCCAGGCGGTTCTGATCCGCGACCATATCAATCTCACCGGCGCTTCCCCGCTGGAGGGCGCTACATTTGTCGACCTGACCGACCTGTATTCGCAGCGTCTGCGCACTGTCGCTCACACGATTGACCCGACCTTGCCTGAAGGCGTGTATGTCCAGTTCCCCGGCCCACACTATGAAACCCCCGCCGAAGTGAAGATGGCAGGGATCCTGGGCGGCGACCTGGTGGGCATGTCCACCACGCTCGAGGCGATAGCGGCGCGCGAAGCCGGCATGGAGATCCTCGGCATCTCACTCATGACGAATCTGGCAGCAGGAATCTCACCTGAACCCCTCTCGCATGCCGAGGTGATCGCAGCCGGTCAGGAGGCCGCTCCCAGAATTGCGCGCCTCTTGGCTGATATCGTTCAGGCAATCGCAACTGATGCTGAGTGATAGCGGAAGGACTGACAGTGACACACATGGATATCGACGTTGAAGCTGTTCGCCGGTGGATTGACGACGATCCTGACGAAGCGACCGCACGCGAGCTGACGGATCTGCTTGAGCAGTCCGCGACTAGCGAGGATGCGCGCATTGAACTGGCCGACCGTTTCAAGGGCCTCCTCGAATTCGGAACAGCCGGGCTGCGCGGCCATCTCGGAGGCGGGCCGAACAGAATGAACCGCGCTGTGGTGATCCGCGCTGCAGCCGGCCTCATGGAGGTTCTCAAACGCCATGCGGGCCCGGACTTTTCGATCGTCATCGGCTGCGATGCCCGATATGGGTCGCGCCAGTTCGCCCTCGATACGGCGGGGGTTGCGACCGCAGCCGGCGGCACTGCCTACGTCCTGCCGCTCGCCATGCCCACGCCCCTCACAGCGTTCGCATTGCGCCACCTGGAAGCCGATGCGGCAGTGATGGTGACGGCCTCGCACAACCCGGCCGAAGATAACGGCTACAAGGTCTACCTGGGTGGGCGCGTGGTCACAGATTCTGGTCAGGGCTCTCAGATCGTCCCGCCTTTCGATGCGGAAATTTTCGAGGCGATCCAGGCCGTCACTTCTGTTCGTGACGTTCCGCGCGCCCAGTCAGGCTGGCATGAACTCGACGACTCAGTCGTGGAAGCCTATCTGGATCGAGTCACCTCACTGGTGACGGGCGGGCCAGAAAATGCGCAGCTACGCATCGTCGTGACCTCCATGCACGGTGTGGGCGGAGCAACGATGAGTGAAGCACTGCGCCGGCGCGGCTTTTCCGATGTTCACGTCGTTGCCCAGCAGCAGGATCCTGATCCGGATTTCCCGACCGTGCGTTTCCCCAATCCTGAAGAGCCGGGGGCACTGGACCTGGCGATGCAGCTGGCGCGCGACGTTAATGCCGACATCATCCTGGCGAACGATCCAGATGCTGACCGCTGCAGCGCCGCGCTTCCCGATCCCTCCATCGAGGGTGGCTGGAGGCAGTTGACCGGAGATCAGGTAGGCGCACTGCTGGGACTGCGGGCAGTCACGCAGGCACGTGGCGGCGAGGGCAACCCGACCGTTGCCAACTCGATTGTGTCCTCACGTCTGCTGTCGCGCATCGCGCAGACGCACGGCGTGACACACCGTGTCACACTGACCGGTTTCAAGTGGATTTCCCGCGTACCGAACCTGGTCTTCGGCTATGAAGAAGCTTTGGGATACTGCGTCGATCCGGGGTATGTGCGCGACAAGGACGGCATTTCAGCGTGCCTGCAGTTGGCGCGCTTTGCAGCAGAACGCAAGGCTGACGGCTCTTCTCTTCGGGCAGTTCTCGATGAGCTGGCCTGCGAGTTCGGCCTGTATGCGACCTCTCCCCTGACTATCCGTGTCGATGACCTGGCCACAATTACGACCGGTATGGCGAATCTGCGCGAGCGCGGTGTGGATTCGCTGGCCGGCTCCCCCGTCATCGAGACAACAGACCTGACGAACGGCTCTGAGCAGCTCGATCTGCCCGGTACGGATGCGCTTATTTTCCGCACCGAATCCGATGACCGCGTGGTGGCTCGCCCCTCGGGCACTGAGCCGAAGTTGAAGTGCTACTGCGAGGTTGTGATCCCTGTTTCGGATGGGAATGTGGACGCGGCCCGAACACAAGCCGCCGAGCGCCTCGAGCGGGTCAAAACTGACCTGCGCGCAGCGCTCGGCGTGTAGCGCAACCTAGTCGTCCAGGCCGTCCAGCACGGCGGCCGAGGAGGACAGGCCAAGCCGGGAGGCGCCTGCTTCGATCATGGCGAGCGCGCTCTGAGCATCGCGAATTCCGCCCGATGCCTTGACTCCCAGGCGGTCTCCCACGGTCTGACGCATGAGTTCAACGGCGTGGACCGATGCGCCGCCCGAAGGGTGGAAACCGGTGGATGTCTTGACGAAGTCCGCTCCGGCAGCTTCTGCCTGCTTGCAGGTCTCCACGATTTCCTCATCGGTCAGGACGGCTGATTCGATGATGACTTTCAAAACCGAGTCGGGGCATGCTGCACGCACGGCCGCAATGTCGGCGCGCACACCATCCCAGTCTGCCTGCTTAACCAGCGCAAGGTTCACAACCATGTCAATCTCGTCAGCACCGTCACGAACGGCTTGAGCAGCTTCAGCGGCTTTCACCTCGGCCTTGTGCGCGCCGGAAGGGAATCCGCACACGCACGCCACGTGGAGTCCTTCAGGGGCGTCGATGGGCAGCATCGACGGTGACACGCACACGGAGTAGGTGCCCAGTTCCTGAGCCTGTGCAATCAGCGCGCGCACGTCCTGGTCGGTTGATTCCGGTTTGAGCAATGTGTGGTCGATCATCTGTGCGACGTCGGATCGAGTGGTCATGGGGTGTCTCCTTTTCAGTAGGTCAGGGCGCTACCACAAGGCTGGGCAGCGTCCAGTTTCCAAATTCTTGCCGAGGGTGCCCAGCGCGAGCCTGTGTGAACACGCTGGGAGAAGTAGTGATGACTTTCCCGCTGGATGGCTCGAAAACCACCCACTGCGAGTCAGCGGATTCCGCTGCGAGCACGGCGATGACGTGCCGAGGGATGAGGCGGTGCGCCCCCACGTAGACGAACGCATCGATTCCGCTGTTGACTGCCCGTTGAACCCGGTCAACACCCCCGCATTCCCATGGCGTCCAGCCGTAGCGCACTCCTACCGCGCTTGATGCCAGTGAAGCCAGTGCCCACGGCGAGGTGCCTAAGGCCTGCGGCCACGGGATCCCCACCCGCGCGGCCTGAGCGTGCAGCGCAACCTGGATCCGGTCAACAGCATCGCGCCGAGCATTCAGATAGGCGTGCTGCGGTCCGCCCGCCCGCGCGGCAACCGCTGCAAGCGCAGCGATCCCGCACGTTGTGCCGTCAACCTGATGCGGCATGACTGCGGGAAGTGGCCGAGGGTGCGCGGTGTTCACTGAGGATCCACTCGATCCAGCACGACGGAGTCAGCACCGCCGCGGCGCTCAGGGCCAATCGCGATGGCTCCCGACAGGGCTTCACGCGCCCGCTCGATTCGCTCAGGTGTCTGCGTGTGCAGCGTCAACAGAGGCTGTCCCTTCGTGACGGCCTCACCCGGTTTGGCGTGGATTTCGATGCCTGCTTCCGCCTGCACGGCATCTTCCTTGCGTGCGCGGCCAGCCCCCAGGCGCCACGAGGCCACACCGATCGAGAGTGCATCCATCGCGGTGACATATCCGGAAGCTTCGGCAGCAATGACTTCCGTGTGCTGGGCAGCCGGCAGCGCAGCGTCAGGATCCCCGCCCTGGCCTGCGACCATTTCACGCCACTTGTCCATCGCGCGGCCATCAGCGAGCGCTTCAGCAGGGTCAACGTCTCCTCGTCCAGCCTGACGCAGCATTTCGCGTGCCAGAGCAACGGTCAGTTCCACCACGTCAGAGGGTCCGCCACCGGCCAGGACCTCCACAGCTTCACGCACTTCCAGCGCGTTGCCGACAGTACGTCCCAGCGGCGTGGACATGTCGGTGAGCAGCGCACAGATCGACAGACCTGCATCTGAACCAAGGTCCACCATCGTGCGTGCCAGTTCGCGCGCATGGTCAATGTCTTTCATGAAGGCACCGGAGCCGACCTTCACGTCCAGCACCAGTGAGCTGGTGCCTTCAGCAATCTTCTTCGACATAATCGACGATGCGATCAGCGGAATACAGTCAACGGTTCCGGTCGTGTCACGCAGCGCGTACAGCTTGCGGTCAGCGGGAGCCAACCCAGACCCTGCCGCGCAGATCACTGCCCCAACCGTATCCAGCATGTGCATGATTTCGTCATTGCTCAGGTTCGCGCGCCACCCGGGGATCGATTCCATCTTGTCCAGGGTTCCGCCGGTGTGCCCCAGGCCGCGCCCGGACAGCTGCGGCACGGCCACGTCATACACCGCGACGAGAGGTGCCAGCGGCAGCGTGATCTTGTCACCGACACCGCCGGTGGAGTGCTTGTCACTGGTGGGGCGCGTCAGGCTGGAAAAGTCCATCCGTTCCCCGGAGCTCATCATGGCCTGCGTCCAGCGCTCAATTTCACGGCGCTGCATCCCGTTGATGAAAATCGCCATCGCCAGCGCCGACATTTGCTCATCGGCAACGACGCCTCGCGTGTAGGCATCGATCACCCAGTCGATCTGATGGTTGTCCAGCTCACCTCCGTCACGCTTGGTTGAGATGACGTCGACAACGTCAAACTGTTCAACGCTCATTGCTTCCTCCGTTCTCAGGGTCTTCACCTGTCACTTCACGCACATTCCACGGGCCAAAGCCGCGCGGCAGTACCTCGTCCATCCGCATCAGGCCGCCAGGCATGGCGAGCATCAGGTCAGGGCCGCCATGTTCGAACAGGATCTGTCGGCACCGTCCGCACGGAGCGGTCGCCTCCTGGTGGGCATTGACGCACGCGAACGCGACCAGGTGCCCTCCACCTGTGTTGATCAGTTCAGATATCACGCCACATTCAGCGCACAGTGTCACACCGTACCCGGCGTTCTCAACGTTGCATCCCGACACGATTCGACCATCGTCGACGAGGGCGGCCGCGCCCACCGGATAGTGCGAATACGGGCAATAGGCTCGCTGCATGGCACTGACGGCTGCCTGGTGAAGGTCAGCCCACGTCTGGTCTGTGATCTCCATAGTTCTCCCTTGCCGTTCCATTTCTACTTTACGGGTAGGGAACGCCTTCTGCGGCTGGCGCGCGCACACGACCCACGAAGCCTGCAATCGCCAGAATCGTCACCACATAGGGGATCATCAGCATGATCTGTGACGGCATGGGTGATCCGATAATGGACAGCGTGTAGCCCAGGTTCATGGCGAAACCGAACAGCAGTGCTGCGGCCACTCCGCCGATCGGGGTCCAGCCGCCCAGAATCATGGCGGCCAGGGCGATGTAGCCGTTGCCCGATGCCATGTCCTTGGCGAATGCCAGGCCGTGCCCGATGGTGAAGAACGCACCGCCCAGGCCGGCCAGAGCGCCACCCAGGATCGCATTGTTGATGCGTGTCCTCATCACGTTGATGCCCACTGTGTCGGCCGCCTGCGGGTGCTCGCCGCACGCCCGCATACGCAGGCCCCATCGTGAGTGGAACAGCATGAACTGCAGCACTCCAACCACAACGTACATCGTGTACACCAAGATGGTCTGCTGGAACAGCACCGGGCCGATCAGAGGGATCCTGGACAGGATCGGAATCGAAATGACCGGCAGTGATACACCGGAGTTAAAGGCTTCGCGCGACTCCGCTGACACATTCAGCACCGTGGAGTAGAAGAAGCTGGTCAATCCCAATACCAGCACGTTCAGCACAACACCGACAATGATCTGGTCGACGCGGTATTTCAGTCCGAACAGCACCAGGAGCAGTGACACCAGCATGCCGGCGATCGGCGCGGCAATCAGGCCCACCCATGCGTTCCTGGCCAGCGAGGCGACGACCGCGCCGAGGAACGCTCCGAAAAGCAGCTGACCTTCAATGGCGATGTTGATGGTTCCAGAGCGCTCCCCCACCGTGCCGGCCATTGCGCCGAAAATCAATGGAACTGACAGGGTCAGTGCGCCCGCCAGCAATGTGACGATCGGGATGACGGTGTCGCGCCCCGCTCCAGCCCAGGTCAGGAACACGAGAATGAACAGCACGCCGACGATTGCATGCATCCACAGCGGAGTGCTCACGCGGCGCTGCCGCTGCATGAATGCGACGGCTGTCAGGGCTGCCAGAATCAGCGTGGCCACGATGGCGAAAGGCCGTGCAGGAACAGAGAAGTCCGGGATCGCCACGAAGTCCGAGGACCGTCCCAGCGCAAAGCGCGTGGAACTGTGGCAATAGAACGCCAACAGTGCGCTCAGTACCGCCGCCAGCGCGTAGGAAACAACAACTTTCACCGGCAGTGCGGGCTGCACAGACTGTGTAGTCGCTGTGGTACTCATGCTGCCACCTCTTTCTTCGCGATACGGGAATGCGGCAGCGGTTCAGGCAAACGGAAAATCGCGCGAACCAGTGGCGGCGCGGCAATGAACAACACGATCGTGGACTGGATGACCAGGACAATGTCGATCGGAGTCTGCGTCGCAGTCTGCATAATCGCACCGCCCGCTTTCAGCGCGCCGAACAGCAATCCGGCCAGCACCGTACCCAGTGGGCGTGACTTGCCCAGCAGCGCCACGGTGATCGCATCAAAACCGATTGATGCGGCAATGCCGGTAGTCAGATAGCGTTCAGTGCCCAGAGCCGGGGCCGAACCAGCCAGACCGCACAGCGCACCAGAAACAATCATGACCAGCGTCGTCACTTTTTCAACGGAGATACCCGCTGTGCGTGCCGCCGCAGGATTCAGGCCCGTCGCGCGGAATTCGAACCCGATCGTTGAACGCTCCAGCAGCCACCACACGAACAGTGCAGCCGCCAGAGCGGCAATGAATCCGAAGTGCACACGGAAGGAATCTCCCAGCAGCCTGGGGTACATCGCTGTTTCGAGGACCGGCATGGATTTCGGGTTCGTGTTCCCCTCGCCAATGAACGAGGGCCGGGTCAGGACGTACCCGATCAGCAAACCGGCGATCGAGTTGAGCATGATCGTCGTGATGACTTCGTTCGCGCCGGTCTTCGCTTTCAGGATGCCGGCAATTCCGGACCACAGTGCACCGCCGAGGGCGGCTCCGCACATGGCTGCCAGCAAGTGAATCACGGGTGGCAGGTGCCAGGCGAATCCCACGTAGCTGCCGAAGATTGCACCGAGCACGACCTGCCCCTGCGCACCGATGTTGAACAGGCCTGCCCGGAATCCCACTGCCACACCCAGGCCCGCAAAGATCAGGGGAACCGAGTTGGTGAGGGTTTCGGTGATCGGCCGCCACATGCGTGCTGTGCTGGACGCTTTCCAGTCAAAGACTGCGCCGCGCAGCATCGCCTCGTAGGCGTCGCCCACTGCGGACCACAATGCGGCGAACGTGTCGACGGGGCGTGCGAAGAAATACCCGGCCGCTGTCTGAACGTTTGGGTTTGAAATGGCGATCAGCACTGATCCGACGACGAGTGCCACGACAACGGCCAGAACCGATACGAGCCAGGAGCCCGACATGACGCGTCGGATGAGGGAAGCCTGCGCACCGGAGCGGTCGGACACGTCTGGTGTTTCCTGTGCCTCTTTCACTGCTCCTCCTTTTCAGCCTGCTCGTCGGCAGCGCCCAGAATTGTTTCATGGTGAGCGGCCTGGCTGCGAGCTTCGTCGGCGGGCACACCCGCCATCATCAGTCCCAGCACGTCGCGCGGTGTATCGGCGGGGACGATGCCGACGATTCGTCCGCGATACATCACGGCGATCCGGTCAGCCAGCGCGACAACCTCGTCCAGTTCACTGGAGATGATCAGCACCGCGGTTCCTTCGTCACGCTCAGCAACAATGCGGCGGTGGACGAACTCGATCGATCCGACGTCCAGGCCGCGGGTCGGCTGCGAGGCCACCAGAAGGTCCAGGTCGCGCGAAATTTCACGTGCCAGCACGACCTTTTGCTGATTGCCGCCCGACAGAGTGGAGATCGGGTCAGAAACGTCGGTGACACGAATGTCGTACTCGTCAACTTTTTCGAGCGCGTTGGCGCGCACTTTCTTCGGATTTAACGACGGACCTGCGCCAAACTGCGCACTGTTCGAAATATCCAGGATGAGATTTTCGGCAATCGAGAAGCCTGCGATCATGCCGTCGGTCGAGCGATCCTCGGGCACGAACCCCATGCCGTGATGGATGCGCTGGCGCACACTCATCGGGGAGAGCTGCGCTCCTGACATTGTCATCGTCCCGGACGTCGGTGTTTCCAGTCCGAGCAGGCATTCAGCCAGTTCGGTCTGACCATTGCCCTGCACGCCGGCCACCGCCAGAATCTCTCCGCTGCGAATACTCAACGTCACATCATCGAGTGCAACTGCGCCCGCCGCATCAACCAGCGACAGTCCGTCCACATCCAGCACAACCTCGCCAGGTGAGGCCGGGCCTTTTTCCACCGTCAGATTCACGTCGCGGCCCACCATCATCGAGGCCAGCTCGTTCTCGCTTGAATCCGGAGCAGCTTCACCAACCACTTTTCCGCGCCGGATCACCGTGATGCGATCCGCGATTGCGCGCACTTCGCGCAGCTTATGCGTGATGAAAACGATGGATGTGCCGTCCTCTTTCAGTCCGCGCATAATCTCAATAAGTTCATCGGTTTCCTGCGGGGTGAGCACGGCAGTCGGCTCATCGAGGATCAGCACTTTAGCTTCACGCGAGAGTGCCTTGATGATCTCCACGCGCTGCTGAGCTCCCACAGGCAGGTCTTCGATTCGTGCTTTCGGATTCACGTCGAATCCGAATCGGGCTGAGATTTCAGTCACCTTACGGGCGGCGGCGACCTCGTCGATCACTCCAAACGTGCCGGTGGGTTCGTAACCCAGGGCCACGGATTCGGCAACGGTGAATACGGGGACGAGCATAAAGTGCTGGTGCACCATGCCGATTCCGGCTGCCACAGCGTCGCCGGGACCTTTAAAGCGGACGGGTTCCCCGTCGATGAGGATTTCACCGGCATCTGGTTGGTACAGGCCGTACAGCACATTCATCAACGTTGATTTACCTGCGCCGTTTTCACCCAGCAGGGCGTGAATCTGACCAGGTTCAACGGTCAGATCAATATGGTCATTGGCGACGAGGGGCCCGAAAACCTTAGTGATGCCTCGTAGTTCGAGTTTCACTCGCTGACTCTTTTCTGAAAGAACGAAGATGCCGTCGCCACCTCATATTCGGTTGCGACGGCATCTTCATCATTCGGTCGGTGTTACACGCTCACAGAGAGCGCATCACTTTGCCGGGTCGTACTGCGTGGACACATCCAGTGATCCGTCCACAATCTGCTGCTTCAGCTCTTCGACCTTGTCCTTGAGCTCCTGAGAAACCTGGGAGTCCATGTCGTAGAACGGAGCCATCGCCACGCCCTTGTTCTTCAGGTTGCCGATGTATGGCGTGGAGGAGAAGTTGCCGTCCTTCGCGTCCTTGACAGTGTCGAACACGGCATTTCCGATTTCCTTGACGACGGACGTGAAGATGGCTGGATCGCCCACTGATTCGTGACCGTCAGCGTCAACCCACACTGCCTTCAGTTCGCCCTTGTTCGGTGCTGCGTTGATGGCTGACAGGGTGCCTGAGCCGATTGGGCCGGCAACCGGCATGATGATGTCGGCGCCCTGAGAGATGAATCCTTCAGTCAGAGTCTGTCCCTTATCGATCGAGGAGAAGTCGCCCACGAATGAACCGGTCTTCTTCTCGGTGTCCCACCCCAGAACCTGGATGGCGCTGCCGTTGTCTTCGTTGTACTTCTCAACGCCCTTGGCGAAGCCTTCCATGAAGATCTGGACGGTCGGAATTTCCATGCCGCCGTAGGTTGCGACTGTGCCGCTCGTGGTGGTGCCGGCTGCAACATATCCGGCGAGGAACGCTGCCTCAGCCGTGTTGAAGATGAGCGGGCGGCCGTTTTCCAGTTCGATCGGGTTCTGCTGTGCGTCCTGGAACTGCGAGTCAACGAGTGCGAACTGGATATCCGGGTTGGCCTGTGCTGCCTCAGCCATGGTGATAGCCAGCTTGTATCCAACGCCGACGATCAGCGTGCATCCGTCCTGAATCATGGCGTCAACGTTGGTCTGGTAGTCACCGTCTGACGTTGATTCCGCGAACTTGACTTCCACGCCCAGTTCCTGGCCAGCGCGATCCATGCCTTCCTTACCGGATTCGTTGAAGGAGCGGTCGTCGAAGCCGCCCTCGTCAGAGACCATACAGGCCTTGACTTCACTGGAACCCGCCGCCTGACCGGACTGGCCACCGGCTCCTGATGCCGGTTCGGTTGATCCGCTTGATGCTTCGGGTGCTGCGCCGCATCCTGCGAGCGCGAGCGCTGCGATCGCTGCAACAGCGCCTAGTTTGAAGCTCTTCGTCATAGTCTTCCTCTCACGAATATGGCATGCCCTCGGTGGACATGTCGTCGCTGCAGAATCCTCATAACGATAGCGCAAATCGTAAGGGCGTTTGGACAAAATTACGGATTCTTGATCTAGATCATGTCCAGACGTCCGTTTTCACGCGCCAGCTCCACAACATGAGATACGTCCTGAGCGCGGTCATTGCTGACCACCAGAATCGCATCGTCCTGAACGACGACGGTCATGTTGTCCACCCCGACCAGCGCAATCATCTGATCGGTCGACGAGTGCACGCTGGTGCCCGGCGCATCAACGCGTACGACCGATCGCTCCGATTGGCCGAACGTGTTGAGCGAGGGATAGTCCCCCACGTCAGTCCACCCCAGATCCTGCGAAGGCACCACCGCGACGCGTCCGCGCGCGGCGAGCGGCTCGGCCAGGGCGTAGTCAATGGCGATCGATTCAATGGACTCCCATAGTTCTTCGCGCTCGTTCGGGTCGGTGTCAGGGTCCACGATCGCGTTCAAGGCGCGGTCCATCTGTGGATTCTCATGGGCGAGGGCGTCCCTGAGCGTGCCCGCCCGCACGATGAATATTCCAGCGTTCCACAGGTAGCCGTCCGTCACGTATCGCCGGGCGGTTGACTCGTTGGGCTTTTCCACGAATTCGCTGACTGTATAGGCGCCGCTGGCTCCCCCAAGTGCAGGCCCGGGATGGATATATCCGTACGCGGTCGATGGCGAGGTGGGCGCAATGCCAATCGTTGTCAGGTAGCCGCTGCGGGCTGCCTGAACTGCCCGCCCGATCGCCTGGTGCAGCTGATCGGGGTGCGCGATGGCATGGTCAGCTGCAAATGAGCCGACAATCGCGTCCTGCCCAAAACGCCTGAGAATGGAGTAGGCTGCCCACCCGATCGCTGCCATCGAATTGCGTGGAGCCGGTTCCGCAAGGATTGTGCACTCGTCGTGCAGCTGGGCGGCGACAGCGTCACGATGCCTGGCGCCGGTGACGACCGTGATGGACCGGGAGACAGGCGTCAGCCTCGTCACTGTCTCCTGCAGCATGGAGCAGCCGCTGCCCGTCAGGTCGAGCAGGAATTTCGGGCGGTTTCGGCGCGACAGTGGCCACAGGCGTGTACCTGAGCCTCCAGCCGGAATAATCGCGTGAATGGTCGGGGCGATATGGGTCGTCATGGCTCCAGAATATGCATAAACCTCCGGCCGCTCCACGGCGACCGGAGGCTTATGACCAGAGAGTCGGGTCTTACTCTTCTTCAGATGCTTCCTCAGCGGCTTCAGCGGCTTCTGCGCCTTCAGATTCGCCTTCTGCAGCTGCTTCAGGTTCAGGAATTTCGTTTTCCTGAATCTCGGCGACCGACAGAATGTCAACCTCTTCGTCGGTGACCAGATCAACGTTCTCAGGCAACTTCAGGTCGCCTGCGTGGATCACCAGGCCGTCCTCGGCGCCCTCGATGTCGACCTCGATGAACTCGGGGATCGAGGTAGCAGGCGCAGCCACCATGACCTGGAAGGTTTCGACGGTGTGCGTCAGGCCGGCCTGCGGCTCGCCCACGACGGAGATCGGAACCTCAACATCAACCTTTTCGCCGGCCTTCACGGCCAGCAGGTCGACGTGCAGGATGTTGCGTGACACGGGGTGACGCTGGACGTCCTTCACTAATGTCAGGTAGGTTTCACCATCGACCGACAGTTCAACGACTGCGTTCGGGTTAGAACGCACAATCAAAAACGTTTCGTGCGAGGGCAGTCCCAGATGCATCGTGTCGGAACCGTGTCCGTACATGACTGCGGGGATCACGCCGTCACGACGTGCGCGGCGTGCTGCACCCTTACCAAAGTCATTGCGCAGCTGCGCATCAAGATGATTTTCACTCATTGAAGCCTCCATTTTTCAGTCGTTTCTTCGCCGACGACACCAACAAGGCTTCTCTCTGCGCGCGGGCGCACCGCAGGTAAAAGCTTCGTCGATCACGGCACCGCAGATATGCGACGCCCTCGCCGGAGCAACGACACATAGCCTAACCCGAAAGGGGCGCTCTATGCGACCCCGTCGAACAGTGATGTGACCGATCCGTCTTCGAAGACCTCTTTAATGGCGCGAGCCAGCAGAGGCGCAATCGACAGGATCGTCAGCTTGTCAAAACGCTTCTCCCCAGTGATGGGCAACGTGTCAGTGACGACCACTTCAGTTGCTCCACACTCAGAGAGGCGCTGGGTTGCCGGGTGGGACAGGACGCCGTGCGTTGCCGCCACGAGCACTGACTTCGCACCGGCCTTGTACAGTACCTTGACCGCTTCAGCAATCGTGCCGCCCGTGTCGATCAGGTCATCAACCAGCACGCAGTCACGCCCGTCGACTTCACCCACCACGCGGTTGGCGACCGCGACGTTGGGGCGAGTGGTGTCACGGGTCTTGTGAATGAATGCCAGCGGGCAGTTCCCCATCTTCGCAGCCCACTTCTCAGCCACGCGAATGCGGCCGGCGTCCGGCGACACGACAGTGGCGTGCGACAGGTTCACGCGTCCGCGCACGTAGTCGACCAGCACGGGCATGGCCCACAGGTGATCAACAGGACCGTCGAAGAAGCCCTGTTCCTGCGAGGCGTGCAGATCCACGCTCATCACGCGGTCAGCTCCGGCTGTCTTGTACAGATCGGCCACGAGGCGAGCGGAGATCGGTTCACGACCCTGATGTTTCTTATCCTGACGTGCATAGGGGTAAAACGGTGAAACAGCGGTGATGCGCTTGGCTGACGCGCGCTTGGCGGCATCAATCATGATGAGCTGTTCCATCAGCCACTTGTTAATAGGGGTGGTGTGCGACTGCAGCACGAAGACGTCAGCCCCACGCACAGATTCGTTGAATCGAACGTAGATCTCTCCGTTGGCAAAATCGTAGGCAGTGGTCGCAGAGACACCGCAGCCCAGATGCTCACCTACCTGATTTGCAAGATCGACGTGTGCCCGTCCTGATACAAGCACGAGTCGTTTTTCACCACTGGCGACCAAGCCACTCATACGGTTGTCCTCCCCTTCAACCTGCCGCTACACGGATGCGGCGTCTCTTATGCTATAGGTTCATCCCCCTGATCCGTGAGTTGATGTGGCGTGCTTTACTCGATACAGGCCCCTCAAGGCTATTTCGGGATCGATTAGCACTGTTGTTCCGGTGTCGTGCAGGCACGAGATTATTTCGGGGAACGCGACCCCCCAGAGAGGATGACGCAAAACCGTTTTTCGTTGCTATAGTGCAACTTTGCTCAGTACATTGAGCTCCGCCCCCAGGATTCGAACCTAGACTAAGGGCACCAAAAACCCCTGTGCTGCCGTTACACCAAGGCGGATAGACCACCCGATTATGTCACAGTCGCGCGAAGAATCAGAAGCTTAAAGTGTGGAGCTCAACACGTTCTAGAGTACTGCTATGGCAGAAAAACGAGTCCGGATGAGCGGTGTGGCGCGACGTGAGCAACTCATTGAAGTCGGTCGCGCCCTCTTTGCAAAGAAAGGTTTCGACGGTACGTCCATGGAGGAGGCAGCCGCGCAGGCAGGCGTCTCCAAACCGGTCGTCTACGAGCACTTTGGCGGAAAAGAAGGTCTGTATGCGGTGATCGTGGACCGTGAGGTGCAGTCCCTTGTCTCCGCGATCCAGACGTCGCTGGAATCGTCCACGCATCCGCGTGAGATCCTCGAGGCGGCCGCACTGACACTGCTGGATTACATTGAATCGAATACGGATGGCTTCCGCGTCCTCGTGCGCGATACACCCAACGACCGTACATCCAGTTCTTTCTCATCGGTGCTCGGCGATGTTGCGATGCGGGTGGAATACCTTGTGGCCGAACAGTTCGAACGCTCGAATATGGAACCGGGGTGGGCACCGCTGTATGCGCAGATGCTTGTCGGTTTGATCGCGCAGGTCGGGCAGTGGTGGCTCGAAGATCGCTCCATGCCGAAGGAAGTTGTGGCTGCACACGCCGTCAACCTGGTGTGGTACGGGCTGCGCAACCTCAAGACTGATCCGTCATTGCGTATGCATTCTGCGTGAGCCCCCCTCGCGAAAGTATCTCGAAAACAAGTATCTTGGTGTCATGAGAAAAACGCAGCGAGACGAGGTCGATGCGATCGTTCAGGGGTGGGCACGTCAACGCCCGGACACTGACCCCTCCCCCATGCTTGTGCTCTCGCGCGTAGCCAGACTGGCGCGCCATCTGGATCTCAAGCGGCGCGAGGCATTCGCCCAACACGATCTTGACCCGTGGGAATTCGACGTGCTCTCCTCCCTGCGCCGCGCCGGAAAGCCGTATTCGATGACGCCCGGGCACCTCATGGACGAACTGCTCGTCACCTCCGGGACAATGACGAACCGTATTGACCGCCTCGAACGTCGCCACCTTGTAACGCGTTCACCGGCTCCGGATGACCGGCGCGCCGTCCTCGTCACCCTGACCCCCACCGGCAAGAAGCACGTTGATGCGGCGCTGATCTCCCTGCTCGAATGTGAAAAGCAGATTCTGGCGCCGCTTTCCCGAGGCGATCAGGACGATCTTGCTGACCTGCTCAGAATTATCCTCGCATCTTACGAAACGAAGTACTAGCCTAAAAGTAGCGTCCGACCACTACCGCGAGGGGACTTATGACTGACCAACCACCGGCACTCGCATTCGATCACCTGGTCAAGGTGTACGGCAATCTCGTCGCAGTAGGCGACCTGAGCCTGAATATTCCCGCCGGCTCGTTCTATGGAATCGTCGGCCCCAACGGTGCAGGCAAAACCACAACCCTGACAATGGCGACCGGCCTGTTGCGTCCAGATGAAGGAACAGCCTACGTCCACGGCGTTGACATGTGGGCCAATCCAACCGAGGCTAAGAAACTGCTCGGAGTAATGCCTGACGGTATGCATTTGCTGGACCGCCTCTCCGGCCCGGATTTCCTGACCTACGTGGCCTTGCTGCGCGGGATGGACACTGACACTGCGCGCTCACGTACCCAGGACCTGCTCGAAGCCCTGGATCTGACTGAAACGTCTGACAAAATGATCGGCGACTATTCGGCCGGCATGACCAAGAAGATCGCGTTGGGCGCATCCTTGATCCACTCCCCCAGCGTCCTGGTTCTGGACGAGCCGTTCGAATCGGTCGACCCGGTTTCGGCCGCCAATATCCGTGAGATTCTCAAATCGTTCGTGCGCCAGGGCGGCACAGTTGTGCTGTCTAGTCACGTAATGTCAACCGTGCAGAAACTGTGCAGCCACGTTGCGATCATCCATCACGGTCAGGTCGTAATTTCCGGCACGACTGACGAGGTAGCTGCAGGCGG
The DNA here is from genome assembly GCF_900106055.1 of Schaalia radingae. Classification (NCBI taxonomy): domain Bacteria; kingdom Bacillati; phylum Actinomycetota; class Actinomycetes; order Actinomycetales; family Actinomycetaceae; genus Schaalia; species Schaalia radingae. The sequence goes on along the minus strand of NZ_LT629792.1, from coordinate 443,071 downwards.
TGACCTCGAAGAGCGCTTCACTCAGATCGTCGGAGGCCGCATCACTCACGAAGGGCTGTCATGGTTGCACTCCTAATGCGGATGAAAGCGAAGCTGACGTGGAACTCGATGAAGCGTCAGACAGCCTTCCTCGTCCTGTCAATCCTGGGGGCCCTGGGCATCGCCGGCTACGTCGGAATGATTGCCGTCGGAGCCGTGTTTTCCATCTTCGAGGGCTACGCCGACCTGGCCAGCGTCATGTTCACTTTGATCAGTGCCTTAGCTGTGCTGGCATGGGTGATAGCTCCTGCGCTTATGGCATCGGCTGACAACACGTTGGATCCGGTTCGCCTCGCACCGTTTGCCGCACCTTCACGGCGTTTCGCGATCGGCATGATTGCCGCAGCTTTCGTGGGATTCTCCGGCATTGGCACTGCGTTATTTCTTCTGGTTCCCTTCGTCGCCTGGATTGTCTCCGGCCATGTGGTGGTGGCGCTCGTCAGTGTGATCAGCGCCTGCCTGGCACTTGCTATATCGCTGGTGTGGTCACGTGCCGTGACGACGTGGATGAGCGTTCAGATGACGGCTTCCACCCGTAGGCGCGATCTACAGGGCGTCATCGCAACGGTCGCGCTGTTTCTCTTCGTCACGCCTCTGGGTCTGTACATCAATGCCGGAATCGACAACTTCAACGCCGCTTTCGTCACCCGACTCGGTACGATCGTCGGCTGGACACCGATGGGCGCCCCGTTCGCGATCAGTCAATCCGTCTATGAAGGCAACTACCTTGTCGCCCTCGCGCGGCTGGCCATTTCACTGGTCACTTTGTGGGCAGGATGGAAGCTGTGGCAGTACGTACTCCCCTTCGCCATGAATGGCAAGGCACGGCCAGTCAGTGCTGAGGCCCGTCAGGCGATTGCAGAGGGACACCACTTGATCGATCCCACGCAGGCTGCTCCCTCGGCGCGCGCTGACCAGCGCTCCTTCAAGCATGTCGATCCGTGGTTGCGTCTGGGTTTGCCACGGGCAGCGGCCGCGCTGGCGGCCCGCACCAGTCACGAGTTTATCCGCGATCCGCGTCTGCTCTCACAGCTGATCGCGGTCGGCGTCCTGCCCGTGCTGGGTATCGCAATTTCGTTTATGGGGTCGAATTCGGACTTCAGCTTTGGCAACACGTTCGCCATTTTCTTCACGCTCTTTGGTGCGATGCTCTTCGGCGGTGTCGTCGCGACCCTGATGGCATGGGATTCAACGGCGAACTGGCTGAGCATCACTGCTGGAATACGCGGACGCGACGAGCGTCTGGGTCGTCTTGTGGGCGCGTTACCCTCAGCGATCAGCCTCTTCGCCGTTGTCATGGCACTGCTGGCTTTCGCCGCGGGGATTCAAGGGCGTTCGCTCATCTACCTCGCAGTCACCACGGTGCTCCTGTTCTGCGCGACTGCCGGCGCAGGCCAGATCCTGCATGCACGCTGGCTCTACCCTGTTCCTCCGCCCGGCGCGAACCCGATATCGACAAAATCCACCGGCAGCTTCACTGCCACGATGCTGGTGCAGTTCGCCCAGTGGCTCGCGGCTCTTGTGGCGTCTTTGCCGGCCTCAGTCGTTCTGCTACTCGGCTTCTTCGGCATCCTGCCAGATTGGATCGGCTACATCGTTGCCCCAGTCTGGTCGCTGGTATGTCTGGTCGTCGGCGTCATCGTGGGCGGTCACATGTGGGATCGCCACGCAGTGACGCTTCTGCAGCAGATCAAGGCCTGGCCAGGCCACGCGAAGACGGCCTGATCGGAATCCATGCGCACGATCCCACCATTTACGCAGGTAAGCGGCCATTTAGCCTGCTCTTCGAACCCCGCACTCACATCATCTCGATTGATATGAGGATTCTGAGGTCTCCTCACCAGCGCATTTTGACGTACCATATGTGCCGATATGGCACATCTTCTTGGCACAGACAACCTGCATATGGAATACCCCACGACCGTCGTCCTTGATCAGGTCACCGTCGGAGTTGACGAGGGCGACCGAATCGGCGTGGTGGGTCGCAACGGAGACGGCAAATCCACACTCTTGCGGCTACTGACCCGCCAGATCACACCTGACAGCGGTCGCGTCACTCATCGTCGCGACCTGCGCCTGGGATACCTCAGCCAGTCTGATCGTCTGAATCCGTCTCACACCGTCAAAGAAGCACTAGTGGGAGATCGCCCGGAGTATGAGTGGGCGTCCGACGCGAATATCCGATCCATTATTTCTGGACTGGCTTCGGATATCGCATGGGATTCCCTCGTCGGTGATCTTTCAGGTGGACAGCGCCGACGCGTCGATCTTGCGCGCCTGCTTGTGGGCGAGTGGGATGTGCTGATTCTGGATGAACCAACGAACCACCTGGACATCGAGGCGGTCGCGTGGCTGGCTGACCATCTCAAGTACCGGTGGAGTCCGCGCGACGGTGCGCTCATCGTTGTGACGCACGATCGGTGGTTCCTTGATGAGGTGTGCACCCGCATGTGGGAGGTGCATGACACAACGGTTGAACCGTTCGAAGGCGGATACGCAGCGTACGTCCTGCAGCGTGTGGAACGTGACCGGATCGCGGCTGCGACCGAAGCGAAGCGCCATAACCTGATGCGCAAGGAACTTGCCTGGTTGCGTCGCGGAGCGCCGGCGCGCACGTCCAAGCCGAAGTTCCGTATCGAAGCGGCGAATGAGCTGATCGCTGACGTACCGCAGGTGCGCAACCCGATTGAACTGCAGCGGCTATCTGTGGCACGCCTGGGCAAACAGGTGGTGGATCTGCTGGACGTGTCGGTTTCGTTTGATACGAACGAGGTTCTGCGCGACGTGACGTGGAGGATCGCACCCGGAGAGCGCAGCGCTATCCTCGGCCCGAACGGTGCGGGCAAGTCAACCCTGCTCAACGTCATCAGCGGTGCGCTGAAGCCGACGTCGGGGCGAGTACGTCAGGGTAAGACTGTTCGTATCGGAGTGCTCGACCAGCAGTTTTCGCAGCTGGATGAGATCTCGGGTGACCGCGTGCGCGAAGTGCTTGGCCGCACCAGAACAACGTTCGTCGTGGACGGTAAAGACACCACTCCAGCGCAGATGCTGGAGCGCCTCGGATTTCGCCACGAGCATCTGTCAGCGCGCGTCGGAGAACTGTCGGGCGGGCAGAAACGCAGGCTGCAGATTCTGCTCGTCCTGCTTGACCAACCCAATGTCATGATTCTGGACGAGCCGACCAACGACGTCGATGCCGATATGCTGACCGCCCTGGAGGACGTCCTCGACACGTGGCCGGGCACGCTGCTGGTTGTGTCGCACGATCGGTACCTGATTGAGCGCGTCACCGACCAGCAATACGCCATCATTGACGGCACGTTCCGCCATCTGCCCGGTGGGGTCGAGCAGTACCTGAAGATCCAGGGCCAGACTGAGCCCGCGGAACCATCACCTCCTGAGGAGGAAACCGAGAATTCCGGCGCTCGCGCCTACGCTGCACAAAAAGAGCTGTCAGCGCTGGAGCGAAAGATGGACCGCCTGACACGCCAGGACGAGGATCTGAAAGCGCAGATGGCAGACCATGATCCGACTGACTACGTGGGGTTACAGGACCTTGCGGATCAGGTTCGCGCAGTTGAGGACGAGGTTGGCCAGCTCGAAGCACAGTGGCTGGAGCTGTCCGAGGAGCTCGAAGATCAGAGGTAACTACTCGTGATCTTCCACGCTCTGCCTCTCTTGTGCCGGCGCCGGGGAGTTCCTCGGCGCCGGCCTCGTACAAGCCCTCTTACTTCTTGTTGGAGAAGTCGTTCAGCTCGTACTGTTCGGCAGCGTTTTCAGGTGTGATCGGGGTGGTTTCAAGGACCTGCTGGGCCTCGACCGGCTCGCCCTTGATCATCGCCAAAATGGTGTCAACTGTTTCCTTAGCACCTGTCGGATAGATGAAGGTACCTGCCAGCTGGCCTTCCTGAACGGCTCGTATGCCACCGTCAGGAATTGCGAGGCCGTCAATACCGATGAACTTGATGTCGTCGGCTTTGCCGGCACCGGCCGCAGCCAGGTATGCGCCCAGCGCCATCGGGTCATTATGCGCGTAGACCAGGTCAATGTCTTCACCGGACTGCAGCCACTGCTGCATGATCTTGGTGCCCTCTTCCTTGATCCACTTTGCGTCCTGATCCTTGACGATCTCGATCTTCGGGTTCGCAGCGATTGCGTCACGGAAGCCCTGGTCGCGGTCGATCTGAGGCTGGTTCGAGGTAATGCCTCGCAGCTCGACGACTTTACCGCCATCAGGTAGAAGCTGGAGTGCCAGTTCACCTGCGGCCTTACCGATTGCCACGTTGTCACCGCCGATGAAGGAGGTGATGCAGTCCGTGTTCACAGCGCGGTCCAACACGATCACCGGGATACCTGCTTCACATGCCTGCTCAACTGGCGGGGTCAACGGGTCAGACTCGTTAGGCGAGACGATCAGAATGTCAACGCCCTGCTGAATGAACTGCTGGACCTGACTCACCTGACGTGAGGAATCCTGCTGAGCGTCAGCAATCGGCAGCAACTCAAGGTTCGATTCCTGCCCGATGTAATACTCCAGCTGTGCGTTGATCTGCGCACGGTATGGCTCAGCGTTGTTGGCCTGTGAGTACCCGATGACGTACTTGTCCTTTTCGGGCAGCAGACGTCCGTCGCTTGCGCCAGCCGCGCTGCTCTGATCAGTTGTGGCACTCGATGCGCCTTCATCTGTCTGTGAGCCGGATGTCGACTGATCGTTGGTTGCGCACGCGCCGAGCGATGCTGCGGCAACCAGGGCACCCGCCAGGAGTACCGGTAGTTTGCGTCGCGTGATTGTCATGAGAGCTCCTTCGCTTTCTTAGTGTTGTGTTTACCTTGGTGTGGACTTCCCCCTCGGCCTACTCCTTCGCGTGTGGCGTCGAGGATGCCTTAACGGGATGCGCGGTTCGTCGTTTCAGGCGAGCCGCAGCGTTGGGAATGAGGTCGGGATGTTGGATCACAACGGCGACCACGAGGATGATGCCTTTAATGATCATCTGCCAGTTGGCACTGAAGTTGTTCAGGCCCAGCACGTTGTCGAGCAGGGTCAGGATCAATGCGCCGATCGACGTTCCGATCACTGTGCCTCGGCCGCCAGCCAGGCTCGCACCACCGATGACGACGGCTGCAATCGCGTCCATCTCATAGGTCATGCCGGCTTGAGGATCTGCTGATGCGTTATAAGCCGCGTTAATCGGACCGGCCAGGCCGCACAGCAAACCAGAGATCATGAAGACAATGACGAGCACTGCTTTGACGTTCACACCCGACAGGCGCGCCGCGGTGGGATTGCCGCCCACCGCGTACACGTGCCGCCCGAACGTCGTGCGTGACAGCAGCAGATGGACGAGGATAATGACCACGATCAGCGCCAGCACAGGGAAATACCCTATTAACGGTATAGGGAACAGCGTTTCGCCTGGCGTCCCCAGCATTCGGAACTGTTGAGATCCCGGAGCCACCTCCCCGTCCGGTCCGATCACATTCGTTCCGATCGACACGTTATGGGAGAACTCGCGGGTAAAGCCTCGTGCGATCGTCATGATGGCCAGCGTCATGACAAACGACTGGATCTTTAAGTACGCGGTGCCGATACCGCTGATGATGCCGAAGAGGGCGCCCACAGCCATTGACGTGGGAACAATCGCGATCACCGGCCAGTTCATTTCCGTCAGCAGCCATGCTGACGTGGTTGAACCGACTGCCATGACTGCGCCCACCGACAGATCGATGCCGCCGGTGATAATGACCAGAGTCATTCCCACCGCCAGGATGCCTCGCGGAGCGAAGTACCCAATGGCGTTCGTCAGGTTTCCTATGTCCGCGAAGCGCCCTCCCTGGCTCCACAGTCCAATCAGGACGATCAGGAGAAGGCCGATATAGCCTTGGGACTGGCTCAACATCAGGAGCCATTTCTTGCGCTGCACGACCGCACCCGATCCGCGCTGCGACTGTGTGCTCATGGGGTTGTTCTCCTTCACTATTTAGCAGTTTCGATGGCATCGACGGCGGGCGCATCCTCTCTGACTGCCTGCCCTTGAATCGGCATTGCCGCGGTGAGTAGGTCTTCCTGAGTGGCTGTGCCGGCGTCAAATTCAGCGGTGATTTTTCCTTCGCACAACACCACGATTCGGTCGCACATTCCCAGTAATTCGGGAAGCTCTGACGAGACAACGATGAACGACACTCCCTGCGATGCCAGCTGCGCAACAAGTTCGTAGATTTCTGCTTTCGCACCGACATCGATACCGCGTGTCGGCTCATCGAGCAAGATCACTTCCGGGTTGGTCAGCAGCCATTTTCCGAGGACGACTTTCTGCTGGTTTCCACCCGACAAGGTGCTCATGAACGCATCCATCGACGGGGTCTTCACCCCAAGAGTCTGAACCTGCTCCTCGCTCGCCTTCTTTTCTCGAGTTTTCTTCACCCATCCGCCTATGCCGGCAAAATCCGACAGGGCGGGGAGCGTCATATTGAAGCGCACGGAGTTTTCCAGGATCAGGCTCTGCAGTTTTCGATCTTCACATACCAGGGCAATCCCGGCGTCGATACTGCGTGCGGGCGTCCGCTTGGTCAGCGCCTTGCCGTTCAGGGTGACCTGACCGATCATGTCCGAGGATGGGGGTGTTCCAAAAATGGATTCGAGTACTTCTGAGCGACCAGCTCCCATCAGGCCGGCGATTCCCAGCACTTCGCCGGGCTCAACCGACAGCGAGATGTCGTGCAGTGCTGCCCGCGACTCGCGCGCATTGGGCATGAGGGAGAGGTGCTCCACCGTCAGTCTGGCTTCGCCGCCCTCGGCGCGGGCACCGGTTTCCTCGGGACGCTGGTGCAGTTCCGAGATCGGACGACCCACCATCATGTGGATCAGTTCTGATCGACTGACGTCCTTCATCTCGCGTTCACCGAAGAACTGTCCATCTCGCAGGACTTCGACCCGGTCAGCAATCTCTTCGAGTTCTTCCAGACGGTGAGAGATGTAGATGATGCCGACTCCCTCGGATGCAAGTGACCTGACAACCTCGAACAGGCGTTCAACTTCAGCATCTGCCAGCGCCGACGTCGGTTCGTCCATGATCAGGATTCGGGTGTTCAGGCTCATCGCCTTTGCCACTTCAATGAGCTGCTGTTCTGCCAGTCGGTATTGACGCACGAACTTTCTAGGATCTAGATCCAGCCCGACTCGCGCCAGCAGATCCCGGGCCGTCGAAATCGTGCGCTGTTTCTTGACCCACCCTCCGGTCGCCTGTTCTCGTCCGAGCCAGATATTGTCTGCCACTGACATGTCGGGGACGAGGTTCAGTTCCTGGTGGATGGTGGAAATCCCCAGCTGTTGTGCGGTGCTGGGGCTATGCAGCGTGACCGGCTCTCCGTCGACCTTGATGTGACCGTCGTAGTCGTTGAAGACTCCAGAGAGCACGTTGATCAGCGTGGACTTGCCTGCTCCGTTTTCTCCCAGCAGTGCCACAACTTCACCGGCGCCCAGGCGCAACGACACATTATCGAGTGCTCGCACTCCTGAAAACGATTTCCCGATATGGTGCATTTCGAGCAACGGTACAGTCACGACGCGCCTCCGATTCGCCATTGATGTCAAGCGCCTAGATTGATCTCCACACCGTATACCAGCTGTTTAGACGACTCAACGATTTCACAGGTAACGGTTTAGCGACATTAGTATTACTATAACCTATATATCACATAGCATTTACTATGCACAATCGCTTGACACTCATTTTTGCTCCATTTAAGCTGATTTTGCCCGAAAACGAAGTGGCGATGCCGCCACTCGACCCAAGGATCAATGATGAATCACCTCTCTCGACCGGGAAAGATCGCACTGGCCGCGTCAACAGCCCTGCTGCTCAGCATCGGCGGACTCGCCCAGGCAGCGCCACCCGACGAAAATCCCGCAACAGGTTGGCAAACCTACACTGACATCACTCGCCTTCCGGAACTGAGCACCGGCACGCAGAGCCGCCAGTTCTCAAGTTTTGATCGCGAAGGTGGCAACGACCACGACGGATTCAGCGGAAAGTACTCCTGCCTGCGCACCACCGATGAAGGATGCGTGCTGGCAGAAGCCACAGGCGCCGGCGAAATCCAATCCATCTGGTCAACGTGGGATCGTGGCGACGTCACCAAGGCCGGCAACATCATCATCGAACTCGACGGCACAGTCGTTCTCAATGCACAGTTCCAGGACGTGGTTGAAGGTAAAGCCGGCGCACCGTTCATCTATCCGTTCGTTGCCGACAAGATGCAAACCTCCGGTGGCGTGTACATCAAGATCCCCATGCCCTACCGCGAATCCATGCGCGTCACGGTGCAGAACAATCCGTTCTTTTACCATGTGTCGTACCGCTCGTTCGCCACCGCTGACGGCATTTCGACCTTCGATCCCTCCAACGTGCCCACCGACCTGCTCGAACAGACTAAGACTTGGGGTACGCAGCCGCCGGCCTCCCTCGTCAATGAGCCGAACCTGCACGCAGACTTCAGTCTTGCTCCGGGCGAATCCACAACAATCGCGACACTGGATGAGCCCGGAATGCTCCAGGCTTTCACCCTTGGCCTGCCAGGTCTCAAGGGCGCGCCGGCACCTGAGCGCATGAACGATGACGGTCGCGCAACGAAGGATTCGACCAGCTTCACCGTGGCGATTGATCCCGCGAACGAGGGAGTCACGCTCACGCGCCGCTATGACCCGATTTCACCTGATCAGAAGGCACGCATCCTGGTTGACGGCACGCAGGCCGGCCAGTGGGATGGCACCGAAGGCAAATCAGGGGTGTGGCGCGAAGAATCGGTTGAACTGCCCGCCGACGCCACCGCTGGCAAGTCATCGATCCGTATCACCAACGAATTCATCTCTGCGGGCAACGACTTCAACGAATTCCGCTACTTCGTCGACTCCAAGGTGGGCGGCGACATGATCCGAACCGACGAAGTCGACGTTGGCGAGGGAACCGACGAATCGCGCGCCTCTGAACAAGCTCACGACTATTCGATCGTGAACGAACGTTGGCACGGAGACCGGACCTATGCGCGCGAAAATACAAACCCCGCTGACGCCGAGCAAATCGCGGCGTCCGACGATTTCCTGACGAATACACATATCCAGATCCACGCCGACGGCCAGTTGACCGTCGACGCGCCGATCGGAGAATTCTTCGGTACCGGTCTGGGTCAGGCGCCCGTTACCTCGCTGATGTTCGGTGTCGATCCCGAAACAGGGACATATTCGTCGTGGTGGCCGATGCCGTTCGGCAAGACGATGACGATCTCACTGGTCAACAACTCTCAGTACACGCTGAACAACGGTACGTGCGATGTCACATTCAACGCGGATGCGAGTGTGGCCGAGCGTTTGAGCGGACCGGTCCCCTCCCTCGGATATTTCTACGCCACGCACCACGCGGGTCCGACCGAAGACGGGCGCGACTGGGTGTTCCTCTCAACTGAAGGCCAGGGCCGCTTCATGGGAGTCAGCCACACCATGTCCTCGTCACAGGGCGACGGCAACGTTCGCGGCTACCTGGAAGGCGATGAGCGCATCTACGTTGACGGGCTGCGCACCCCACAGTGGCACGGCACCGGCAGTGAAGATTTCTACGAGGGTGGCTGGTATTTCGATTACGGACCGTTCTCCGCATTTACCAACGGTGCGCCACTGGAGAAGATCGCTGGAACGTACGGCTGTGACTATCAGTGCGACTCGGCCTACCGACTGCTGATCGGTGATGCGATCGATTTCCAGAGCTCGATCAGCGCCGGATTGGAGCACGGGCCGGATAATCGCCATCCAGCTGAATACTCTTCGACCGCTTTCTGGTACGGCCACGCGGCTGCGCCTGTACTGACCCTTACTGATTCACTCAACATCACCGACGTGGACAGCGAGGCGGCTCACGCGTACTCAGGTGGCGGCGAACCGCGCTCCCTGACCAGCACATTCGAAGGCAACGATGACACGGTCAGCGTGACCGATTCTCTGCGCGACTCGGCTGATCCGATCACTTTCACCGCGGCAGTCAAGAAGTCGAATCAGGGTGTACGCCTGCATCGCATGTCGGACCAGTCGAGTGGCTATCAAAGCGTCGATGTGGCCGTGAACGGCATGCATGTCGGCACGTGGCTGCAGCCCCTGGCCAATCAGACTCATCAGTGGCTGGAGGACACGTTCGAAATCCCCCGCGCCATCACTGAGAACGTCGATAGCATCACGGTTGAGCTGACTCCGCGCGATGGTTCGGCACCGTGGAGTGCTGCGCGCTACGAGGTGTACACGATTGGCGGCGAAGAGGCGGCGACGCCAGTCGAACCGCCGGAACCGGCTGAACCGCCCGCACCGCCTACATCGCCCACGACTGGCGAGCGTCCTCAGGCCGACAAGCCGCCTCGCCTCAGCGCGACCGGCTCGTCTGCACCGATCCTCGCACTCACAGCACTTGGAGCGCTGGGCGTAGGAGCGTGCGCACTGTCAGTTCGCAGACGCCACTGAGCCGTGGGCGGGGCCGCGCATGGTGATGACCCGATCAACCTGATCAGCCTCACGCCATGTTGCGGCCACGCTGTCAGCGGCGCGTTCGTCGGCAACGAGGGCTGCAACTGTTGGCCCCGATCCGGACAGGATCACCGCGAGCGCGCCGCTTTCGCGTCCGATCTCAATCGTGTCGGCCAGTTCGGGTCGCAACGTGAACGCGGCCGCTGCCAGGTCGTTATGTAAGTAAGGTGCCGCCTCGCGCGCACTGGCGGTGAGTGCGGCGAGCGTCTGTTCGTCTGGCCGGGTGAGTTCGGCCCATTCACCCATCTCATCGCGCCGCCTGAAAACCTCCGGCGTCGATAAACCTTCGTGGGCGGTTGCGCATACCCACAGGTGTTCATGTTCGCTGTCCAGGACCTGCATATGGTCGCCGTGCCCGGTTCCCAGCGCGATTCCGCCGACCAGGCAGGCCGGCACATCCGCGCCCAGCGTGCGGCCGACCGCCTGGAGCTGATCTGCGTCCAGTCCTAATTCCCACAGTTCGTTGCAGGCGACGAGGGTGGCTGCCGCATCCGCTGACCCACCGGCCATTCCGCCGGCAATCGGCACGCGCTTATCAACGTGAACCCTCACGCCTGCCGCGGTTGATGCCCACGGGCCGCTTTGCGCCAGGCGCTGCAGGGTACGCGCGGCTCGTGCCGCCAAGTGCCGGTGCGGGTCGAGCTCGTTCATCATGGCGCTTGCCTGACCGTCTACCTCGCCCTCCGGCGTGTACACGGTTGTCGATACCGCGATTCCGGGGGTGCGAGCCGTTGTCACTGTGACGGTTTCACGCAGGTCGAGCGCCTCGAACACGCTGATCAGCGGGTGATATCCGTCTTTTTCCGGCGCGCCGACGCGCAGCAGCATGTTGACTTTGCCCGGGGCGCTGGCCTGAGCTTCACGCATGTGCCTCTCCGTTTCGTGTGGAGGCGTAGGCTCCCTCGGGCGTGGAGGGATCGCGTCTGGCGGCGACGATAAGCCTGCCGAGGTCGACGAACTGGTCGATGGACAGCGTTTCGCCACGAGCCTGCGGGTCGATGCCGGCACGGGTGAGAAGGTCGGCGGCCGCTTCCCCGGATCCCGCCCAGTCACGCAGGGCCGCGCGCAGAGTCTTGCGTCGTTGCCCGAATGCGCGGTCGATCGCATCGAATGTGGCGTCGCGCAGGACAGCGTCACCCAACGGCTCATCGCGCCTGGTGAGCCGCACCAGTGCGGAATCAACGTTCGGAACCGGCCAGAACACGGCGCGCCCGATGCTTCCGGCTCGTTCAGCGTCGCCGTACCACGCGGCTTTCAGGGAGGGAACACCATAGGTTCGTGAGCGGGGCCCGGCGACGAGGCGGTCGGCAACCTCTGCCTGCACCATAACCAGGACATCGCGCAGCGTCTCGAAGCGTTCGAGCAGTCGCAACAGTACCGGCACAGCCACGTTGTATGGCAGATTGGCGACAAGTTTGGTGGGCGCAGCGTCGCCCAACTCGTCCGGCGTCACTTTCATCGCATCCATACAGGTGACGGTGAGGCGCTCTGTTGCCTCGGGCATGCGGGCCCGAACGGTTTCCGGCAGCGCACGAGCCAGGCGTGGATCAATTTCGACCGCATCGACATGTGCGCCGGTTTCCAGGAGCGCCAGTGTGAGCGACCCCAGTCCCGGCCCGACCTCAAGCACGTGGTCATCTCTCCCTACGCCACCTGCTCGCACGATGCGTCGAACGGTTCCGCCGTCGTGCACGAAGTTCTGCCCCAGCACTTTGGTCGGGCGAATGTCGAGGGCAGCCGCGATTGCGTGGATCTCGGCAGGTCCCAGCAGCGCGGATCGTTCGTCTGTTTCGTTCACGTCACGAGGGTATCGCGTGAGCGCGGATCAGTACCAACCGACAGAATTGGAATGCCCGAGCGCGCCGCATGGGGTTCCGTAGCGGCCGGCGACGTATCCCAGGCCCCACGTGATCTGCGTGGCCGGATTCGTCTGCCAGTCAGCACCGGCAGATGCCATTTTCGATCCGGGGAGAGCCTGCGGAATACCGTAGGCGCCTGACCAGGCGTTAGCGGCATAGGGGTTCCAGTGCGATTCGCGATCCCACAATGTCAGCAGGCACTGGAATTCACTGTCTGACCAGCCGCGCTGACTCACCATTTGCTGCGCGATGCCGCGCGGATCTTCGCCCGAGTATGTTCCGGTCGGTGTCGAGCTGATCGTCAGCCCTTCGGCTTCAGCGATGCCGCGAATCTCAGCGAGTTCGGCCTGGCTTGAGATGTCACCGGGTTTGGCTCGGAATCGTACGGACTTGCGGCCATCTGATTCAGTGCCTTCTTCCAACTGGGCTTTCGGATCGATGCCGGCGGCCAGGAGAGCTTCGGGCGTGACTTTCCTGGTGCCGACGGTGACGATTTCCGGTCGCGGTTCCGCTTTCTTGTCGGCCGACAGCACGGCTGAGTAGGTCACTTCGCCGTCGACTGTTTCCTGCCACACCACAGAGCTGTTGGCACCGTGTGTGCCTTCCTGTTCAACGATGCGTTCGCCTTCGAACAGTGCGTCGGACTTGCGTTCTTCTTTCGAGAAGTTCACCGGGGTGTCTGTGCTGACGCGTCCGCGGGTGACGGGCTGGACGCGCACGGACAGTTCGCCGTTTGCCGATTCGAGGGTGACCCGGTCCAGCGGCGACAGCTTGATTCCGTTGTTTTCAATGACGTGTCGTATGTCCTGGCCTGCCCGGACGGTAACATTCTGGATTACGTTGCCGTTTGTTTCAATGACTGGCAGTGTGCGTGCGCGTGACACGAGCGGTTGAAGTTCGGCTCGCATCGAGGAGCGGCTCGCGCCTATCGCCACGGTGGATCCGTAGGTGTCGGCATCTGCCAGGATCGTGTCAATTGAGCTGGACGTCGACCATACGGTGCGTTCTTCGCCGTCGATCGTCAGGTCGTAGGGTTTGGCCGTGCGCACAACGACATGGTCAACTGACGCGATGTTTTCGCTGGGTGTGGGCGAGATCAGGTCGTGTTCACCGACCTGTACGTCGATGCTGGCGAGCGCGTCGGAGACTGTGCCGCCCCACACGGTGACAGGCTGACTGACTCCGTCGACTTCGAGCATCACTGTGTGACGAGCCTGAGCAATACCACCAACCGCGATGCCGGCTACTGCAAGTGACGCTGCACTTGCTGTGGCAATGATGCGTCGCGGGGTCACGGCAGGCTCCTTCCAATCGGCTGTTCCTACCGTAACCGTTTTGTGACTATTTGTGGAGTCGGACCGGAAAATTGTGGTGAGTTGCGCGCTCAGTACAGTCCGAGGCTTGCCGCGCATGCTGGCCACTGGCCCCATCCAGCTGCCGCCTGCAGTGCCTGAGCGCGGGCAGTTTGCTCAGCTGCCGATGCGTCCGAGGGCAGGCCGGTGCCGCCCATCGATTGCCACGTGGGCAAAGTGAACTGGTACATGCCGTAGAATCCGTTGCCCGTGTTGGTCGCCGGATTTCCGCCGGATTCACACTGAGCCAACGCGGCCCACACGTCCGAACCAGCAGTGGTTGCGGGAGCTGCAGTCGGCGTGGAAGCTGTCGTCCTCTGTTGGGCGGCCGCTTTCTTCGTTCCCACCGCGACGATCTTGTTTTGCGGGTCGGTCTTGCTGGTCGATACGGCTGCCGACACGGCGATTTCTCCGCCGACTTTTTCCTCAAAGTACTTGGTCGTCACCGAGCCGTCTTTGCCTTCCTGAATAACCGACGTCGTTCCTTCAGTCAGGGTGTCGTCTTTTCGCTCTTCAGTTTGGAACGGCACTGCGTCGGTCTGCGTGCGGTAGCCGCGCTCAACTCGTGTCACGATGATCGTGATGGTGCCGCCGCGGTTTTCCAGCTTCACGCGATCCAACGGGCTTGTTGTGACGCCCAAGCGAGCCAGGATTGAAGCCGTGTCGTCACCGGTTTCGGCAGCTGTGTCAAGGGTCTGGCCGTCTACCTCAACCTTGATGCGTTCGCCGGGCGCTGCCAGCGGCAATGTGGCACGGGCAAAGGATCGGTCAGCGGCGATGATCGCTGTGCCGTGCTGGGAGAATTCGTCCAGTAAATCGGCCATTGATCCTGCTGTGGACCACAGTTCCACCTGGTTTCCGTCCAGATCCACCGTGTACGGCGATGCAGTCCGTACAACGACGGTGTCACCGTTGGATACTCCCTCGCCCATCGCCGGTGCGACCAGATCGTGAGGGCTGACTTCAACGCCTGCAGCATTGATGACGTCTGAGACGGTGCGGGAGAATCCGCTGACGGGCTGCGAGACTCCGTCGACCTCGAGGGTCACGGTGTTGTGTGCTGCTGCTGCGCCCACTCCGGCCACGCCCACAACTGCGAGCGATGCGGCGGATGCGGCTGCGATAACGGTTCGTCGGCTCGGTGAGAATTCTAAATTCACAAGTGTCCTGAGGTCGTTCGGCTCCGTCGGACAGACGGACTGACTGGTGCCACACTAATAGGTTTTACCCAAACGTGACATCCGACGTCGCACATCTCACATGCGTCGCGTTTGCTTTTCGCCGTCGCACGTGGTTGCGTCCAGCCCTTATGCCCATGCGCCGTATACGCGCGTCGTGTTGTGCCACAACCGGTCACACGCAGCAGCTTCGTCGACGTTCCATAGCTCGGCAATTGCCCGCACGGTGTGGACAATTGAGTAAGTCGCGTTCGGATGACCACGCCACGGCACTGCTGTGAGATAGGGCGCATCAGTTTCGACCAGCACGAGTTCGGGCGGAAGTTCGACCAGCGCTTGACGAAGGTGGGCGTTAGCCGGATACGTCATATTGCCGGCAAATGACGCATGCCACCCGTTCTTCGCCAGTTCGCGCGCCATTGCCGCGTCGCCGGAGTAACAGTGAAAGACGATGAGCTGGTCGGCCGTGGCGGTTTCGTTCAGGATCGCGAGTGTGTCTTCATGCGCATCACGATCATGAATCTGCAACGGCAGGCCTGCCGCGGCTGCGAGTCGAATGTGCGCGCGGAATGATTCCGCCTGCGCTTGTTTGCCGGCATCGGCTGTTCGGAAGTAGTCGAGTCCGGTTTCACCGACGGCGACGACGACCGGGTCATTCAGACGCCGTTCAACCTCCGCGAGTGCTTCGTCCAGCGGAACGTGGTGCTGTTCAACGTGCGGGATGAGGCCATCTGGCGACGGTTCAGTAATTCCGGCATGCAATGCTGCTTCGTTGGGGTGAATCGCAAGCGCCACTCGTATCGCGAGGCCGGGCGCGCCCTCACGCGCAAGCTGCATCGATCCGTCGAAGTCAGGGATTTCGCAGGCAGAGGTGATGAGTCCGCGCACACCGACCTGCTGAGCGCGCTCGAGCTGTTCGTCAAGCGCCAGCCTGATTCCCTCAGCGCGAGGAATCTGTTCCTCATACAGAGGCAGATGAGTGTGGTTGTCGATCACATGACCTTCGAGCGGTTGCGCAGCTGGTGGCCATTCGCGCTTCTTTTTCTTCGACACCGGACCGGTCACTTCCTTCACTGTGGTGACGTGCTTATTCCTCTGAACCGATCCTAACGAACCCGCCGCGTTTGCGGCTCATTCCCTTTGAGGCGGCATATGTCCGCGATAGCGGGTAATTCCGTTGACGACGTCGTACCGGAAGCCGAGTGGAGTTGTCCACTGGTACACACCAGGCTCTGGCTGGTCGAGGTCCCAGCCTGCGTGCGTTTTTGCTCGGTGAACACTTCGCGACAGTGGACCCAGATTCGCCAGATTTGTTTGCCCAGCCGAGCCACCTTCCTCATATGGGACCGTATGGTCCAGGTCGCACGAGGTTGAGGGCGTGTTCGAGTAGGGGAATACCTCGAACGGTTCACGCTGAAGCAGTGCCCTGCGCATCGTCGGCGTCGGATCGTGCCGGTCACCGGCAGGCAGCGATGAGTAGTCAAGGACGGGGCGAATCGTGACCCGAGTATGCGCAAGCATGGATGCGAGTTGCGCGACGGGAACAGAACCGACATCGTCAATACTCGCGCAGTGCGGCGAATCCGGGTAGATATGAGCAACGATCTCAGCTCTGCGCTCAGTTTTCGCTTCACGTCCATTTAACAGTGCCCCCGCCTGCTCGGGGTTCGCCAGCAAGCCGAGTGCACGCGAGCGCCGCTCATCAACCGACTCATCTGGATGCGAGGCGGCCAGCGCAGATGCCAGACTTGCGACGGTGCGGTCAAGATGGAGGGCATCTGTAATGGCGAGTTGCGCATGCATATAGGCGCTGCCGACTCCCTCGTCCATGTCGAACACGACGCGTCTGGCACGCTCGGCAAGTTCTGCACGCACTTCGATCATCTGCGGGGCAATGCGGGCGATCAGAAGGTTCACGTGACGGGTGATGCGCCCCTGGTTCCATGAGCCGATCTGTCCGAGCAGTTCATCGAGCGTCGCGCATTGGGATTCGCCGAGTGTGGACGTCAGCGAGTGAACATGGCAGGCCTTCCAGACGGGGATTTCAGCATCCATGACGCGGTCCCACAGTCTCGGGAGGCGGAAGCGGACACCAAGCAGCGAGTAGAGTTCCTGCAATGTTTGAGAGGGTGAGCATCCTAAAGCGGCAGCAAGTTCGAGATGGGCGAACTCGGCAATGAGCGGGGTGCCGCTGCTTGAGCGCGGCACAAGAGCCTGCTCTCCTTTGAGCACGGCAGTGACCGTCAGAATCGTGTCGACGATCATGCGGGCGCGCTCAGCTTCAGCTTTCCGCCAGCGGGCATCCGCCTCGCGCAGTGCGTTCACCTGCTCGATGGCAGCATCAAGCTCACTGGCGGAACCGCCGCCGTCGGGTGCACCTGCACACACACAAGTATCGAACATGTGTTCTATTGTGAGGGATGGCATGTGCATCTGCGTCCCACGAACACCACTTAACGGGACACAATTTAAGTGATGTGTGTCACATTTAAGCCAGTAGGGCGGCTTCCTATTTTCCGTTCAGCTGCGCGTAGTCAATGCGGCGATCTTTGAAGTGGAACTCCTTGTCGCGGTCATTGATTCCGGGCAGGATATTGACACCCGCACCGATCCAGCAGCCTGAGCCGATGCGAACCGGCATGTTGTACTGGTACCCCTTGCGACGAAGCTCCGGGATGATCGGGTGTCCCGCAGTTGAGATGGTGACGTTCGGGCCAAACATCGTGTAGTCACCGACGTAAATATACGTGTCATCTACGCAGGTGAAGTTGAAGTTGACGTAGATGTTGCTGCCGAAGTTCGCGTAGAACGGAGGCTCGATGTAGCAGTTCTCCCCTATTTCAGCGAACATTTCCTTCATCATCGCCTGGCGTTTGACCTGTTCGGACGGGCGCAGCTGGTTAAATTCGTGGAGTCGTTCGAGGCATCTCGTTCTTGCATGACGCTCATCGCGCAGTCTTACTTGTCGTGTCAAAGGCGGCTGGTCTGCGAAACATTCTAGAAAAGTCACTGCCTCTTCGCACAGCTCAATGCCACTAAGACGCCGCCGTGCGGTACAGTGCCTCAAAGAACTGTTCGGCGAAAGGCGCCCGCTCTCATGACTATGAACGCATTGGCTCGTTCGCTCATCGGGCTTGTGACAAGCCAGAACTCACGTTTCGTCATCCCTGTCTATCAACGCCCCTACTCGTGGGACGAGGAGCAATGCGAACAATTGTGGGAAGACGTGTTGTCGGTTGGAAAGCGCCCAGATGATAAGCACTTCACCGGTTCTATTGTGTGGATCCAAGATGGTGTGATGTCGGAGGTGACGCCGCTCCTCTTAATCGACGGTCAGCAGCGCGTTACAACTGTCGTACTCCTCATGATTGCGCTGGCTCGATACGCTAAGAACAACCCTGACGAAAAGCTCAACTTTTCCTACTCTCGGCTGGTCAACAAGGGGTACCTGATAGATGACGACAGGCATGGTGACGAGCGTTATAAGCTGCTTTTGTCTCAGGGCGATCGAGCTACCCTTATCTCGTTGCTCGAGCATTTAGTGGACGAGGACTATCGAGTCGTCAACAACTCATCACGTTTAATTGCCAACTTGGAGTTTTTCGAGCGAAAGCTGGCCGCCCTCGACAATCCGAATGCAATATGGGATGGTCTGCAGCGTCTTGAAGTTGTATCGATTTCTCTGGATGCAACTCGCGACAATCCTCAGCTCATTTTCGAATCGATGAACTCGACAGGTAAAGATCTTTCGTCAGCCGACCTGATCCGAAACTTTGTCCTCATGGGATTACCCCGAGGCGAACAAGAAAAGCTCTATCAGAACCACTGGCGGCGTATTGAGCAGACCCTTGGCGAAGACACATACGACAGAGTTTTCGATGAATTCATCAGAAACTATCTGACCATTCTGTATGCGCCTGAACCGCTCACGCGTAAAGATGTGTACCCCATTTTCAAGCGCCACGTCACCGAAAACGGGTTTGCCAAGAAAGGGCGGATGGTCGACCTTCTCAGTGAAATGGAAGACGTTGCTCGCTACTACGCGGCAATCACCTCTGGGACCGAGGAGGACCCCCAGCTCAAAGAGCACTTCGACACAATAGCAACACTGGATATGAGCGTCCTCAATCCGCTCCTCCTGTCGTTTTATCAAGATTACGAGGCAGGAGCCTTCGAAAAAGAAGATTTTATCCGCCTGCTTCGTCTGACCGAAAGTTACGTCTTGAGGCGAGCAATTTGCGATGCTCCCACAAATTCGCTGAATAAGTTCTTTCCCAGCATTATCGGAAATCTCAATAAGGTGCAGGAAGAGGGCGGTGATTACGTCGAAGCCTTCCAATCGTTGCTATACATGGCAGCGGGAACCACGCGGCGTTTTCCAACAGATGACGAGTTTTCGCATGCACTACTCACGCGTGACTCTTACCTCTTCAGAAAATCTTTCTTCCTGCTGACAAATCTTGAGAATTTCCACCACCCTAAAGATCCTCACGATTTCGCATCCGGCTCATACACAATTGAGCACATCATGCCGCAAAATGCGCTTGCTCATTCTGAATGGCGCCAGGCGCTGGGCGAGGCCCCTGAGGAAGGCTTTGAAGCCCTCGTCAACAACATCGGCAACTTGACTGTCACTGCCTACAATTCCGAGCTTTCCGACGGTACCTTTACTGAGAAGAAGGAACGCTGCATCGGCGGTTACGCCAACGAATACATGGCGATCTCAGCAGAACTGAAAGATGCAGAGTCATGGGGTGAAGAGGAGATACGAAACAGAGCAGAAAACCTGACTGCAATTGCGCTCAAGCGCTGGCCAGGCCTTGATGTTTCGCCCGATGTAGCCGATCGATATGCGGTGCGAAAACAGCCAGGCAAACGAGCACAGCGCATTATGATTCATGACCTCGTGTCTGCAGGACTTCTTCATGTCGGCGATGTGCTGGAACCCGCTTCTGATCGTTTCACGCAAACAGTGACACTCACCGATAAGGGCGACTTAATCTTGCGTAACGGTGAGAAGTTCTCAAACCCGTCCTCAGCGGCTAGCCGCGTCATCGCCCTCGAAGGAGGTTCTGGAGGACGAAACGGATGGGACTTTTGGCGTCTGAATGACGGTGGCCCCAAGTTGAGCGAAATTCGCCGACGCTATAACGAGGCAGCGACCACGAGCCACCGCGACGCATCCATGGTGGAATTTTGGAACGGTTTCTATGAATACTGTGCGAATCGTCCTGGCTTTACCGAAGCTTTCCGCGACCCGTCGACACGTGAGCCTAATCGCGATAACTGGGCCTCATTTGGCATTGGTCTGCGAAAGTGCGATTTAACAGCATTAGTACGGTTGAGCGGGCAAGAAGTGGCCGTCCAGCTCCACTTTTCTGACGAAGAAAGCTACAGACCCGTCCTCACACGGCGATCCGACATCGAGAAAGAACTGGAATTCCTCGAGGGTACGTTTGAGTGGGACGAGGGCGGCCTCGACAAGACGACCCGCGTTGTGAACGTTGCACGCCCAGCCGATTTGACTGGTGATTCAGTCAATGAGGTGTACGAATGGCTGGCCACAGGTATGCACGCATTGCGGAAGGTAGCGCATCAATTCATGAAGCGGAATCTAGCCTCAATCTAACCCGCTACTCCCACTCTTTCACGCTCGTTTACTGTTGCGTCATTCCAGTTGACTCCAGTTGGCTCGTCGATTTTGACCGTCATACCACCGAATCCCGCTGCGTGACCTCGCGTAGGCGTTTGGGACAAATCCTGGGACAAAAGCGCGAACTATTTCGAAACCGCGAGCCCGCAGTTTCATTTTTGTCCCGGGGACAAGAATGGGCTGGTTTTGAGGCTCAGAAACACCCGAAATGGATGCCAAAAGCAACAATCATCCTCATCGACGCCCGTTTAACGAAGTGAATCGTAGCCAGCGGCTTTATCGTCATGCGTTCCCGCAGGTCAGAAGGGATACACAAGAGCGATGACTGAAAGAATCGTCGCAGGTGGCTTCGTGCATGCCCCTAATCACGCTTCGGAACTGCTCAATAAGGCTGATCGCTTCACTTAGTGAACAAAGGAGCCC
Organism: Schaalia radingae; assembly: GCF_900106055.1. Classification (NCBI taxonomy): domain Bacteria; kingdom Bacillati; phylum Actinomycetota; class Actinomycetes; order Actinomycetales; family Actinomycetaceae; genus Schaalia; species Schaalia radingae. The sequence continues at coordinate 422,006 of NZ_LT629792.1, read as the reverse complement.
TCAGTTGATCGGAGCTCGAAAATCAACGATTCCCCAAGTCAGGTACTCCCATTCCCCTTTTTCCTTATCGAGCTCAGGATACTCGCTCAAAAACCTTTCAACGCCCCTTTCCATGCGCGCAAGCAGGGCAGTTAAGTTGATGTTGATCTTTATGCGGCAATCGCCTTCAATTCCATTCGCCTCTGGTGAGCTGGTGGCTCCATATCCAATGACCAGCTGGCTGTCGTCGTTGAAGACCTGTATATCGATCGAATGTAACGGCGAGTAGTTTGCCCCCGCGCCGTCAACAACCGAAGATCCGGTATGGAGCACAGCGTTTCGCAGCTGGCAGAAATCGGATGCGGTGAAGTTGTCTTCCCGCATGAGCGCATTCATCGTTCGCTCGATATGGTCTCGACTTTGCTCGCGAGATCGGTCGATGTCGTCAACCACAGGGGTGCTAGGAAACCCGAGATACCTTGTACACCAATCTCACTGACCATCTTTATTGCTAGAGTCGATCAAATTCGAACAGACATCTGGAATGGTGACCAGAACCGTCAGGCATGAGATTAGCAGCCCGGCATCGAACGCCAAGCGAGCCTCCCCGATGAGATTTCTCGGCGAGCGCTCAATAATCCGCGGGGCGCCCTGGGGCGCACCCGCTTCGCTTTCGGAAACAGGAAGCAACAGGTCAAGCTCCAAGCACATCGGTTAACCCTCAATCTCTATGCTCTCGCCGCCACCTTTCGGAACCAGCTTCACAGAGTAATCGAGCTGCGCTGCCGTTTGGCACAAGGTCTCCACCTTCATAGTCTTCGACTTTAGGCGCTGGTCTAGCGCCTGCGGGGTGAGACCGAGATCGATAGCAAGGGAGCGTTGGGAGCGGCCTTGCTCCTCGAGTATCGACTTGATGGCTTCTGCGGACCTCATAGCTGCAACATCCCCTGGTAGAAGGTCGACGGGAACATGAATTCGCGTTCTTTTTTCTTTTTGTCGTTGTCGAAACGCACGGCGATTCTGTCACTGCCAATCGAAACGACCTCACCATAGCCAAAGCTCTTGTGGAAGACCTGGGTTCCTTCCTCAATCCTGGAAAGGTCGGCTTCAGTGATAACCGGCTCTTCGGGCTCCAATGCCTTGGGCTCGGACTTTTTCGGATAGCCGGAAAGCCACCAGCCGGCCTTGAAGCTCGTTGCCTTACCGCCTTCCAACTTGTAGGTGAACTGCGCGCCGTTCGCGGCAAGCTCGTTCATGACGACGTCGAGCTCACCGCCGCCGATGGCCCAAAGGCTTCCGCCCTTGGGACGGCGATCGGCGATGCGGACGTTGTGGGACTCGAGGACGTCGATGACCCAGTCCTTCTTGACGGGCGCCTCTCCGAGCGTCGTTGCTTTCGCAGTCGACCTCGAAACGCCCGATGCCGACGGTTTGATCGCGGGCCTTACCGCAACAGCAGGCGACGGAGCCTCCGCCCCAGCGCCGTTGCCCAGAGTGGAACCGTCGGGGGCCACCATCGACTCCTGCTGCTTCGCGTAGAGGTAGTCGTAATTGGACAGAGACGTGTCGTAGAGGCCGACCTTCTCGCCCTCGTGCTTGTTGATGCCAGTGTAGACAAGGCTCGCATCCTCGTAGCGACGGAACTTGTAGACAGCGTCGTTCATGAGGGCGGAATTGAACACGCCAAGCGAGACGAGCAGGTTGAAGTCCGAGACGTCGAGGCCGGTGACCTTCTTGAACAGCCCCGGCTCCAACTGGGTGATGACGTCGTAGAGCGTCTCCTCGCGGTAGTCGGTGAGGTACATGAAGACCGGGATACGCGTGGCGAACTTGATCAGCTTCTCCTGTATCTCCTTGCACTTGGACTTGAACTCCTTCTCCTCCTCGCTGAGCTGCTTCTTCTCCTTTTGGGTGAGGTTGTCACCCTTCTCCTTCTTGACTTTCTTTACCGCTTCCGACTTGTTGATAATGGTCTTGATGTCGTCGTTGAGGCTTCGGAAGCCCTCGATGCTCATGAGGGCGTTGATTGCCTCGTCGTTGGCGAGCAAGCGTCGTAGCGTGTCGTTATCGACGTCGACGAGCAGCGCCGACTCCCAGCGCTTGGCGAGAAGCGTCGCGGAGGTCCCCGCCATGGCGATGTCGAGGATCTCGGAGGCGTTGATCTCCTTCATACGGCTGCCGTCGTAGGCGAGCACGGGCAGGAAGCGGATGAAGTCGCCGACCTTCTGCTCGGGGCCCTTCTTCTCTGTGGAGAGCTGCGTGGAGTAGTCGGACACCATGGTGAGGGCGCGGTCGAGCGCGAAGTCGAACACGTAGCACTCGTTCTTGACGATCTGCATGTTCCCGTCGTCATCCTTGACCGTCCAGGGCGACTGCACGCGAAACGCCGTCTGGAAGTAGGTCTCGGCGCTCTTTACGTTGGAGAGCATGAAGACGCCGGTCCATGGCTTCACCGTGACGCCGGTGGTGAGCTTGCCGCAGGACAGCGTGATGGACTTCGATTCGAGCGGGTCGCGCATCGACTTCTGCACGGGCGGCAGGGCAGCAAGGCCGATGCCCGCGCCCGAGCCTGCGCTCACGTTGACGCGCAGATAATGACCGGTGGTTAAATCGCTGATAGAGGCCAAATCCATTGGTGGGATAATGGCCTTAGATTGCATATGGAGAAAGGCAGGGGCGATGGGATTCTTCGATAAAGGCTTCGACCCAATAAAAGGGGCGCAGAAGGCTGCGGCCGCTGCAGGAAAAGGAATCGCAAGCGCTGCCGAACAGGCATCGAATGCCGCTCAAAGCGCCGCCGACCAGACGGGACAGGCCATCGGGGACATTGCGGGCAAGGCAAAGGGCGCCATTCAGAGCATTGGAGATGCGATCAAGGACGGCCCAAATCCGAAGAGCTTCAAGTACAACACTGAGTTTGTCGATGAGCAAAACGTTGACGCATCGCCCCAATCTCAAAGGCTTGCTCCAGAGCATATGGCGAAAATGCTTGGCGATGTGGCTGAAGGGGCCGCAAACGCTGCAAGCGCGGCGGCGGCCGGTGCTCAAGGCGCCGTCGTCGCCGCCGCAGGTAAAGCGGGAGAGATCGCTGATGGGGTCAAGCAAGGCATCGAGAATGCATGGACGAAAGAACCGGATGAGTACGAGCTCGCCGTCATCGAATACAACCAAACCTATACCGATCTGGAATCGGGCGGAATCGAGCTCTACCAGTCTAGGTTGAGGAGCATCGACCTGCTGGCCCTCGTTACCGATCTGGTGAACTCGATCGCGAACACGCCGAAGTCGTTCGTGGAAGATATCGATGAGGTGTCACACAAAAAGCGAAGCTTCAAAGAGTCGGCGTCCTTCGCCCGCGAAGAGCTGGACTCGGCACGGAAATCGGCAGCCAGCGCTGGCGCCGGCGTCGCGGCAGGTATGGCCGTTGCCAGCATCGCCCCATCCGCCGCCATGTGGGTTGCCACAACTTTCGGTACCGCCTCCACGGGCACCGCGATCTCTACGCTATCGGGCGCTGCCGCGACGAACGCAGCGATGACCTGGCTCGGCGGAGGCGCATTGGCCGCCGGAGGCGGCGGAATGGCCGGTGGCACCGCTTTCCTGGCAATGGCGGGCCCCATCGGATGGGGCGTCGCAGGCGCCACGTTGCTGACCTCCATCGCTCTCTTTGTGAAAAAGCAGCACGAGATTGCCAGGGAAAAGCACGAAGAGCTCCTGTCGGTGAAGCGGAACACCGAGGCTCTCAGGGAGACGTCCGCAGCAATCGGGGCACTTAAGATAAAGACCAATACCCTTCGCGAAGAGCTGTCCGGGTCCTTTATGCCCTCATGCCGCATGTACGGCGCCGACTACCTTTCCATCTCCGACGACGAGAAACTGGCCCTGGGTGCCTTGGTAAACAATGCGAAGTCCCTGGGCAGCCTCATCGTCGAGAGGGTGGCCGCCCGGGACGGTGAATAGCCATGAACGCAGAGAAGGTACTCAAGAGCTCCCAGGAGCAGGCCGTCGCCGCATGGATCGGCTTGATCAACCAGATGAGAATCGACGACCTCATCGAGAATCTCAACCGCCAAGACCAGAACCTCGATTCCACAATGGAGTCCATGAACTGGGCGCTCGGGAAGATCGAGGACCTCGTCGTTGCGAACAGGGGCGGCAGCAAGGGCATCCATGGGTTCATCGCCGAGGTGGCCGAATGCGGGTTGGAGAATGCGCAGAGCCTCGTCCATGGCGATAAACCGGTAATGGAATGGGTGAACGACAACGGCCCCGCCGACCTTTTGCGCAACGGCGTCGAGATACAGGTCAAGTTCGTGAACGCCGGCGGCAAGTTCTCCTTGGACGCTGTGGCCGCCCATTTGCAGAAGTACCCCGATTTCCTCGACAAAGACGGCATCTATCAGATCCCGAAGGACCATCTCGACGCGGTGCGCTCCCTGTATGAGATGCCAAAGGAGGAAGCAGCCAAACTGGCGTCCTCGACCGGCGGCCCATCCTACTCAACCTGGAAGAGCATCCATGAGTTCTTCGACTCAAGCGGGTTCAGTATCGATGACCTTGAAGCCTCCAAATTCGAGTACTCGGAGGTCCAGAAGAACGCTATCGCCGACAAGATGGCCGAGGAGAAGAGCAGGCTCGCAGACGAGAGCGAGCGGATAAAGAAAGACATCTACGAGGAGCACAAGCCCACGCCTCAAGAGGGCGCGAAAGCCGCAGCGGCTGGCGCCGTTCTGGAAGCGGGAACGGCATTCGTCATTTCAATGAAGCGCCATCTCGGGAACGGAAAGCGTATCGACGACTTGACCCAGGATGACTGGGAGGAAATCGCCAAAGATTCCGGCATGGGACTCGTCAAGGGCGGGGTTCGCGGTGGAGCTGTTTATTGGCTGAACAACTACACGGCCACGCCCTCATCTGTCGCAAGCGCGCTGGTCACTGCGTCATTCGGCGTCGCAGAATGCGCTTACAGGTTCCGCGGCGGCGAGCTGACGGAGATCGAGTTTATAGAACGCTCCGAAATCGCGTGCCTCGATGCGTCCGTGAGCGCATTCTCGAGCTTCGTGGGCCAGGTTATCATTCCGATCCCGATTCTGGGCGCCCTCGTCGGCAACGCCGTAGGCGCGACCGTGTACGAATTGGGAAAGGATTTCTATAACAAACGAGAGGCGGAGCTGCTCGCGCACTATGCTCAGGAACTGAAGGCCCTCGATACTGAGCTCGATGGCGAATACGCCGCATGCATCAGCGGGCTTCGTGAGAATATGAGCGCATACATCAGACTTCTCGAGAAGGCTTTCTCCCCGAATGTAGCAATGGCTTTTTCAGGCTCTGCCGAGTTAGCGGCAAGCCTCAATGTTCCGGAAGACGAAATCCTGCACACGCGCGAAGAAGTCGATGATTTCTTTCTAAATTAGAATCAGTCAGGTTAAAGAAACAACGGCCGAGCGAAACCCAATCGCTCGGCCGTTTGCCGTCTAGAACGGATGAATCTCCTTGCACTACTATCATGCTCATAACAGCGAATGCTTGCCTAGGCAGGCAAACGGTCATCGTCTACATCGCCCACTTGAACACAGCGCGGAACAGCCAGACGAAAAAAGCCCAGCGTGACCTTAAGCGCCGCCTTGAGGAACTTACCAAGCCTCTTCATCGACGTCACCCCAATCTTCCTTGACCTTGCGGGCGCCATCCTCGGCGCCCTCTTCCTTCTCTTGCGCGAGCAGCCTCGCCAGCTCGTCCGGCACGCCCGGGACCTCCGCCCTCCCCAGCGCGCGCTGCAGGTCCCTAATCTGCGACTTCAGCGGTTTTGAGGGAGGGCCCACGTGCTCGCGGTAGCAGGCGCCGATCGCAGCCGCGTCACACAGGAAGCCCCGCACCCGGGCGAACGCCTCATCGCCGTCGAGCAGGACGCGACGGGCTTGCCCGAGTTCGGCCTCCGAGGCCAGTATGAAGCGCCACCCGCGGGACCTGCGCGCAGCCGGGATGTCGTCCGCAGGCGCGTCGGCGCGCCAGTCGTCGCGCACCTGGTGCCAGTTCGCCGTGAGCCAGAGCCCCCTCTCGGGCTCCTCGCGCATCTCGAGCTCGAACGCGGCGAAATAGACGAGGCCGCTTACGCCGACTGGAAGACCTCTTTCTGATATCTCCCCAGTTAAATTGACGTTTCCTTGCGAACAGCCTCCGGTTCTCCGGAGGCTGTTCCGTTATTTCCGCATGAAATCGGCACCCCGGAAGCTCTGTTAAGGGAATAATTACGTGCCCGAACACAGCAAGATACGCGGCGTTATTCGGCGGCATTCGGGGTCACTGAAACTGCGGAAACCGATTTTCGCGTTTTATTATTCCCGTTTGTTGACCTGGGCAAATGCAATTGACGAGGGCTTGAATCCACCTCGCAGTTTCAACTTAGTTTCGGCCGCGCGAAATCGCCCCTCGGGGGACCCGAATTGTGAATTATTCCCGCAGGGCCCCATTATTCCCGTACCGCCGAGTGCTCCGCCGTACCGCCCAGTAGGGGCATGCGGGAATAATTGAACCGTTTTCCCAGGTAAGAATGCAAAAAGAAAGCCCTCGAACCAGAGGGTTCGAGGGCTTTTATTCCCACTATTTCGCTGGTGGCTTTGTTCTGAGGCGATGCCGAAACAGCATCAGGTGGTACTCGGCAGCACCAAAACGCGAGTTCAGAAGCCAGTTTCCGCTATTCCCACTCAATCGTTGCCGGCGGCTTGCTGGTCACGTCCAGGACAACACGGTTGACCTCGGGCACCGCGTTGGTGATGCGGTTGGAGATGCGGGCCAGGACATCGAACGGTACGCGCGACCAGTCGGCCGTCATGGCATCCTCGGACGACACGGGGCGCAGCACAATCGGATGGCCATAGGTGCGGCCATCGCCCTGCACGCCAACCGAATGCACATTTGCCAGCAACACCACCGGACACTGCCAGATCTCACGATCCAGCCCGGCAGCGGTCAGCTCTTCACGGGCAATCAGATCCGCGGCGCGCAGAATCTCCAGGCGTTCGCGCGTCACGTCACCAATGATGCGGATTCCCAGGCCAGGACCGGGGAACGGTTGACGCCACACAATGTTCTCCGGCACGCCCAGTTCCAGGCCAATGGCGCGCACCTCGTCCTTGAACAGCGTGCGCAGCGGCTCCACCAGCTCAAAGTTCAAGTCCTCCGGCAGTCCACCGACATTGTGGTGCGACTTGATGTTCGCAGCACCCTCGCCGCCACCGGATTCAACAACGTCGGGGTACAGCGTGCCCTGTACGAGGAACTTGATCTCCGCGCCCGCTTCACCGGCCTCACGCACCAGTTTCAATTGCGCAGCCTCGAAAGAACGAATGAACTCGCGGCCAATGATCTTGCGTTTTTGCTCCGGGTCGCTCACGCCAGCCAGAGCATTCAGGAAACGCTCCGACTCATCCACCGTCACCACGCGGATCCCCATCGTGCCCGCGTAATCATGCTCGACCTGCTCACGCTCACCCGCACGCAGCAACCCGTGATCAACAAAAATACACGTCAGCTGATCGCCCACCGCTTTGTGCACCAGCGCGGCAGCAACCGAGGAATCCACGCCCCCGGACAGACCGCAGATCACGCGCGCATCGCCCACCTGCTCACGGATCCGAGCCACCTGATCATCAATAATCGACCCGGGAGTCCAATCAGTGCCAATACCCGCGCACTCGTGAATGAAGTTCTCAATGAGCTTCTGGCCAAACTCGCTGTGATGCACCTCAGGGTGCCACTGCACACCATAGAGCCGGCGCGACTGATCCTCGAACGCGGCAACAGGCGTTTCCTGCGTGCTGGCCGTCACAGTGAAACCATCCGGCGCCTGCTGCACCGCATCACCGTGACTCATCCACACGGACTGTTCTGCCGGAGTACCAGCAAGCAGCGCGCTGGAGGCGCCCTCGTCAATCGTGAGCGACGTATGGCCGTATTCGCGCGTTCCCGTCTTGCCGACGGTGCCGCCCAAAGCCTTCGCCATGACCTGGAACCCATAGCAAATGCCGAGCACCGGGACGCCTGACGTGAACAGCTCAGTGTCAAACGTTGGCGCGTTGTCCGCGTACACAGATGACGGGCCGCCGGACAGGATCACCGCAGCCGGATCCTTCGCAAGCATCTCGACGGCCGGCATCGTATGCGGCACGATCTCCGAGTACGCAGAGGTCTCACGGACACGACGCGCAATCAGCTGCGCGTACTGGGCGCCAAAGTCAACAACAAGAACAGGACGATTTTCAGTGCTCACAGGCTCATCGTAGCCGTACGGACGACCCATGCGCCACAATCACTGCGTCACCGTCAGCGAACCTGCCAAAGGCGCGTTGGAATCACCACCCACATACAGTTCGATGCGCGTGGCGTCCTGGATCCAGTCCTTCGTGACCGCGCTCCAGTACCGCAGTTGATTGGGGCCGAGGGGGAACGTCACCCTCACAGTCTCACCGGCCGGGATGCTCACACGTGAGAATCCCTTAAGCTCACGCAAAGGCCTCGAGGACGTGCCGTAGCACTGGTGGATGTACAGCTGGGCAACCTCGTCGGCATCCATATCCCCGGTATTCGTGACGTCAACGCTGAGCGTGGCTGTCTCACCGACGCGGATCTGATCACGATCCAAACGCGGATTCGAATACTCAAATGACGCGTAGCTCAAGCCGTATCCGAACGGGTAGAGCGGCGTGCTCGGCTCGTTGAAGTAACGCTCACCTGCGCCTTCGGGCTGGAACGTGCGGTAGTGGTTGTAGACCATCGGCACCTGCCCCACGTTGCGTGGCCATGTGATCGGCAGACGGCCGGCAGGCGAGACATCACCAAACAGCGCGGCTGCCACGGCTGCGCCTGCACGCGTCCCCGGATACCAGATCTGCATGATCGCACCGACGCCCTCATGACTATCAACACAAGTCAGGTCCAGCGGACGGGCCGACATACACAGGACAACGAGGGGGGTTCCCGTCTCTGCCAGACGCTGAAGCTGCTCCAGTTGGCGCCCCTGGAGTTCCAAGGTGGACACGGAGGCCTTCTCACCGATCTGGTTCTGATGCTGGCCGATCACCACGACCGCAACATCGCTGCGTGCAGCAAGTTCCACGGCGGCGTTAATGTGCGCATCATCATCCCAGTCCTCGGGGGTGCGATCCACGACCGTATCATTATCGTCGAACATCGAGGGATACAGGCGCTCCCCTACTCCCGCGCCAGGTTCAAACTCAACGTTCACATCCTGACCGGCGCGCTGGCGAATACCGTCCAGGATCGTCACTGTTTCATCGGTGTCGTACTTGAAGCACCATGGGCCCAGTGGGTCTCGCCGTGCATTGGCCAGCTCACCGATCACTGCGATGGAAGACGTCTTGTCTGCCTTGAGCGGCAGCGTGGAGTGTTCGTTCTTCAGCAGCACGAATGTGCGTTCAGCAGCGTGCTGTGCTGCGTCGCGATGCTCAGGTGTGGACAGGGTTGCGGCAGCGTCTCCCTCGTCAACGTAGGGATGTTCAAACAGGCCAAGGTCGAACTTGGCGCGCAGTACGCGACGGACAGCTTCATCCAGCACCTCCATCGAGACACGTCCGTCCTCTACCGCTTCGGGCAGGTGCTCGTATGCGGCCTCGAACATCGCCATTTCCATATCAAGACCGGCGTTGACGGCTCGCGCGCCCGCATCGGGCAGGTCCTTGGCGAAGTGTTGGACGGTGAGCGAGTGGACAGCGTTCGCGTCAGACACAACGAACCCCTTGAAGCCGAATTCGTCGCGAAGCGTGTCGGTCAGCAACCACTTGTTGCCCGAGGCAGGCACGCCGTTCAGATCCATGTACGCGCTCATGATATTGCGTGCGCCAGCGGCAACAGCGTCACGGAAGGGAGGCAGATACACGTTGTGAAGTTCCGAATCGGACAGGTCGACGTCTTCGTAGTCGCGGCCGCCGCGAGCCGCACCGTAGCCGGCAAAGTGCTTGGGACCGGCAAGGATGGCGTCACCTGGCACAGCGTCGTCCGCACCCGCACCGCCCTGGAAGCCTGCCACCTGTCCGGCAGCCATCGCACCACCCAGGTAGGGATCTTCACCTGCTCCTTCAATGATGCGACCCCATCGCGGGTCGCGTGCAATGTCGACCATCGGTGCAAATGCCCAGTGAATACCGACTGAACGCGCCTCGCGTGCTGCGATGCGCTGGGCGGCCGAGGCACTGTCAGGATCCCAGCTTGCTGCCATTGCCAGTGGCACCGGGAAGATGGTACGCAAACCGTGGATGACGTCGTAGCCGAAGATCAATGGGATTCCGAAACGATGGTGCTCAATCGCCAGTTTCTGCAGCCGGTTCGTCTCAGAGGCTTCGTTGACGAACAGGAGTGATCCTACTCGCCCCGCTTTAATCGCTTTTTCCACCATCGCGCGTTGGGCTGTGTTCGCATCATCTCCGTCAGCGGGCGCGCCGTCCTGCTGGTTCAACGCCATAGCGAGGTAGAAGTACTGGGTCAGTTGTCCGGCTTTTTCTTCAACCGTCAGGCGTCCCAGCAGGTCGTCGACGCGTTCAGTGGTCGACAAAGCAGCATCTTGGAATGGGTAAGCAGCGTCAGTCATCATTGTCCTTTCACGGCAGTTAACACCCTAATATTACAGTCGGTAAATTAGAACATCAAGGCCGTTCTCTTCTTGTTATCGCATTGTCGAACGCAGTTCATCTTTCTGCGTCATGCTACGTCGTATGAACGACCCCCCAACCGTGCCTGATGCGCCTCTTATTCCGCGAACCGCCCGCCATTGCCGGACCTGAACGCATGGTCATCGACGTGAATACAGGCGAGTTCGCGGCAGGGCAACGCTGAGCGATCTACTGACAACCCTGGTCGCGCGCCCATTGCGTTGCCGCGTTCACCGCTTGAGCCGGTTCCATCGTCACATCCGGTGCGATCGGATCTTCCGCGTGAGTCGTTCCCATGCGGTCTTTCGTCACGCCGACTGTGACCACAAGCTGCTTTCCTCCATACAGCGGGAACGGTGTATTGACCGTGGCATATCCTGCGGTCGGCTGGCCAAACACGCGCGTATTCGGTACGCCTTTAAAAGCGAGCAAAGCCTGCTCACCGGAGCTGCCAGTGTGTTCACCGGTGACAATCGCGACCGGCACCTCTGACTTTTCCGTGATGTCAACGGTCGTGGGCCTTCCGCCGCCGCTGACCTTCCCGCTCTCCAACATGACGGCGCTTTCGCCTCCGCCCGTAACAAAGTAGGACACGGGACCGTCAGGAATCAGTGGCGAGATACCGGCAATCATCGGCCCCATGTCGCCACCACCGTTTTCACTGAGGTCAATCACCGCCGCGCACACATTCGCTCCGGACACAGCTTGCGCAATAGTTTGCGCGTACTCGCTGCCCTGGTCGGGTGTGCCCATAAACGCGGGCATATGAACAGTCACGACACCGTCGTTTTCTTCCACGCTCGGCGCTTCGTACTCGTCGACGGCTTCTTGCGCTTCGTCCGCCGTCATGAGGAATGAGTGCTTCGTTCCCGCAATTTTGACGGCATCGGACAGGACAGCGTCGACCTCGTCAATGCTGGTGGCTTCGCTGATTGCCTGTTCGACTCGTGGGCGCTCATCCTGCCAGGCTTCGGACGATGCGTTGATTCCCTGGTCAAGATGGCCGAGGGCGACTTCACCGTAGCGCTGTGGACTGGGCTCAGTCAGCCAAATACCGAAGTTGGGTCCCCACCTGACGACAGCGACTCCAAGCATCGCAGCGGCGACAACAATCAGTGCCACCAGGGCGATGATGATTCGTTTGGCAACCGTGGACATGGACTAAGCTCCTCACGTTGACGTGTCGGTCTGCGTTCCATTATGAGGAGGCAGGCCCATGCGTGCGAAGACAGCCCCATCTACATTGCGGGGTAGAGCTGACTCTACCCCGCATATGCAGATCGTTGAGCGCCTGTCAGTGCGCGAAGTGACGGGTTCCCGTCATGTACATCGTGATGCCAGCGGCCTGTGCCGCTTCGATCGACTCGTTGTCGCGGATCGATCCACCGGGCTGAACGACAGCTTTCACGCCGGCATCGATCAGCACCTGGAGGCCGTCAGCAAACGGGAAGAATGCGTCCGAGGCGGCAACGGCACCTTCGGAGCGACGCTCCGGCTCGTCAGCGACCACATCAGCCGTGCGTGCACCGCCCGCCGAATCCACCTTGTCAGCAGCGGCGTCACCTGTTGTGCGACCACCCAGCGTGTTCGCGCGTTCGACCGCCAGACGGCAGGAGTCCACGCGGTTGACCTGCCCCATGCCAACCCCGACGCTTGCTCCGTCGTGAACCAGCAGGATTGAGTTCGACCGCACGGCTCGCACGGTGCGCCATGCGAACTCCAGGTCCCGCAGTGTTGCCTCATCGGCCGGCTCGCCTGCCGCCAAAGTCCAGTTCGCCGGATCGTCACCGTCAGCGTCAATGTCGTCGCGTTCCTGCACCAGCAGTCCCCCGGAAATCTGCTTGAACTCCAGGGCTCCGCGTACCGGTGGCACTACCTGCAGGATTCGCAGGTTCTTCTTCGTTTCCAGTACTTCCAGTGCGCCTTCGGCGTAGGAGGGCGCCAGGACGACCTCGGTAAAGATCGGTTTGATCTGCCTGGCCAGTTCGACGCTGACCTCACGGTTGACTGCGATCACTCCGCCGAATGCTGACACAGGATCGCATGCATGCGCCTTGCGGTGTGCTTCCGCCACATCTGCGCCAATGGCGATCCCACACGGGTTCGCGTGCTTGATGATGGCCACGCACGGCTCGTCATGGTCAAATGCTGCGCGCAGTGCTGCGTCACCATCGGTGTAGTTGTTGTAGCTCATCGCTTTGCCATGCAGTTGGCGCGCGTTCGCGATGCCAGGCAGCAGGTCCTGGGTCGTGTCGTCGCCGTCCTGTTCATCGCCTGGCTCGTCAAACTCAACGTCAACTTCGCCCTCGCCCATCAGCTCGACGATGTCGCCGTATACGGCGGCATCCTGATGCGGGTTTTCGCCATAACGCAAGGTGTGGAGGCGTTCGAAAGCAGAGACCAGCACCGGTGGCCACTGTGCGTCATCAACGTCATCGGCTTCAGCCGACTCGTCAACATCAAGGTCAGCATCCAGTTCGTCTTCGAACCAGTCAGCGATGGCGGCGTCGTAATCTGCTGTGTGACGGAATGCGGCCGCTGCCAGTTCGCGACGCTCCTCCAGAGTGAATCCCTCAGAGCGTGCAGCGTCGATCACCGCGTCGTATTGCTCCGGGTTGGTAGCAATGGCAACGGAGGGATGGTTCTTCGCAGCAGCGCGCACCATCGACGGGCCGCCGATGTCAATCTGCTCAACACATTCGTCGAATCCTGCGCCCGAGTCAACCGTGTCCTCAAATGGGTACAGATTGCATACCACCAGGTCGAATGCTGCGATCCCCAGGTCTTCGAGCTGCTGGCGGTGATCGGCTTTGCGCTGATCAGCGAGAATGCCGGCATGGATCTTCGGATGCAGCGTCTTGACGCGGCCTTCCAGCACCTCGGGGAAACCAGTCACGTCTTCCACGGGCGTCACAGGAATCTTCGCGTCACGGATTTTTTGTGCAGTTGAACCGGTGGACACGATTTCGACGCCAGCATCAGCGAGTGCGCGAGCCAGGTCAACCAGGCCGGTCTTGTCGTAAACGGAGATCAGTGCTCTGCGGATCGGGCGGACATCAACGGGTTCGAGGTTATCCAAACGGACTGACAATTCTTCCTCCAAGGGGGTTCAAGGTCGGTCCTCAGCGCCCAGGCGGGCGGCGCCGTGCGAGGCTGCTTCAGCCGCTTCCCGGTGGTCCTCCACCCTCGCCAGTTGCGGCCTCTTTTAGTGTACGAGGGCGGCGCCGGATATGCGACTAGCTGTGATCTTTCAGATCTTCGTCACTGTTGTCAGTATTGTCTGACACGGCGATGGGTTCCGTGGGCGCAGCGCTGGCTTTGAGTGCTTCCATGCGGGCATCCGGAGCACGCGGAGGAGCGGGCAGTTCTTCTGTCGCCTCTTCTTCCAGCGCCGTTTCCTCTTCCTCCGGCGTCTCTTCGCCGGCTTCATTCAGGTCAGGAGCTGGAAGGGGCGTCTCCCTCGTCGATGACTGGGCGCGATTCTCCTTCCATGCGGCAATACGCGCCTTCGTCCACGCCGTCAAAGCTGCGGCCGCTCGGCGCACCCACGCGATCGTGGTCGGATGTGCTGCCAGGGACACCGCGAGCGCGACCATGCACACTTCCAGTACGACGAACAGCACGCTCCACCACACGCGCGGGCCAACGACACTCAGACGGGTCGACCCCAACGACATGCGCGACGAGGCAAGCCATGCTGCGATGACGAGCGCAGTGATCACGGTGGCCACTCCCATCGCAGCCGCCTGCTTCCACAGGTGCGTCATACGATGCCGCCACGCCGCCCATGCGCCCAGCAGGATTCCCACTCCCACCAGCGCCCAGGCCACCCAGTGGCCCGGAGCTGTCTGTGGGACGGCCGCAAGGATCGGGATCGCCGGAATCGGCGCAACAGGCGCGTTCGCCGCTGAATGGAGGGCGTCGGCACCCACGTAGAAACCAGGCCCCGCGATCCACGCCAGTGCGCATGCCATGATCGACGGAGCAAACAAGGCCTGAACAATGTTGATGATGACCGTGTCCTTGGTCGAAGCAAAGAGCAGTTCGTGGATACCGGAGATACGCTGAAGAGAAACAAGGATTGACACGGCGCTCATGATCAGGCTGAACAGCACTGTCAGTGCCACGGCAACGCGACCAAGGCGCAGCCCTGACCACAGCCATGTCAACGATTCGCGCCGTTCAGATGAAATCGTGGGCCATGTCCACGTGTGTCGAGCAGCAACTACCGCCCAGGTCGCTGCCAGAAGCGGAATGACGAGCGCACCGGGCAGTGCGCGCCACACGTTGATGTGAGCCGAGGACGCTCCAGCTGTAATGAGCGCCGTGACTGCAAACGTGGGGACAGCCATCCACTGCGCGGCGGCAGGAAAATCCCGTCCCGGCAGCAGAAGAACACGCAAAATGATGATCAGCAGCGCTCCGAGCAGTGTCGGAATGGCGAGGATGTCGCTCTGCCCCACCGTGATCGGCGCTCCCAGCGTCGCAGCCCAGAGGTCACCACCCACTGCCCGAGCATCGTCCCAGCTGGTCGACGCCAGCCAGGGGTTCTGCGAGACGAACCAGTACCCCACCAGCGTCACGACCATCATGAACGCCCATCCGATCAGGGCCGCCTCAATGCCGGCCAGGCCGGAGCGTGCCCACCCGTCAGGCAGTGCGATGCGGATCGTGCGTCGCCGCACGGCGGTGCGAGTGGTGTGAGGTTCCTCGTCGTGCACCTGAGGTGCCGATTCATCGGTTCCGTCAAGGTCGAGGCGTTCAGTTTCTTTTTCCGAATTATCCAATTCGGGTTCATCATCACTGTCTGCCTCATCGTGAGCCGGCACAAAAATCAGCGACGCACCGGCTTCACGGTCTTCCTCCTCAAGCCACGCGCCAACCACCTCGGTTGGGATCTCATCAGCGGACAGGTCCGCTTCTGCGCGCTGCCTGTCAGGGCGCTGCGATGGGGAAGAGTCAGGTGAGTGCGTCATCGTTCTTCATCGTCTCGCATCCGCGCCCACACATGGAGGTGCACCGCCGACCATGAGAAAGTTCATTCACGATCAGCGGTGCACGACCGGATGTTATTTCTGCAGAATCTCGCGAGCGATGATGGCAGTTTGGGAAGGTGTACGACCCACCCGCACGCCGACGGCCTCGAGTGCTTCAGCCTTCGCCGCGGCCGTGCCGGAAGATCCAGACACGATCGCGCCGGCATGCCCCATCGTCTTGCCTTCCGGAGCCGTGAAACCGGCAACGTAGGCCACCACCGGTTTGGTCATGTGTTCGGAAATCCACTGAGCTGCGCGCTCTTCCGCGTCGCCACCGATTTCACCAATCATGACGACCAATTCGGTGTCGGGGTCATTTTCAAAGGCTTCGAGCGCGTCAATGTGCGTGGTGCCAATAACCGGATCACCACCGATTCCCAGGCAGGTGGTAAAGCCGATGTCACGCAGTTCGAACATCATCTGGTAGGTCAGTGTGCCTGACTTCGATACCAGTCCCAGCCGTCCTGGGCCGGTAATATCTGCCGGGGTGATGCCGACGTTCGACTGTCCGGGGCTGATAATGCCCGGGCAGTTCGGTCCGATCACGCGCACGCCCGCTTCACGTGCGCGAGCCACGAACTCCGTGGAGTCAGCGACCGGGATGCCTTCAGTGATGACCACGACCGTCTCCACGCGGGCATCGACAGCTTCGAGTACAGCGTCTTTCGCAAATGCCGGCGGCACGAAAATGGCGGATACTGTGGCACCCGTTTCCTTCACCGCTTCTGCAACCGTTCCAAACACAGGGATGTCGACAGGGCCGTCGGTGACCTGGTCAGCCATCGGCCCGTATCCCTGGACATCGAATGTCACGGACTGTCCGGCTTTGCGCGGGTTGACGCCGCCGACAATGGCGGTGCCCGAGTTGAGCATGCGCTGGGTGTGCTTGCGTCCCTCTGATCCGGTCATGCCCTGGACGATGACGCGTGAGTGTGAGTCAAGAAAAATCGACATGAGAAGTCTCCTTGTGCTTCCAGGTTTCAGGCCAGCGGGGCGGCCGGATCGGATGTGTCTTCAGGGTCGGGCTCGACGCCGGCAGCCAGCTGCGCCACCATGCGGGCTGCTCCGTCCATGGTGTGTGCCATGTGGACCAACGGGTGACTGGCTTGCTGGAGGATTTCGCGTCCCTCATCAACGCGGTTTCCGTCAAGGCGCACCACCAACGGCTTCGTGGCGTTGTCACCGAGGATCGACAGTGCTTCAACGATACCTTGCGCCACCTGGTCGCATGCAGTGATCCCACCGAACACGTTGACGAACACGGCGCGCACCTGTTCGTCTCCGAGGATGACATCCAGGCCCTTGGCCATCACGTCAGCGGACGCTCCGCCGCCGATGTCCAGGAAGTTCGCGGGCTTGACACCGTATTCCTCACCTGCGAGCGCAACAACGTCGAGGGTGGACATCACCAAGCCGGCACCGTTACCGATGATGCCGACTTCGCCCTGCAGTCGCACATAATTCAAGCCCGCAGCTTTCGCCATTGCTTCGCGAGGGTCTTCAGCTGCAGTATCGATGAACTGTTCATGCTCGGCATGACGGAAGCGCGCGTTGTCATCGAGCGTGACTTTGCCGTCCAGCGCGATGACGTCGCCTTCTGGTGTCAGGACGAGCGGGTTGACTTCCACCAGCGTGGCATCTTCGCCGTGATAGGTGTCCCAGAGCTTGACCAGGACGGGCACGATCTTTTCGAGCGTGTCGCCCTCGAATCCTGCTTGAGTCAGGATGTCGCGCGCAACGTCCTCGTCAATGCCGCGCTGCGCATCCAGGGGAACGCGGGCCAGTGCTTCGGGGCGCTCCTTGGCGAGGGTTTCAATGTCCATGCCGCCTTCACGTGAACACATCGCCAGGTGCTGACGGTTCGCACGATCGAGCAAGATTGAGAAGTAATATTCCTCGGCAATATCGCATCCGGCGGTGATCATCACCGTATTGACGGTATGCCCCTTAATGTCCATGCCGAGAATCTTGCTGGCATGTTCGCGGGCCTCGTCGCCGCTGCGAGCCAGTTTGACGCCACCGGCTTTCCCGCGGCCGCCCGTTTTCACCTGCGCTTTCACGACGAGAAGGTCAGCGTTCAACGTGTTCGCAGCGTCAACTGCCTGGTCAGCCTCGGTGATGACGATACCCGGCAGGATTGGCACGTCATGCGATTTGAACAGTTCCTTCGCCTGGTACTCGTATAGGTCCACGCCTGTCTCCTTTTCAGTATTCGCACGATCTTCTTCGACGCCACAAATTACCTTGACATCGAGACATCGCCTTCAGACTACCGTGAAGGAGGCCTTCAGTCCTACCCTTTGGACAAAATTCCTATGAAATCTTCGTCAGCGGAGCCATTCGGATCAGCAGATTCTTCGTCCGGCCGGCAAAGTCAATACGCGCCACGGCCCGCGCCCCACTGTTTTCCACGCTCAGCACGGTGCCACGTCCGAACGTCGCATGCTCGACCACGTCACCGGTCTTCAGTACCAGCGACGTCGTGTCCGAGGGAGGCTCCGCCTGCTGAGCCGGTGGAACTCCCATTCGGACGGCGCGCCGACCCGCAAGGCGGAAAGCAGCGCTCCTCAGATTTGAATGCCCTGACCCGAATGCCGGTGCCGCATCAGCGTCACCGTACCGGTCGGTGCGTTGTCGGTGCACCTGACGCAGGCGTTCTGTCGATGTCATGGAGGAGCGCTCATCGATCAGCTCGGGCGGAATGTCATCCAGGAAGCGTGAGGGCGGCAATTCCTGCGGTGTGCCCCAGGCGGAACGCTGCCCCGCCCTCGTCAGGTACAGGCGTGAGCGGGCTCGCGTGATCGCTACATACGCGAGGCGGCGTTCCTCTTCAAGTTCAGCTTCTTCGCCCAGGGAGCGCTGGTGCGGGAAGATGCCATCCTCCATACCGGTGACGAAAACAACGGGAAATTCCAGGCCCTTGGCGGTGTGAACGGTCATCAGCGTCAGAAAGCCGCCACGCTCCTCATCGGACGGCACCTGGTCGGAGTCAGCCACCAGTGAGACGCGTTCGAGGTAGTCGAGCAGCGTTCCTTCCGGTTCACTTTGACGGAACGTCGTGGCAGCAGTGTGCAGTTCAGCCAGGTTCTCCACGCGCGATGCATCCTGAGGGTCATCTGAGCGCTTGAGTTCGGCAAGGTAGCCGGAATGGTCAAGGATCTCGTCGAGAATATCGGCTGGCGGCGCGCCGGCCCTGTCCAGTGCGCGTGCGGCTTCAAGCAGCCCCCAGAAACCTGCGACAGATGCAGATGCCCGCGGGGTAAGCCCCTGAACGGACGGGACAGGGGCGCCGGCAGATTCCGCTGCTGACTTTTCTTCTGTTTCAGGGATCTCGATCCCTTCCCCTTCACCAGCGGGACTGCCTGCGTGGACCCAGACGTGTCGAATCGCTTCACCCAGCGACACGTTATACAGGTCTGCGTGCGCCAGCAATGCACCCTCGGCGCGCGCACCGATGCCGCGGCGCGGAGTGTTGAGGATCCGCCGCAGCGACACCGTGTCGTCGGGGTTGACCACGGCCTGCAGATAGGCGATCGCATCCTTGATTTCCTTGCGTTCGTAGAAGCGCGTGCCACCCACCAGGCGGTAGGCGATTCCCTGTTGGACCAGGAGTTCTTCCAAGGCACGTGATTGCGCGTTCGTGCGATAAAACACCGCGATGTCACCCTCGTCAATTCCCTGATCGTGCAGGCGACGGATTTCTTTGATGAGGAAACGCGCTTCGTCATATTCGCTGTCCAGTGCGGCCACCACGATCGGCGCCCCGTCACCGTGAGCGGTCCACAGATTCTTCGGGCGGCGGCCCTGATTGCGGGCAATGACGGCGTTGGCTGCGGACAAAATGTTCTGCGTGGATCGGTAGTTCTGTTCCAGCAAGATCGTGCGGGCACCGGGAAAATCGCGTTCGAATTCTTCGATGTTGCGGATCGTGGCGCCGCGAAACGCGTAGATCGACTGGTCCGAATCACCCACAACTGTCAGCTCCGCGCTGTCGACACCGTCATCGCCACTGCCGGTGAGCAGTCGAACCAGCACATATTGCGCGTGGTTCGTGTCCTGGTATTCGTCGACCAGGATGTGACGGAAACGTCGGTGGTAGTGCTCAGCGACGGCGGGTTTGTCGCGCAGCAGGGCTACTGTGCGCGAAATCAGATCATCAAAATCGAGGGCATTAGCCTGGCGCAGTCGTTTGTCGTATTCGACATACGCTTCCGCCACAACCTGCGAGATCGGATCGTTGGGCGCATTCGCCTCGAACTGGGCGGGAGCGACCAGCTCATTCTTCAGGTCAGAGATTCGTGCGGCCACCATTTTCGGCGTGAAGCGTTTGACATCGACGTTGGCGGCTTTGAGCACCATCTGTATCAGACGCTGCGAATCTTGCGCATCGTAAATCGTGAACGTTGATGTCAAATCTGCCGCAGCGTGTTCCTTGCGCAGGATCCGCACACACGCCGAGTGGAATGTGGACACCCACATGGATCTTGCCGCAGGCCCAATCAGGTTCGCCACGCGTTCACGCATCTCAGCTGCCGCTTTGTTCGTGAAGGTGATCGCCAGGATTTCACTGGCGCGTGCGCGCCCCGTTTCCAGCAGGCAGGCGATGCGATGGGTCAGCACACGCGTCTTACCTGACCCGGCACCAGCCAGAATCAAAAGCGGACTGCCCTCGTGGGTGACGGCGTCGCGTTGCTGATCGTTCAGCCCGTCCAGCAGCGCATCGACATCTGTGTCATTGACGAGGGCGGCGTCAGGCTCCGTTGTCGCCTGGGTGAATCCCAGGTCCGGAAGGGCGATACGTGGCCGTCTGGTTGAAAAATAACGCTGATTCATCGACTCCACTGTAGGGCATCGCACGGGCATTTCCGTACCCGCGCGATGCCCAGGGCGGATGTGACAGCGATCTTAGGCGCGGTGGCGACGCATCGTCAGCGCAGCTCCCACGCCGGCAAGGACCAGGGCAGCAATCGCAACTGAATCGGTGGCACCTGTCCGCGCGATCTTACCGGTCTGAGGGGCACCTGCTGGCGCCTTTCCCTCCTCAACGGGACGCTGGGCGGCCGGGCAGGAGACGCGCACAACCAGGCCATTGGCCGCTGTGACAACATCACCGGCATC
Source organism: Schaalia radingae (assembly GCF_900106055.1). NCBI lineage: Bacteria > Bacillati > Actinomycetota > Actinomycetes > Actinomycetales > Actinomycetaceae > Schaalia > Schaalia radingae. Next base: position 401,209 of record NZ_LT629792.1, on the reverse strand, counting down.
GGTCGACACGGTCAGTGGCAGCTCGACTACCTGTCCGGGGGTCGCCGAGCAGTCAGCCTGAGCAGTCAGCTCAACCTGAGCCTGACCTGCACCATCAGTGGTGATGATGCTGGCCTCCGTATTGGCCTGAGGTTCGACCAGTGAGTTATTCACCTTGGCGGTTGCCTTCTGGCTTCCTGCACTCACGGTGACCGTGTCGGTGATTCCCGGGCCTTCACTGAAGGACAGTCCACGCAGGTCGATCGAGATAACCGAGTTGTTCGGCACCGCCTCACCTGACAGTGACAGGCCGACTGATCCTTTAAGTGCTCGAGGGGCCAGTTCCCCCTCGTGAGCCTTGAGGTACTCATTGAAGTAATCCCTGTCGAGTCCCTGTGAAATGACCGGTTCACCGCCGTTGGTCAGGGCGTCGAAGCTGTCACCGCCACTGAGCAGGAACGTCACCGACCCCACCGTGTAGGAGGCGGACTCGTCGATCGGAGCTCCGTTGACGAGGACGGATGTGATGCGCTCACCGTACGGTTTGGCGGGATCATAGGTGTAGGAGACATTGGAGGAAAGGCCAAGCTTGAGCATCGGGCGGGAGTTTTGCGAATTGAGGTTGGTCTTCCACTGTTGTTCAAGTGCCTGCTTAATGTCAGAGCCTTTGAGGGTCACGTATCCAATCTGGTTCGAAAATGGCATGACCGCGAATGTGGAGGCGTAGGTGATTTCGCCCTTGTCATTGGCCTGAAGATCGGCTCGCAGGCCACCGGCGTTGATCATTCCGATGTCCACGGGTTCGCCGTCAGGGGTGGTCACGGCGTGACGCATTGCGTCTGCAGCCAGACCTCCCAGTGTTGATTCGATGCCACGGTTGGATCCGGGGCCGGCCGACTCCCCCTCGGCCTTGTCGAAGACTCCGCGTGAGAACTTCGCGTTGGGAGCGATTGTGGCAACAACGCTCTGGCCTTTTTCTTTCGCCATCTTCTCAGCGTTGGTGACGACGTCCTTGATGTCAGGATCCTCGCCGCATTGCGCGATTTCGCTGGCGGGGATCAGGTCCGCGCTGGATTCAACAACTGTGTTCTTCGCGGTGTCGTACTGGATGTGCAGCACGCCGAGGTTGTCGGTGTACGAGCCGGAAGCTACCGCTGAGAGCTTGTTACCTTCGGCTCCGTCCACCATGTCGAAGTCGTATGGCACGTGCGTGTCACCACCCATGAGGCCGTCGACATTCTTCCCCATCTTCGGGAAGTTGTTCTTCACGTCGTCGTCAAGCATGGCGATCACAACGTCGGCCTGTCCGCTCGACTTGAGGGAACCTGCAAGGTCGTTAACAGCCGCAATGGGGTCTTCAAATGTCAGGCCCTCAGTGGTTTTGGGTGAGAGCTTGTAGGGAACGTCCTGCGCTATCGCACCAATGAAAGCGACCTTGACACCGGAGGGCGTGCTCACAATCTTCGTGTCACCCAGGTAGGGTACTTCTTCGCCCTGATCATTACGGTAGGTGCCCATCCCTTTGACATTGGCTGCCAGGTAGGGGAACTGAGCCTGGACGAACTGGTCGGCAGCTGAACCGTCAACCCGCTGCTTGAAGACCTCCTGGCCCATGTCGAGTTCGTGGTTGCCGATCGTCGAGGCATCCGGGCGCAAAAGGTTGAGAGCTTCAATTGTGGGATTATCGTTCAACGAGCCGCTGACGTAGGGGCTTGCTCCGATGTTGTCGCCCAGCAGCGTAAACGTCGAGTTTGTGTTGGCTGCACGGGCCTGGTCAAGGTAACAGCCAACAGCGGCAAGACCGGCTTCGGTCACATTCCCGTCCTTCGATACCTGGGAGATATGACCGTGAACGTCTGTAAGCTTGTACAGATCAAGAGTCACAATATTGTTCTGCCGGGCGGCTCGCTCCGATGTAGGCGACGCCGGTGCTGGTGCTGGTGAGTCAGAAGAAGCCGACATGGGCTCAGCATCTGACTGCGCCGTGTCGGCCTGTGCGGCTACTCCGAAGCCTAAAGTTACAAACGTGCCGGCTGCAATTCCTGCAGCCACGCGACGACGATACGTGGTATTCACCATTGCTCCTTTACGCGGTCACTAGGTGCGTGCACATCGTAACAAGATGACCTACATCACTCCAAGGGGGCAATTGAAGTTGACATTCTCTGAAGTCCGTAGTTTAAGTCACACCATTGAAAGATCGAATACCCCGCTGTAGCCTCTAAGTATGAATCTGGTAGTAGATACCGCTGAGGCGCATAAGGCTGCCAGCGAGGCACATTCAACCGCCGCAAGTATCCGCAGCATCACGCTCAACGCACCACAGGGAACGGGGCGTTCGGACGCTGCCTGTTCATCCTTCACAACAGCGTTGCAGGAAAGCATCGCCGCAGCAGGCAAGCAGGTCGAGACATTCGCGTCGGGCATGGACACGGCGATCAAGACGTTTGTCCACGTTGATACCACACACCAAGGCCGATTTTCCTCAACCTACACGCAGCAGCCCTAAGGGAATGAGACTGAGATGGCAATTGACACCAGCGTCGAAGCTGATCCGTCGCAGATAGATTCATCTGTCGCATCGCTGAACGCAGCAAAAGACTCACTGGATGACTACGTCGATAACCTTTCGGACGTTCGTCGCTCCACCAGTGATGCTCTGGAGGGCGAAACACATGACGCGTCTGTCAACAAGATCAGCACAGCGATAGATTCTCTGCTCGAGTGCGCAAATTCTTTGGGCAGATTCACAACAGCACTGACAACGTTTTCTGGCACTATCAGAGGAATTCGCAACGATTTTGCTCAAGCACGAAGCACAGCATCCGGCAATGGTCTGATCGTCACGGGCGACGTGATCAACGAACCAACTCCGCCCGTTGGCGACCCCAGTCCTGCTGAAATTGCTGAGTACAACAGGAAGGTCACGGCGTACAACGCCGCGGGTGAAACTGCTTACCAACTGCGTCAAAGTGAGCAGGAAGCGCACGAGACAATGGATAGTGCGTGCGAAGACCAACTCAATTTCCTCGAAGAGCTCATTAAGAGCCTATTCCCACCAGGTCTTGGGTTGGCTCTGGCACCTTGGGCTTTCTCGCGCGCCAAGAACCTTGGTAAAGCCGCACAGTGGCTGCCGATGGACTCAAGATTCCGTTTCGCGCCACGCGGGGCAGGTGGCAAGTTCGTCTCCCCCAAGAGCATGGGCACGTTCGAGCGGCTTTCATCCATGACCAAAGCGAAGAACTGGGTGGCAAAATCGGGTCAGGCAGGAAGTACCGCTGCGAAGATTTCGAAGGGCGCCTCGAAAATTCTTTCGCATCCTGCCACCAAGTGGGTCGGCAGGGGCATGAATGTCCTCAGTGCCGGACTGAAGGGGTACGAGCAATATCAAGCCGATGCCCATAATCCTCAGATGGGTGAAGGCGAGCGTATCGCGCGTGCCGGTACGCGCGCCGCTGTCAGTGGTGTCAGCAGCTGGGCTGGAGCTACGGCTGGCGCGAAGATCGGCGGTATGATCGGAACGTTTGGTGGACCCGTTGGAATTCTCGCGGGCAGCCTCATCGGCGGTGCAATCGGAGGACTTGCGGCATCGAAGTTTGGGGATGCGGTGGGAGACAGTGCACTGTCACTGGTCTCCAAACTATTCCACTGAGCTCATGAGTGACGACGGGCTATTTGAAAGGAGGATCCTGGCTTGATTGCCTTGGGATGTATTTTTGGGATCCTGATGGCTGTGATGTGGGCTTTAGCTATGTTCACTGACACATGGCCAGGGCGTTTTTTCCGCAAGCAGGCGCAGTGGCTTGGTTCTAAGAACTCAATAGCCCTTGGCGAGCCTTCGATCGCTCTTTTCTTCTTCGCTGGTTCTTTAGTTCTGGCACTCACAGGCAATCTGCAGGACAGTCAACTTTCCAAACCGCTATCCGCACTCATGCTGGCATTGATTTTTATTCCCATGATTGGCGTCATTCTCAGTTTCTTTAACTTTGATCTTCCCAAACAGATGTATCCCGAATGGCACGAACAGCAGCGCGCTCTGAAAGCCTCGCGCGTGGATCACACCACTGAGTCCGGTACCGATGCTCAAAGGAGCGATGCACAATGAGTGGCATGACATCTGACAGCTCTCCAACAGTTCACGGGCATGTCGTCAGCGCCCTCCTTCCAGAGGGGTGGACGCAAGTGAAACCCGACAACCCGGCGGGTTCACAGTCTCAGGGAAATGACTCGGCAATCGACTGCATCGCTGCGCAGACGCAGAACAGCGGCGGTGGCGTATACGCACCGAACCTGGTCATCACCGTCGCGTCGGTTCCCAACGACCTAGGCGACCTGGAGTGGCGAGACACCACCACGCACGCATTGCTCAACGAAATCCCAGGGTTCGTCCTGCTGGACCTGTCTGAAGTCGCCACGCAAAAATGGAAGGGTTTCGCGCGCCTGGGGTGCTACATCCTCGATGACGAATCCATCACGATACGTCAGTTCACGTGGCTCGATCCAGACCAGCCGCGCGGTTACACGGCAACGCTGTCGTGCGCGACCCGCGACTACGGCGCACACTACGAACTTTTCGAAAACGTTGGTGCAAGCCTTGAGGCGATGCCGGCCGCGCCAACCGACCACTCACGCGAAGGATAGTTTCATGGCAACTGTGCAGGCTACCGCTGGAGGACCCGTCCTCGTCATATCGGAAGACGAATGGAACGAACTGACATCCTTCATCATCAATGGCGAGCCACTGTCAGATGCTGTTCATCATTCACTGGTGGACGCTCATATCCTTGACGAATCGGGCGACCCGACCCCCACAGCTCTGGAGGCACTCAACGCAGCGTACTCGGTGCGCTCTCGATTCCAGGCTCTCGACGTTCGCCCCCATTCAGCCCAGGCCGTTGAAGCGTGGATCAGCTCCAGATCAACAACGATCGCCAAGCACAGCAACGACGGCGTTCACCTCTATGCTCTGCCCCCGGAAGAGCTTCCATCCGTTGTCGGACAGTTCCTCGACCTTATGCCTCGCCCCTCTGTTCACGAGGGGCCGATCCTGATGAGTGTGGAGCTGCTGGAAGGGCTGTACTCAGCAGACAGCACTCGGTGCGACCAGGTGCTGAAAGGTGCTGCTCAGGCTGGAGGGGATGACAGCACGCTGGCGCGCGAGCTCCAGTCTGGCCAGTGGACTCTGAACTTGCTGACAACTGACACACTTGCCGCAATGAACGACGGTGGGGAGGATCTCAGCACCGCAGGAGTGCGCCAATGGGAAACGACAGACATGATCATCACGCTGGGTGTCCCTTCGTGCCTGTATGCCATTGTCGTCGTGCCTGAGGAGGCACAGGCCGAGCTTGGCCTGTCGGAACCCGCACTTTTCGTGGACCCCACCACTGCCCCACCCGTGTGGGCAACCATCACGCAGTGGCTTTTCGCGTAGCCACTAGTCAGATCAAGTGACGCTGAGCCGCCCACCGGGTCAGTTCATTGCGGTTCGACAACTGCAGTTTGCGCAACACCGCTGACACGTGTGTCTCGACTGTTTTCACCGAGATAAACAGCTCGGCTGCAACTTCCTTGTACGTGTAGCCACGCGCAATCAAGCGCATGACTTCCTGCTCGCGCGCTGAAAGCAGATCCAGTTCGTCCTCGTGGACCGCCACCTCACGCGTGCCGAACGCGTCAAGTACGAAACCTGCCAGGCGGGGCGAAAATGCCGCGTCCCCGCTCGCAACGCGTTTAATGGCTTCCAGCAGGTCGCCAGGTGAAATCGACTTTGTGACATATCCGCGAGCGCCTGCTCTGATCACGCTCACCACATCCTCGGGCGAATCTGACACCGACAGTGCCAGGAAGCGCACCCGCGGGATATCTGCGCAACGCGCCACGACTTCCGCGCCACCACCACCCTGCCCGCCCGGCAAGTGGACATCCAGCAGTGCCACGTCAGGCTGCAGATCACGGCAGGCCGCAACAGCGCCGTCCACATCAGCGGCCTGGCCCACCACGGTCAGGTCAGCGCCCGATTCTTCCAGTTCGGAGCGCACACCTGCTCTCACCAGAGGATGGTCATCGATGACGACGATGCGAATACTCACCAGTTCTTCCCTCTCAGTTTTCAGTGGTCTCCGAAGGCGCAGCGTCGCCCTCGTCGATGGGGACACTCATGTGGATCTCGGTACCAGATGATAGGCGACGGATCGTCACCGTGCCGCCAACCCGGTCGATTCTGCCGATGATGGAGTGTCGGATGCCGTGGCGATCATCAGGGATTGTGTCCAGGTCGAAGCCCTCGCCCTGATCTTTCACGTAGACATCAAGGCTGATTGAGCCGACTTCCGCGTAGATGGTGACCGGTGGGCGACCATGACGCACAGCGTTCGTGGCGGCCTCCGTGGTGGCGGCAACCAGGGCGAGGGCCTGAACGGTGGGCACGCAATCTCCCACGCTTACTACCTCGATCGGGACGCCGTAGCGGGATTCGACGTTCTCAACGGACTCGCGAAGAGCTGCGGCAAAGGAGTCGGACACTTCGTGGTGACCCGTGTACAGCCAGGATCGCAGTTCGCGTTCCTGACGCAGCGCCAATGCTGAGACGCGGGTCGGATCCTGGGCGTGAGCGCGTATCAGTGTCAGCGTCTGCAGGACTGAATCGTGCAGGTGAGCGGCAATATCTGCGCGTTCGGCGTCGCGCACCTGCTGTTCACGTGTCGCTGACAGGTTCGTTGAGGCTCGCAGCCACAGCGGAGCAACCGCGAAGATCAGTCCACCGATCAGCACCACGCCGACGAACAGGGAGCGAGTCACCAGGAAACGTGACGTGCTGCCGAAGAACAGGGCGAAAATGCCGAGCAGGAAGAATGCGACGCCGGCGGCGATCAGTACGATGTTCAGCGCGCTGAGTTTCTTGCGACGCGAGGCGCTCTGGCTCCACACCAGTGCCAGTCCGACGATGGAGGCGAGTATGGCAGGGATGTCAACGGCCTGGGCGACGTTGAGTGCCACGAGGATCGCCAGAACAGTGGCAAGGCCGATCGCGATCAGTCCGGCGGCAAGCAGCTGGGCGGATACGCCTTTGGATCGGGCTGAAAAGGTCGATCGCGTCAAAGGGGTGGCGAGCGCGCCATCTGATCGGCTTGTGCGCCTGCCGCGGTCCACCTGCATGGTGACGGCGAACCAGACGTACAGGAGAATGCCGATTCCCACCGTGCACAACAACAGGCAGATCGCGCGGACGATCCATACATGTAATCCGATATGGACGCTGATGCCGGAGCAGACGCCGGCCAGGATCGGACGCGGCATGGCCTGTGAGGAATGTGTGGCGCGGATCAGCGGTGGACGTGAGGAGTCATGGCGGGCAGGCGGAATCCACCCGTTGTCGCGCTCACGATTGGCTGCTGTCACTGTTCTATCTTGGCATCAAAACCGCTCCGGACCGTGATTCTCAGCTTCTTTTCAGGGGGGAATCAGGGCTCTCCCCGATGGATGTGAACGACTCAGTCTGCCACAGTAGTTTTCATGAGTTATTCAGCAGGCACACCCTTCACCGATCCCGGGTCCTCATCGTTTTTCGATTCCATCCGTCGGTCAGGCTGGTTTCGCGGTGAGGATCGCCTGGTCGGAGGCGTATGCGCCGGCATGTCTGCGCGCACTGGCTGGAATCTGGCATTCGTGCGAGCAATGGCGATTGTTCTGGGATTGCTGTGTTCCGTTTTCATCTTGCCTGCCTATGGACTGGCGTGGGCTTTCCTGCCTGAGTACCGCGACGGCCGTATTCACTGTGAACAGCTGATCCGATTCGGCACATTCGATGTGGGGTTTGCGGGCGCACTGGTGACAACTCTGGTCGGACTGGCTTCCAGTGCTGCAGTGCCGTGGATCTACCCACTCGTCATTCTTGGCGCGATCATCCTGACCATTATGGCGATTGCCGGTGCGGTGCAGTACACGCGTAACCATCAGAAAGGCGCGCTACCACATGTGCCACCATCCAGCTATGTCCCCGCCAGCGCGCCTCGGCCTGTGAGTGCGCCAACACCATCTCCTGCCACCGGCACGCCGAACAATCCGTGGACGGTGCCACCTGCGCAGCGACCGGCCTCGCCCTCTGTGCCGATGCCGGCGAACCTGGCCATTACCGGCCTCATTGTCCTTGCTCTTGCAGCAGCGTGCGCGTTGGTCGTTCAGGAAGGTCTGGGCGGCGTGGATGCGGTACGCGTGTTCGTGGTTCTGACAGCGAGCGTTCTCGTGGGGCTCGGCATAGTTCTTGCGTTCACGGCTTTTCGAGGGCGTCGCGCGCCATGGCTGATCTGCCTGTCCGTTCTTGTGGCAGTATGCTCTCCACTTGTGCTGGCTGTGGGCTACTCCGAATACGAGCAGGAGCAATACCTGCAGACCCTGGAGAGCGAAGAACCGGGTATGGCAGAGGCAGACACGGCCGTGACATACGACTGGACTGCGACGCAGTTATCGGACACCGGTTCATTCACTCTGGATCTTTCGCAGGCACCGGCAGATGTGCTCAAAACGATCCGTCTGGACGATATTGGTGGCGATGTGACGATCGTGATGCGTCAAAATCAGCCGGTGGGGTTTCATCTGTACAGCTCAGTCGGTCTGATCCGCTCGGACTACTGGCTGGATGCACAAGGAGGCCGGGTGTCCAGCCCATGGATTCCGGAAGTGCAGTTCGTGTCAGAGGAACTGGCATTCCGCAATGACTTCTGGTCTCCTCAGCACGGGATCAACTTGGAAATCACCAATGTGTACGGCAGCGTCACCATCATCGAGTCTGCGCCTGCAGATATCTCCGGTGACACGATCCAGAGCGGCGACCTGTCTCAAAGCGGCGCACAGTCAGGAGACACTGCTCAATCATCTTCACGCAGCAATGGATAAGGATGCAGCAATGAGCGACGAATCAACACCAGAGAAGACCGACACTGAGGCGCTGCCCGACAGCGCGGACTGGCGCTCTGCCGAGCAAGGCGAAAATCCTGCGGCACCCGCGTTGCCGCCCCCGCCACCTCCATCCGTCAACGTTGGGCAGCTCATCTGGGCGGCAATTATCATCATGGCAGGAGTCCTCGTGTTCATCGTGGGAATTCATTCCACGGTCAACATGTCAATCCTGCTCATCGGATCACTGATCCTGCTGGGCCTGGGACTGATCGTCGCGGCAGTAGTCACGGCACGTAAAGAGGGCCGCTAGCTACGCGGCACTGTCAGGCCTGAGCCCGCTCCAGCTCCTCGTCGACAATGGCGTCGTCAAGCTTACGGAAGACGGGCGCGGGTTTGGCGATCGGACGGCCAACCTCAATATCATGGCGCTTCCACTCAGGAACATGCGTGTAGTCGCCAGTCAGAATCGGGTAGCGTCGCGGTGAGCCATCCTCGTTCGTCACGTCCAGATCTTCAACCTCATCGATGCGCGGCATGGGGGCGATGGTGCCCTCGCCGCCCATCACGGTGTCCACGTCGTTGGCTGAGTGCGGCAGGAACGGGCTGAGCATAATGTTCAGGTCGCTCACCACCTGCGCCAGTGTCCACAAGATTGTTGCCAGACGAGGGCGCTCTTCCTCAGCTTTCAACTTGAACGGCGCCTGATCAGTCACGTACTTGTTCGCCAGGCCGACCAGGTGCATTGCCTGGCCCAGCGCGGCTTTTTGATGGTGCGTGCGGATCAGGGAGCCGACCTCATCAAAGCCGGCTTCAACTGCGTCCAGCAATGCGCGATCATCGTCGGTGAGCTCACCGGGCTGCGGGATTTCGCCGAAGCGCTTGTGGATCATCGATGCGGTGCGGTTGACCAGGTTGCCCCACCCTGCCACCAGCTCCGAATTGGTTCGGCGCACGAACTCCGTCCACGTGAAGTCCGCGTCGGATGTTTCCGGGCCGGCCGCGCTGATGAAATAACGCAGCGCGTCAGGCTGGTAGCGGCTGAGCATGTCACGCACGTAAATGACAATGCCGCGTGAGGAGGCAAACTTCTTGCCTTCCATGGTGAGGAACTCAGACGAGACCACTTCTGTGGGCAGGTTCAAATGCCCGAGGTCACCCGGCTCGCCTCCCTTCGCACCTTCACCGTTGTATCCGAGCAGTTCAGCCGGCCAGATCTGCGAGTGGAAGACAATGTTGTCCTTGCCCATGAAGTAGTAGGACAGCGCCTCCGGGTCGTTCCACCATTTGCGCCACGCGTCAGGATCGCCGCTTCGGCGCGCCCACTCGATCGATGCGGACAGGTAGCCGACGACCGCGTCAAACCAGACGTACAGGCGCTTGGAGGGCTGGTCTTCCCACCCTGGAACCGGGATTCCCCAGTCAATGTCGCGAGTCATGGCACGCGGCCGGATTTCCTTGAGGAAGTTCTGAGAGAACTTGATGACGTTCGGACGCCACGTGCCGGACTCTTCACGCTCATCCAGCCACTTCGACAACGCAGCGGCCAGGGAGGGCAAGTCGAGGAAGTAGTGGTCCGTGGAGACGAACTCGGGTGTCTCACCGTTAATGCGTGAATGCGGGTTGATCAGATCTGTCGGGTCAAGCTGGTTGCCGCAGTTGTCGCACTGGTCGCCGCGCGCTCCCTCGGCCCCACACAGTGGGCACGTGCCCTCGATGTAACGGTCCGGCAAGGTGCGTCCCGTCGAGGGAGAGATTGCGCCTCGCGTGGTTTCCACCAGCATGTAGCCGTTGTCTCGGACAACCTCAAACATGGCGCGCACAACGTTGTAGTGATTACCGGTGGTGGTGCGCGTAAACAGGTCGTAGGACAGGCCCAGTGCCTGCAGGTCTTCGACAATCAGGCGGTTATTGCGGTCGGCAAGTTCGCGGGCGGTGACGTGTTCCTGGTCAGCCGCCACCAGGATCGGTGTGCCGTGCTCGTCCGTTCCCGACACCATCAGGACGTCGTGCCCCGCCATTCGCATATAGCGGGAGAACACGTCAGAGGGAACACCGAAACCAGCAACATGGCCAATGTGGCGCGGCCCGTTAGCGTAGGGCCACGCGACGGCAGACAGAATACGACTCATACCCTTAGCCTAGACTGATTTTCCGCCTGTGAGGAACGGGCCGGGGCCGGTCGTGACCTAAAGCCCATCCGACAGGCGCGTCAGTTCGTCAATCTCCTCCTGGCTCAACTCCACGGAGCTGGCCTGCATGATGCCTTCGAGCTGCCCGAGGTTACGTGCCGAGGCGAGCGGTGCAGCAATGGTGGGCTGCGCGATCAGCCAGGCGAGGGCGACAGCAGCCGGTGCCACATCCTTATCGCGGGCAATGCGCGTCACCGCGCCAACCACGTCGAATGCCTGAGCGGACACGTACGGAGCCACCATTCCGGCTCGGTCGCCTTCCAGCTTGTCGCCGCGGTGATACTTACCGGTCAGGAAACCGGAAGCCAGCGAGAAATAAGGGAAGACACCCAGGTTCCATTCGCGCGCAATGTCAAGGCGCTCTGATTCAAATTCGGCTCGGTGGACGACATTGAAGTGCGGCTGCAGGGCGATCGGCATGTGGTAGCCATGTTCGCGCGCGACGTTGCACCATGCGCGCAAGCGATCCGGCTCCAGGTTGGACATTCCGATTTCACGGATGGTGCCTTGTTCAACCAGGTCATGAAACGCGCTGGCGACCTCATCAATGGGAACGTCGGGTTCGTCGAAGTGTGCGTAGTACAGGTCGATCGTGTCAATGCCCAGGCGTTCACACGATTCTTCCACGGCAGCGTGAATGTTCTCCGGTCGCAATCCCTTGCGGGAGTCCTTGGATCCAACTTTGGTGGCAATCAGCAGGCGATCGCGGTTGCCGGGGCGTGCAAGCCACGGCTTCATGGCCAGCTCGGATTCGCCTCCCTCGTGACCATCCACCCATGCAGAGTAGACGTCGGCGGTGTCGACGAGCGTTCCGCCCAGATCGGCGTACGCGTCCAAAATGTCGGAGGTCATCGCTTCATCGGCGGTCCACCCGAAGGTGTTGCCGCCCAGCGCGACACCTGAAATATCCCAACGCCTGTCACCAAGTTTCATATCTTCAGCCTAAGCAAGAGGAGACATATTCGCACGCGCTTCATGCCTGTCGGTTCGCACTTTCGCTGCCGTACATCTACAGTTAAGACCAACCCACAAAGGTGCGCATATGCACCGAATCATGAGGAGGAACCGTGTCCCGCGCGCTCATCATCGTCGATGTCCAACCGACATTCTGCGAAGGCGGTGAACTCGGAGTCGAGGGCGGCAACGCGGTTGCGCAGCGTATCGCCGTTTTTGTGAGCAGCCACCCGGATACGTACGACCTCATTGCGACCACCCAGGACTGGCACATTGACCCAGGTGCGCATTTTTCCGACGAGCCGGATTTCGTCGACTCGTGGCCGCCTCACGGTGTTGCCGGCACACCGAATGCGGAAGTCCACCAGGCACTCAGTGATGTTCCCGTCGACATTGCCGTCAAGAAGGGCCAGTACGAGGCTGCCTATTCAGGGTTCGAGGGTGTCGCAGACGATGGCACCACCCTGGCCGACGCACTTCACCACGCGGGGATCACTGACGTGGATGTGGTGGGACTGGCTGAGTCTCATTGCGTGTGCGATACGGCAATCGATGCGGTTCGTGAGCAGTTCACGGTTCGCGTGTTTTCAGATCTGACGGCGCCGGTGAGCGAAGAGCTTGGCGTCAAGGCTCGTGAACGCATGAACGACGAGGGCGTGCAGCAGCTCGCATCCACTGCTGCGACGTTCTAGCCGCGCCGCCGCACAGCCTCCTACCGAGCTTTCAGCGCTTCCCGGTACAGGTCATTGCGGCGCGCACCCGTTGCTTCCGCGACCTGAGCGGCAGCGTCTTTCAGGCGCATACCTTCGTCAACAAGGGCAAGGACGGCCTGCACATGGTCACGCGCGTTCACGCTCTGAGTGGCGCCTTCAACGACAATGGTGATCTCGCCGAGCACGTCGCCCTGCGTAGCGTCGACCAGTTCCGCCAGGGTTCCGCGCATGATTTCTTCGTGCACTTTGGTCAGCTCTCTGCACACGACTGCGCGCCTGTCGTCACCGAAGTGCTCAGACATCAACGACAGCGTGACATGAACCCGGCGCGGTGATTCGAAGAAAATCAGGGTATGCGGGTCGCGTGCCAGTTCCTTGAGGGTGCGCTCAGCTTCACCCTGTTTGCGTGGAAGGAATCCTTCAAAGGCGAAGCGGTCTGATGGCAGACCCGACACAGCCAGGGCTGTTACTGGAGCGGAAGGGCCTGGCAGGGCGGTGACGCGTACTCCCTCGTCAATAGCTCCGTGAACGATGCGATAGCCCGGATCGGAGACTGTCGGCATGCCGGCATCGGAGACGACGAGGATGCGTGCACCTGATTTTGCCTGGCTGATGAGTGCACCCGCGCGCTCGCCCTCGTTGTGGTCGTGGAGGGCGAGGATGGATCCTGCAATGTGGACACCGAGGCGCGAGGCCAATGCACGGACTCGGCGCGTATCTTCGGCGGCAACGACATCTGCCTGCTGGAGGGCTGCGCACAGCCGAGGCGACGCGTCGTTGACATCGCCGATCGGTGTTGCGGCCACAATAATGGACGAAGCTGGTAGGGACTGGTTCTCATTCACGAGACCATTGTGCCCTACCAGCTCGAATTACGACGTGAAGTTCTTACTTGGCTTCTGCCTGGGGATCCTCGGCGCCAGCTTCGTCCTTGTGGCCGATCTTGCTGGAGATCGCGTCGCGCGCTGAGTCGATCTTGTCGTCGTACTGGTGGTCGGTGGCGTTCTTGGCTGATTCCGACACGTTGTTCAGCACATCGTCGGCCTTGCCGGAGTTCTGCACCGCGTCGGTCGCCTTGTTCTTCAGATCGTCAAAGTTCATGTCTGTCTCCATTCGTTGTCGGTGGCCTTAATGCCGATCTCATAATAGCTATTCGCCGCGGCGTATGTGATTTGAAACATGAAACGTTGGTTGACTGGGTATCCGGTCGGTCGGCCCCGCTGGGTGCGTGCGTCCGGGTAGTGTGTGCGCGTAAAAAGGGGGGGTGGGGTACGTGCCTGTCTCCAGGCCTGTACCCCACCCCCAACTCACGGTTGATTGCGGCAGTGTCTTACTCTCCCACGACCCCCCGGTCGCAGTACCATCAGCGCAAAGGCGGCTTAGCTTCCGGGTTCGGAAAGGAGCCGGGCGTTTCCCGCCTGCCATGAGCCACCGCAAAAATGTCACCCACCCACAACGTGTGGGTTGAGTGTGTACCGCACAGTGATTGCAAGCACCACACCCCAAACACAGGGTGCACGTGTTTTCTCGCTTCGCCCCACACACACTAGTGTGTGAGTGTTGGTTTAGAATCGGCCCATTAGTACCAGTCGGCTCACAACACCTCACAATGCTTCCACCTCTGGCCTATCAACCCAGTCATCTACTGGGGACCTCCCACCCCCCAAAAAAGGGGGGCACGGAAACCTCATCTCGAAGAAAGCTTCCCGCTTAGATGCTTTCAGCGGTTATCCCAACCGAACGTAGCCAACCAGCAATGCACCTGGCAGTACAACTGGCACACCAGAGGTTCGTCCATCCCGGTCCTCTCGTACTAGGGACGGGCCTTCATCAAGTTTCCAACGCGCGCAGCGGATAGGGACCGAACTGTCTCACGACGTTCTAAACCCAGCTCGCGTACCGCTTTAATGGGCGAACAGCCCAACCCTTGGGACCAACTCCAGCCCCAGGATGCGACGAGCCGACATCGAGGTGCCAAACCATGCCGTCGATATGGACTCTTGGGCAAGATCAGCCTGTTATCCCCGGGGTACCTTTTATCCGTTGAGCGACCACGCTTCCACAAGCCATGGCCGGATCACTAGTTCCTACTTTCGTACCTGCTCCACCCGTCAGTGTCACAGTCAAGCCCTCTTGTGCACTTACACTCACCACCTGATCACCAACCAGGCTGAGAGAACCTTTGAGCGCCTCCGTTACCCTTTAGGAGGCAACCGCCCCAGTTAAACTACCCACCAGGCACTGTCCCCAAACCCGATCAGGGCTCCAAGTTAGATGCATACTTGAACCAGAATGGTATTTCACCAACGACTCCACCACACCTAGCGGCACGGCATCACAGTCTCCCACCTATCCTACACAAGCACAAACACACACCAATACCAAGCTATAGTAAAGGTCCCGGGGTCTTTCCGTCCTGCTGCGCGAAACGAGCATCTTTACTCGTACTGCAATTTCACCGAGATCACGGTCGAGACAGCGGAGAAGTCGTTACGCCATTCGTGCAGGTCGGAACTTACCCGACAAGGAATTTCGCTACCTTAGGATGGTTATAGTTACCACCGCCGTTTACTGGGGCTTAAATTCAAACCTTCACCACAAAAAAGCAGTTAAGTCGTCCTCTTAACCTTCCAGCACCGGGCAGGCGTCAGTGCGTATACAGCGCCTTACGGCTTAGCACACACCTATGTTTTTAATAAACAGTCGCTTCTCCCAATTCTCTGCGACCCCAACCAGCACCACCCACGCAAAAGCAGGCACACCAGCAGGGCCCCCCTTATCCCAAAGTTACGGGGGCAATTTGCCGAATTCCTTAACCATGATTCACTCGCACGCCTCGGTATACTCTACCTGACCACCAGAGTCGGTTTAGGGTACGGGCGCTCATCTTCCTCACATCCAGGCTTTTCTCGGCAGTACAGGATCACCACTAGCCACCCCAACAGGCAGCCCCATCAGCCCTCACCCACGCGATCAAACGCAGCTTCCCGGATTTCACCCAAGAAACAGGCCACAACCTTAGACACACATAACCACCAGTGTGCAGCAACTACCTCCCTGCGTCACCCCAATGCTCACCACACACCCCACACCACACACAGCCACACAACAGCATCATCCCGAAAGACAACACCACGCACGGCAAGCACACGACGCGAAAGCATGCAGCGTCAGACGGAAAACAAACGGTACCAGAATATCAACTGGTCACCCATCGACTACGCCTGTCGGCCTCGCCTTAGGACCCGACTAACCCAGGGCGGACAAACCTGCCCCTGGAACCCTTAGTCAATCAGCGCGTAGGATTCTCACCCACGAAACGCTACTCATGCCTGCATTCTCACTCCCACCCCGTCCACCACCCATCACCAGGCAGCTTCACCCAGAGCAGGACGCTCCCCTACCCAAAAACAAAAAGTTATTGCCACGGCTTCGGCGGCACGCTTAAGCCCCGCTACATTATCGGCGCACAACCACTCGACCAGTGAGCTATTACGCACTCTTTCAAGGATGGCTGCTTCTAAGCCAACCTCCTGGCTGTCAACGCGACTCCACATCCTTTCCCACTCAGCGCACGCTTAGGGGCCTTAGCCGATGATCTGGGCTGTTTCCCTCTCGACCACGAAGCTTATCCCCCGCAGTCTCACTGCCACACCCACTTGAAATGGCATTCGGAGTTTAGCTGACGTCAGTAACCAACACGGCCCATCAACCAACCAGTAGCTCTACCTCCACCAAGCCCAGTGTGACGCTGCACCTAAATGCATTTCGGGGAGAACCAGCTATCACGGAGTTTGATTGGCCTTTCACCCCTACCCACAGTTCATCCCCCAGGTTTTCAACCCTGGTGGGTACGGGCCTCCACCACGTCTTACCATAGCTTCACCCTGACCATAGGTAGATCACCCCGCTTCGGGTCCACAACACGCGACACACGCCCAAAATTAAGACTCGCTTTCGCTACGCATCCCCCACACGGGTTAAGCACGCCACGCATCACTGACTCGCAGGCTCATTCTTCAAAAGGCACGCCATCACCCAACAAAAGCAGGCTCTGACGGCTTACAGGCACCCGGTTTCAGGCACTATTTCACTCCCCTCCCGGGGTACTTTTCACCATTCCCTCACGGTACTATGCACTATCGGTCACCAAAAAGTATTCAGGCTTACCAGGTGGTCCTGGCAGATTCACACGAGATTCCACGAGCCCCGCACTACTCGGGCACCCCCTTGGCACACACGCACACACACAGCTACACGACTATCACGATACTTCGGTCACCCATCCCAAGATGTTCACCACACGCACACGCACACACCCCACCCCCGGCAGAAGATGAGAAAAAAGAGCCCCACAACCCCGCACACGCAACCCCCGCCGAGTCACACACGCACACGGTTTAGCCATCATCCGCTTTCGCTCACCACTACTCACGAAATATCTTCTCCTACGGGTACTAAGATGTTTCACTTCCCCGCGTTCCCCCTACCACCCTATGAATTCAGATGATAGTGACCAGGCACAACCCCAGCCAGGTTCCCCCATTCGGACACCCTCAGATCAACGCTCGCTCGCCAACTCCCCAAGGATTATCGCAGGCCGCCACGTCCTTCATCAGCTCTTGGTACCAAGGCATCCACCGAATGCCCACAAAAACTAAACACAACACAAACATGAAAACATGCAAAAACAACAAAACACAGAAAACACAATAAAGATGCTCACAACCACTATACAGTTCACAAACAACCCACCACACACCCAACCACCACAACAGCAGCAGCCAGACGCAGGCAACAAACACTTCCAAAACACACAGGAATTGAAAGAAAACCCGACAATGTGTCTGCCCCGCCAACACTCACAACCCCACAACGCGCCCCACCCCAAAAAGAGCAGAAACAAACGCACAAACAGGGCTCCCTAGAAAGGAGGTGATCCAGCCGCACCTTCCGGTACGCCTACCTTGTTACGACTTCGTCCCAATCGCCAATCCCACCGTCACCTGCTCCCCCCAAAAAGGTTAAGCCACAAGCTTCGGGTGTTACCAACTTTCGTGACGTGACGGGCGGTGTGTACAAGGCCCGAGAACGTATTCACCGCAGCGTAGCTGATCTGCGATTACTAGCGACTCCACCTTCACGAGGTCGAATTGCAGACCCCGATCCGAACTGAGACAAGCTTTAAAGGATTCGCTCCACCTCACAGCATCGCAACCCTCTGTACCTGCCATTGTAGCATGCGTGAAGCCCAAGACATAAGGGGCATGATGATTTGACGTCATCCCCACCTTCCTCCGAGTTAACCCCGGCAGTCCCCCACGAGTCCCCACCATAACGCGCTGGCAACATAGGGCAAGGGTTGCGCTCGTTGCGGGACTTAACCCAACATCTCACGACACGAGCTGACGACAACCATGCACCACCTGCACACCCCCAACCAAATGCACACCTATCTCTAGGCGCTCAGGGCGCATGTCAAGCCTTGGTAAGGTTCTTCGCGTTGCATCGAATTAATCCGCATGCTCCGCCGCTTGTGCGGGCCCCCGTCAATTCCTTTGAGTTTTAGCCTTGCGGCCGTACTCCCCAGGCGGGGCACTTAAAGCGTTAGCTACGGCGCAGAAACCAAGGGCGGCCCCCACACCTAGTGCCCAACGTTTACAGCATGGACTACCAGGGTATCTAATCCTGTTCGCTCCCCACGCTTTCGCTCCTCAGCGTCAGTAACGGCCCAGAGACCCGCCTTCGCCACCGGTGTTCCTCCTGATATCTGCGCATTCCACCGCTACACCAGGAATTCCAATCTCCCCTACCGCACTCAAGCCTGCCCGTACCCACCGCACACCCCCAGTTAAGCCAGAGGATTACACGACAGGCGCGACAAACCGCCTACAAGCCCTTTACGCCCAATAAATCCGGACAACGCTCGCGCCCTACGTATTACCGCGGCTGCTGGCACGTAGTTAGCCGGCGCTTCTTTACCCGCTACACTCACCACTACCCAAATAGCGGCTTGCACACGAGCGAAAGAGGTTCACAACCCGAAGGCCTCCATCCCTCACGCGGCGTCGCTGCATCAAGGTTCCCCCCATTGTGCAAAATTCCCCACTGCTGCCTCCCGTAGGAGTCTGGGCCGTATCTCAGTCCCAATGTGACCGCCCACCCTCTCAGGCCGGCTACCCGTCAAAGCCTTGGTAAGCCATCACCCCACCAACAAGCTGATAAGCCGCGAGCCCATCTCCCTCCAGAAACCACAAAGGCCCCTTTCCCACACCCCCCATGCGGAAAGCGCAGAACATCCAGTATTAGCACCCATTTCTGAGCGTTATCCCAAAGAAAAAGGCAGGTTACTCACGTGTTACTCACCCGTTCGCCACTCTCACCACACAACCACAAAGGCCACGCAGATCCCGTTCGACTTGCATGTGTTAAGCACGCCGCCAGCGTTCGTCCTGAGCCAGGATCAAACTCTCCAAACAAAAAACAAAAACCATAATCTGCTCAGAAAACAACCACCCCACAACAGGGCAGCCAATCCCAACCAAAAAAACTCAAAAAACAAAAACAAGCATCAACAAAACAAACACACTATCGAGTTCACAAACAACACCCCCACACGCCCACAACCCCAAACAAAAGGCCACAAACGCGGGACAACCACCACAAACAACACCAACCACAAACAATCAGCACCGCCCGGGCGACAAGAAAATACTCTACGAACAATCGGGGCGATCGTCAAACTGATTTGCGGTGAGCTCCCTCACCGTTCGATTTTTTGGCACAATGTCGCCAAGCAGCAGGTGGAATACTGTTTTAATCCGGTTTTTATCATCATTAATTCTGGTTTTTGGAGCCTAGTTGAGTGCGCTCCACCATCGCTGATCCCCTAAAAGTGTGGCGCACCAAGCACTGAATTACTCAGATCAATTTTTGTGCGCCTTAGTGTTGATCCGCGCTGGCAGTGTGCATGCATGTAAGCGCGCATCAGTACTCGTAAATGATGGCGGTGCGCTTCACAGTCTCCAGTGTGCATTTCGTGCTGCCAGGGTGGTACGATACTTGAGCCTTGGGGCTATGGCGCAGTTGGTAGCGCGTCTCGTTCGCAATGAGAAGGTCGGGGGTTCGAATCCCCCTAGCTCCACCATTAGGACGCTCATTTTGATACAAAGTGAGCGTCCTTATATTTTGCTCAGACCGGTGGCGTTTTAGCTTGTCAAAGGAATTCACTCGAGGAGGTTGCTGACTGACGGCTGGGCGTAACGAATGGCACCTGGGGGCTAAGTGACGTGAGGATCTGGATGAGCCAGTGCGTATCGCCTGGTTGCAATAGCAAGGATTCAAGCCATACAAGTCTCAGGATAGTATTGGCCACCCCGTCTGTCCCATGAGCTTTAACTGGTAGCAGACGAGGCGGCCTACACTGTTGAACCTTAGTGAATCAATACTTGCTATAGCCCATTGTTGAGCAGTACCGGTAGTTGAACTACTTCGGTATTCGCTTGGGCGATAATGTCCTCAATTATTGTCTGCTGTGCGCGGGCTCGGCGCGTAAGGAACGGCGATGACGTCTCGGTTGCTGGAAGCGACTGGTTGATTACCCATGCCCACGGCTCAATACCTGCTCGCGACAGGTCGGCTGCGAGGGATTGTGCCTCGAGCATTGGCGTGGTTTCTGGCAGTGTCACGAGGATTGGCCGGGTCACTTCCGTATCTTGCAGGTGTTGGAGCGTGGTCGCGGAATCGTCACGTCCGGATTGGCGCATGAGTTCGCGGTGGTAGGATCCAGTGGCGTCCAGTAATAGCAGGGTGTGCCCGGTGGGGGCGGTGTCGAGGACGACCCACTGGTTTTGGGCCGTTGCTACGACCTCAGAAAATGCTTTGAAAACGGCCACTTCTTCCGTACATGGGGAGCGCAGGTCTTCCTCCAACTGTGCGTACCCGTCGGCATCGAGAGAAGCACCTTTGGTGGCGAGCACTTCTTCACGGTAGCTAGCCGTCACCGCGTCCGGGTCGATTGATGACACCGTCAAACCTTTGATGCGATCTTCGAGGGAAACATCGAGGTGATTCGCGGGATCCGTGGTGGACAGATGCACTGGCTTGCCACGCTTAGCGAGTTCCAATGCCAGCATTTGCGCAACGGTGGTTTTCCCAACCCCACCTTTGCCCATACACAAGACGAGTTTCGGTTTTCCCTCTGCTAGCTCATCCACCAGATGGGATAAACCGACGTGCAGCTCGAAATTGGACTGCGCAGAGCCCGGCTCTAGTGTGGGATCCACGCTCGAAGTTGCGTCGCCGTCAGCCTCGCCCAGATGTAAGAGTCCGTCTACCCCCATCACCGGGTTGGCATTCAACTCGATCCGTACCGTTGGAACACTCTTGATCGCGCTAAGCTGCGTATTCGTGGCAAGGCCATCAAGTAGTGCCTGTTCGCGGGCATAAACTGACTCCGACAGCTGATCGGTGGCGGCGCTCACTGGCAAGATCCCGTTGATCACCAACAGTGCGGGTTTGATTCCCATCTCAAGTAGTTCACCGGTGGAACGGTTAGCTTCTTGCAGGGTCGAGATTTGAGCCCTGGCCACCAGAACCAGTGAAGTTTGTGCCGGGTCAGACAGAGCTGCAACCGCCTCGTGATAGGTTTGCCGGTTCTTCTCTAGCCCCGACATCGGCCCCAGACACGAGGCGTCACCCGCGCCTTTATCAATGAAACTCGACCAATCACCGGGTAAGGACAGTAACCGCAGGGTGTGTCCGGTCGGGGCGGTATCGAAAACGATGTGGTCATAGTGGCTAGTAATGTCTTCGTTCGTTAGATAGTCGACGAATCGATTAAAACTAGCGACTTCAACCGTGCAGGAACCGGACAAGGTTTCTTCGGTTGTTGCTAGCACCTCGGGCGGCAGCAGGCCACGAACCGGACCCAGGATAGACTCGCGATACCGCTCCGCTTCTGCCTCCGGATCAATCTCTACGGCATCAAAACTGATAGCGCCGGGCACAAGGTCGGTTAGCTCTGCGCCGCCCGATCCGATCTCACGGCCGAATACCTGCCCAATATTCGAGGCTGGATCAGTGGATACTAGCAGCACTCGCTTACCTTCACCTGCCACGCGGGTAGCTAAAGAGCAAGCAACCGTAGTCTTTCCGACCCCACCTTTACCGGTGAAAAACGCAAACTTGGTGCTCAGTTCAGGAAGGGACATTAGCAACACCCACTTCCGCCACAACAACCAGACTCAGCGACGGGCAAAGTTGTTTTTCCGTCCGGGGCTGCCCCTGCGAATTGACGAAGCTGATCGGCTTCGGGATAGGAACCAGTCGCGACGATAATGCCATCAACCACAGTAACTGGCAGGCCGTCCGTGCCAGCTACCTCCACATAGGCGCGAACCGGTTCGCAAGTCGCAAAATCGGTAGGGGCAGACGCCAAATTGTGCCTGGTGACGGTAATACCCTCGTTATCCAGGGCGGTCAGAGCCGCGTTGAAATCAACGAGAGCCTGATCTACGTCGGTTCCGCATACCCCGGAAGAACAGCACAAAGCCGGTTCATAGATATCGATTTGACGCACAATTAACTCCTCACATTTCGATGACTGTCGAATCGACACAAACTCTATCACACGTTTCGATGGGTGTCGAAACGTGTGATAGAGTTCCTGTATGAACAGCCAACACGCTCCAAATTGCTGCCCCGCACCTGAAATCGCCGGCGAAGGTCAATGTCAGGACGCAGCAGGCGTTTTTGCGGCACTCAGTGATGTCACGCGGCTGCAACTGGCTCTGTTCATATACCGCTGTGCACCGAACCCGGTGTGCGCATGTTCATTTCCCGAGGTTTTTAATATCAGTCGGTCAACCATTTCGCACCATCTCACCAGGCTGGTAAATGCTGGCATATTAGGCCGTGAACAGCAGGGTAAGTGGGCCTACTATTCTATCTCCCCGGATTTTGATACTCGACTCCTTGACGTTGTCGCTAAACACGTGCCTCAACAACCCGCAAGCCGAAAGGGAGCCGCCGTGACCAGAATCCTTTTTGCCTGCAGACAAAACGCTGGTCGCTCACAAATGGCAGCTGCCATTGCGCAAGAACTAGCCAGCTCTGACGTGACCATCATGAGTGCGGGCACCGAACCGGCCGAGGAAGTACACCCCGAGGTGCGCGACGCCCTCGCCGAAATAGGGTTAGAGCCATTTGCACAGCCAGAAAAACTTGATCCGGCGAAAGTGAGGATGGCAGATTGGGTGATTACGATGGGATGCGGCGAATCATGCCCAATTTTTCCCGGAACCCACTATGAAGACTGGGAGGTCGCTGACCCGTCGGGTGAGCCCTTAGAGGTCGTACGCGAAATCCGCGACGAAATTACCAAGCGCGTAAGAGAGCTACTAACCCGAATCACTTAACGAAATATCGCTTCACATCCCAAGCAATGCCGAAACATCGTCAGTCGGAAAACGACGGTGACTAGCCAAACCATTGGAATGAACCCAACACTCGGAATTTGCACCCACCCAGCCTGGTTTTCAACCCGCCCAAAGCCTGGTATCAAAATGAACGTCTAAGTAACCGTGTGATGTGTCGGGACATCGTTGACAATCAGTTAGCGGTGTCCCGGTCTTTTTGTGTGTGGATGTGTCACGTCATTGGCGGTATTTAGATCTTGCAACCATTGATACCGCGCCACAACAAGGACAGCTGATTCCTCTTTGGATCGCCTGCATGCCTAACGCTGGCGCTTACTGCCGATAACTACTCTCTCGACGACGAAATCTCGACTCGACGGGAATGCGACAATGGGCAGCAAGGAGGAACCACATGAATCGAGCAGAATTCCTGAAAATGATGGCTGATGGCCAGGCACTCACACCCGGAAGTGATGCCACGGAGTTCATGCAAGCCCGCGCAGTCCAGACCCGGCTTCTGTGTCAGCAGCTGAACTCAGGGGTGCACAGCGCCGAACAGATCCGCGACCTCATTCAGCAGATCACCGGCGAACCCGCCAATCCAACACTCAACGTGGTAACTCCCCTGACTATCGACTGCGGCATCAACCTGCATTTTGGCGAGGGCATATTCATCAACGCCGGATGCTGCTTCCAGGACCAGGGCGGCATCTGGATCGGTGACCGCGCACTGATCGGCCACAACGTCATCTTTGCCACCCTTAACCACGACGAGCACCCAGACCGACGCGGCACCTTGCATCCCAAGCCGATTCACGTCGAAAACGATGTGTGGATCGGCTCCAATGCTGTAATCCTGCAGGGCGTCACCATCGGCGAAGGCAGCATCGTGGCTGCAGGAGCGCTCGTCACAAAAGATGTGCCCGCTCGCCACATCGTGGCCGGTAATCCTGCGCGCGTCATCCGCCCCATTCGCAGCTAGTCGCCTGCAACTCACACCCCACGATTCGTAAGGAGGTCTCCGCACCCGCCCTCGTTCGCCCTTGTTGACGAGGGCGACTCACACGGATGCGAAATGTGCAATCACCGCGCCCGCTGACGGGTCAAGCGTGATTTCACCACCATAGGGCAGGACAAGTTGCGGTCGCGTATGGCCAAACGGCAACCCGATACACACCAGCAGGTCGCGCGTGTAGTCAACGATGTTGGACAGAAGGTACTCGGTGTAGGCCTCGCGGCGAGCCGTGACCACAGCTTCCGGCTCGTCGGGCATCTCCCGATTACGCACCACAGGACGGGCGAACACCAGACCTGCGGCGGCGTCCAGATACCCACGCTCCCCCATCGCGCGCACCCAGCGTCCCACGTAATCCGGCGGTGGCAGCATTTCGGATGTCTCCAGCAGAAGAATCGCACCTTCGAGTTCACGCGCCGCCGGCAGACGGTCCGCGAGCGCCAGCTGATCGATCACTTCCATGCAGCCGCCCCAGGTGCGCCCTCGTACAAGTGCGTCAGGGCCGATAAACTCGAGGGGAATTGCGCTTTCTCGTCGGACAGGCTCAGTCAGTGCCTGTGGCGTCGACCAGTCCCACCCGTAGTCCTCACTGTCTTCAGGCATGGGCAAGGGCAGGTCTTCCTGACCAAAAAGCGCTGCACGCACCGTTGCCAGGTGCTCGCTATCCACACCAGGGCCACTTCCGAAATGCACCATGGAGGCGCCACCGTGATATGACGCGATTTCGTTGCGCCACAACCAGTTCAGGATATTTGTGTTGTCACTGTATCCGAACACCGGTTTTGGGTCACGTCGGGCCAGAACAGGGTCAAGGAACCGGGTGATCCGGATCTGATCGTCGCCGCCCACGGTGGTGAAAATGGCGCGGATCTGCGGATCAGCAAGTGCGGCATTGAAGTCCCTAGCGCGATCAGCTGGTGACGCATTCATTGCCGCCGTGGTGGGGTATTCAACCACTTCCACATTCAGCAGCTCTTCCATGCGCGAGACCGCCTGGCGGTGAACCTCCGGGAAATAAGCCGGTGCCGCCCACGCAGGTGACAGCAGTGCCACTTTGTCGCCAGGCTCTGCAGGAACAGGTGCCGAAATCTGGT
The DNA here is from genome assembly GCF_900106055.1 of Schaalia radingae. Classification (NCBI taxonomy): domain Bacteria; kingdom Bacillati; phylum Actinomycetota; class Actinomycetes; order Actinomycetales; family Actinomycetaceae; genus Schaalia; species Schaalia radingae. Next base: position 375,949 of record NZ_LT629792.1, on the reverse strand, counting down.
GTGCCATGGTTGCCATCGTAGAGCCACCGCGGGCACCTCTCCATGCACTCAGGCCCTGGCTGCGCCGAGCCAGGGCCTGAGATGTGTCCGCACCAGCGGTTCCAGTGCTTCTAGTCCTCCGTGGTGAACAGCGGATGGTCGATAAGTGAGAGCGAGGGGTGCTCACATTCCAGATCCAGCACGGTGATCCGATGTCTGCCGGGTTTGAGCAGCGGCGACGGGACGTACAGTGCGTGCTGTGGCCCGATATTCCAGAAACGCCCCAGGCAGAAGTCATCAATCCAGGCGATGCCGTGACCGCATTGCGATACGTCCAGGTAGGCGTCCGCCTCGTCCTCGACGTCAAATGCCGCCGAGGCAAGAACTGGCAACCCGGCCGAAGCGCTGTGCTCAGAATTCGCCCCGTTCGCTTCCTCGCATGCGGCAAGGAGCGATTCTGGCGAAAGCGAGACAACCTGCCAATTGTTCAGGAAACGCACCCCGTACCAGATTCCTCGAACGACTCCCTTAGGATCGCCCAGGTGGGGGCCAAAGTTCACACGCCCCAGGTTCTCGACGAGTATTTCCAGCTCAACCGTTGTCCCCTCGAGCGATTGCCTCTCCGCAACATCGCCCAGCGCAGGCTCCAGCGATATTTCCTGGTCAGGATTGTTGCGATCAGCAACTCCCAGGAAGACCCCATTACCCCACACGTAGGCCCTGTCGTGCAGCTCCATGAACCGAAGCGGCACAATGGCGCCGTCAGACCAGGGGAAGACCGTGATCTCGCGTTTGAGCAGCTGGAATCCCAGGTCGATTCCCGCTTCTTCAAAGGTGGGAACCCACGGCCAGCCTTCACCTTCACTGTGCCACAAGGGCAGTGTGCGCAGGTTGTGGGAATGCTCGAGCTGCAGATCCAGGCGCGGCTGCATTGTGGGATTTTCCGTGATCCCCAGGCGTTCGCGTTCTGCCTCGTAATCGGGAAGATCCCGGTAGCGTGCGATCGTCTGTCGGTAGGCGTGGAATTTTGCCGTGAGCCTTCCGTCTTCAGCAATGGGAGCGTCGTAGTCGTAGCTGGTCGTGGTCGGCTGGTAGTCCTCCGCCTGGTTCGCACCGGCCCACAGGCCAAAGTTGGTTCCTCCGTGCGCCATGTAGAAATTGACACTCATGCCGTGCGAGAGCATGAAATCAAGTTCGTTCGCACAGTCCTGGGCGTCTCTGTCGTGGTGGGGTTCTCCCCAATGGTCAAACCACCCGTTCCAGAACTCCATGCACATCCCCGGCCCGCCGTCTGTCCACTGAGACAGCACGGGGAGGACCTGTTCAGCTCGCGACCCGAAGTTACCGGTCGGATACGCGCCCTCCACGGTTCCGGCAGATAGCCACAGGGAAGCACCGCCGTCGCTTGTCACCAAGAGTTCATCGATCCCACGGTCGGTGACCATATCTCGCATAATCGCGAGGTATTGCGCGTCATCCCCCCATGAACCATATTCGTTTTCCACCTGGACGGCGACGACGTTGCCACCCCTGTTGGATTGGCGCTGCGCCACAATCGGGATGAGCTGATCGAACCAGCGGGACACTTCCGACAGGAACTTCTCATCGCGGCAGCGCAGCCGCAGGGATTTGTCGTGCGTCAACCACGACGGCAGGCCGCCGTTTTCCCATTCGGCACAAATGTAAGGCCCTGGTCGCACAATTGCGTCCAGGCCAAGCTCCGCCGCAATGTCGAGGAAGCGGCCGAGGTCTCTGCCACCTTCAAATGACACAACCCCGGAAGCCGGGGCGTGAAAGTTCCACGCCACATATGTCTCGACGGTATTGCAGCCCATCAGGGCCAGCCGCTTGAGACGGTCTTCCCACAAATCCGGGTGCACTCGGAAATAATGCAGTGCACCGGAAATGATGAGATGCGGTTCATTGCCAAGCAGGAACTGCGCGCCCCGTACTTCCAGTGTTGGTCGCGTCATGATGATTTCAGATTCAAAATAGTGAGAATAGCGTCTGCCGGCAAGGTGTTATTCGGTACCCAGGTAGTTTCTCCCTGAACAGGCCAGCCTGTCCACCTCATCGAGTTGAGCTCGGCTTTCCAGCCGGCAGTTGCTGTGGCGATGAACGGGGCCTCCTCAACCAGGATCTCCTGTGCTTCGACAGCCAGCTTCTTGAATGCATCATCCGTGCTTCCCGGTGGGAATTCTCCAAGCTTGACGCCGATCTCATCGAGACGCTCGTTCTTGAAGAACATCTCGTTGCCGTCATTCTTTTCTCCAGGCGTTCCGACGCGCGCCGAGTCAAAGTGCGTAACGATGTCCGTGATCTGCAGACCCTGCGTCGGGCTCGAGGACATCATGCCGTAGTCGCCCGATTCGACCAGCTGAGAAAATGGCTGGTCAGCCAGCTGGTTGATTCCCACTGTCAGGCCGAGGTTCTGCTTCCACTGGTCAGCTAGGATCTGCGCCGTCAGCACCCATTCGGTGTAGGGCTGGTAGACATCATATTGCAGAGTGTAGGACTGTCCGTCCTTCACCAGATTGCCGTCGACAACCTCCCATCCGGCGTCAGCCAGATCTTTCTTGGCGGCTTCGACATCCAGCTTTGCTTCCTGACCACTCGCGAGGATATCTCCGTACACGCTGGGGTCAAGACCAGCCTTCGTCGGCACTGAGTATCCAACGTTGACAGCCTTCGCGGCAGCTTCCAGGTCAATCGAATCGCGCAGCGCACGCCTGACTGCGGGATCGTCGTACGGTGCTTTCATCGTGTTGAAGACGATTCCGTCGCTGGTGCCCACCGGGTAGAAGGTATAGCTGAAGTGCTCGGGGTCCTTGCTGACGTATTCTTCATCAGCGTTTTCCCACCCGGCCGTGCCGTAGTCAATTGTCCCCTTCTTCAGGGCGTCCTTGGCGGCGTCAGCACTCATAGCCATGATCTTCACGGTCTTGACGTCAGTGGATGTGTCACCCCAGTAGTCGTCGCGCATCTTCAGTGTCAGCTGCTGAGGCGAGAAGGAATCAAGGACGAGGGGACCCGTCCCGATCGGCTCAGGGTTGGTGAAGGTAGCCGGATCCTCGTCTTTCCACACGTGCTCCGGAATGATCTGGCGCTTTGCGAATGAAACCAGGTCAGCGAACGCCGGTTCGTCGTACACGACCTTCACATGAGTGTCGTCGATAGCGCTGACTTCCTTGAATGGGTAGTACGCCTTGGTCTTTCCGTCGATCACGAGCTGCCAGGTGAACGCCACATCCTTCGCGGTGAATGGTTCACCGTCGCTCCACGTCGCATCGTTACGCAGGGTGAATGTCAGTTCTGTTCCATCCTCATTGAATTCCCATGATTCAGCAAGGAAGGGAAGAACCTCGCCGGCCTTGGTGCGATCAAGACGAACCAACGGCTCGTAGAAGAACGCTGTGCCCGGCGTAACCGCAGTTGCTGTCGGGGAGAACAGGTTGAAGTTCTGACTCCAGGTGGTTCCGCCCCAGCCGGCAATCTTAACCTCGGAGCTCGATGCGTCTCCGGAGGCACTCGACGATGCCCCGTCTCCCTTGTCGAAGGAGCACCCGACGCCGGTCAGCGTCACCGCTGACAACAGGCCGACTGCCAGTGCTCGTCTCCATCTCCTCATCATTGTGTGACCTTTCTGGTACGTAGTTGGATTTCTTTTATCGCTTTTTCGTTCTCTTGACTCGCCTGCTCGGATCCGGTGCAGCGCCAATCAGAACCCGCGTATAGTCGTGCTCAGGTTCGTGCACAATCTGTTCGGTCTGGCCCACTTCAACCAGCTTCCCGTGGTACATCACGGCCATCCGGTCAGACAGGTATCGCGCACTGGCGATGTCGTGCGTGATGTAGAGGATGGACACGCCACGTTCATGACGCAGCTCATCGAGCAGATTCAGCACACCGATTCGTATCGACACGTCCAGCATCGACGTGGGTTCATCTGCCAGCAGCACAGACGGCTCCACAGCCAACGACCGCGCGATCGAGACGCGTTGCCGTTGCCCACCGGACATGGAACTGGGATACCGGTCGATGAACTCTGAGGCAGGAGTCAGATGCACGGTCTCCAGCAGTTCCAACGTTCGCTGCTCAACTTCCTGCCGACTAGTGGCGCGGCCATGCAGTTTCAACGCTCTGCCGATGATGTGACGCACCGTCTTCAGGTTGTTGAGCGAGGCAAACGGGTCCTGGAAGATCATCTGCACCTGCCCGTAGTACTCAATAGGCCTGATGCGGTTCGGCCCGCTGAGGTTCACCGTCTTGCCGTGCAGCAAAATCTGCCCGGAATCGATGTCACCGAGGAGGGCAAGGGCACGCGCCAGCGTCGTTTTTCCAGAACCCGATTCACCGACGAGGGCGACCACTTCGCCCTTGTGCAGCTCGAGGCTGACATGATCGCAGGCAGTGACAGTGCTGCGTCCACCTGATTGTGCCTTGCCTTCAAAGGTGACGGTCACATCTTCAGCGGCGAGAACCACTTCAGTTTCGGGCATGGTCGTTCCTCCTCTCCACCATGACGGGGCAGGCCACTGAGCGTCCGCCTCCAAGATCAATCAGAACTGGCGGCTTTTCCTCGCACCGCGCTTCTCTGAATTCACAGCGCGGCGCAAAGGGGCAGCCTGGTGGCAGATTCAACAGGTCGGGAGGGGTGCCAGGAATCTCGTGGAACTTCCGCTTGGGCTGGGTCAACGAGGGGAAAGCATCCCGCAGACCACGCGAATACGGGTGGATCGGGTCATCTGCCAAGTCCTCGCCATCAGCAATTTCAATGAGCTTGCCGGCATACATGATTGCGATGCGATCAGCGATCTCGAGGAGCAACGACAGGTCGTGCGTCACGAAAATGACCGAGAATCCCAGCTTTTCCTGAAGTGCCAGAATCTCGTCGAGGATCTGGCGCTGCATGACGACATCGACGGCAGTGGTCGGCTCATCCATCACGATCAGTTCTGGATCGCATGCCAGCGCCAGCGCGATCAGTGAGCGCTGCCGCATCCCTCCGGACAATTCATGCGGGTAACGTGTCATGGCGTCAGGGCCAATGCCAACATCTTCCAGCAGCGACACTGCGCGTTCCTGGCGAGCCTTCTTATCCATCCTGGGATTATGGACTGCCAGCACGTCATCGAACTGTTTGCCCAGACGCATCACCGGGTTCAGGCAGGCCATCGCCGACTGCATCACGATTGACAGATCAACCCACCTCAGGGGGCGGATCTGGTCCTCACTGGCACGCGCCAGATCGATGACCTTTCCGTCTGGGGAATAGTAGCGAATTGCGCCAGATGCGATAACGGCGGGCGGTTTTTGCAACCTCATGATCGCTGTCAGAAGCGTCGATTTTCCGGAAGCTGATTCACCAGCCACGCCCAGGATCTCGCCTCGATGCAGCGTGAAGCTGACGTCGTTGCACGCCCGCGCATCGGCGTCAACACCAAGATAGTCGACGCACAGGCTGTCAACTTCCAGCAGTTTCACTGGCTCTGTCATGAGGTCACCGTCCCTGTATCTGCGCTCCACATCACGGGCTGATCGCTGGATCGAATCTCTCGGTCACGTTTCCTGTTGAACTTGCGGGTGATGCTCGTCAATCGTGCGTTCAGTGAGGGGTTCGTGATTTCATCCAGACCGAAGTTCACCATTGCCGTCGCAAAGCCGATCAGGGCGATACAGATACCTGGTGGCAGGAACCACCACCACATGCCGCGCAGCAATGCGCCCTGCTGTTGTGCCTGCCCGATCTGCATACCCCAGGACATTCCGTTTGTATTTCCAATACCTAGGAATGCGAGGGAGGATTCAGCGAAAATGCCAGCCACCAGAGCACGCAGGAACATTGCCGAAATGATGCCGCCCAGGTGAGGCACGATTTCGACCATGACGATTCGCCACCTCTTTTCTCCGATTGAACGCAGAGCCGCAGTGAAGTCTCTGTTGCGAAGAGAAAGCGTTTGCGAACGGATGACTCGCGCACCACCGGGCCACTCCAGGAAGCCGATAATCAGGGCGATCATGACGATCCCGGCATTGTTGATGTAGCCGGCGATGATGAACATCAGTGCAAGGCTTGGGAGGGTCATCAGCACGTTCACGAAAGCCATCGTCACCTTGTCGATCAGGCCGACTGAGTATCCCGACCATGTTCCGACCAGGACAGCGATCACCGTTGCCAGAAGACCGGAAATCAAACCGACGAATACCGATCCGCGCGCGCCTTTCACCGTCTGCGCAAATACGTCCTGTCCGGCAAGGTTCGTGCCCAGAAGGTGCTCGCTGCTTGGCGCTGACCCCATGTTTTCGTAGTCAACGGCTGCCGGGTCCAGGTTCATCACTGTGGTAATGAACAGTTCACCGAAGATCGCAACGATCAGGAAGAAGATCAGGATAGAAATTCCGACCTGTACTTTGCGGCTTGAGAGAAATTGCTTGAGCATCAGTTCTCCCTCGTTCGAGGATCGAGAACCACGTACAGGGAATCTGCAACGAAGTTAGCGATCAGGACGGCAAAAACAATCATGAGGAAGATGTTCTGCATGACTGGATAATCCTTCGCGAGGATCGACTGCAGCAGCAGGTAACCGATCCCGGGGTAGGTGAAGACGATTTCACTGAGGACGACACCACCCACGATGCCTCCCATTGCCATGGCCAGATTCGTAATATTCGGCAGGAGCGCGTTACGCGCCGCGTAGCGGAACAGCACGGTTCGCTCGGGCAATCCCTTTGCTTTTGCCAGCGTGACGTAGTCTTCCGAAATCGTGGTCACCATCATGTTTCTCATCGAGAAAAGCCATCCGGCAAAACCGATCAGGATGAGGGTGAATGCGGGCAGTGCGCCATACCGCAGCACGCTCATAACGAAGTAGAAGTTATTGATGTCGAAAGGAACATCGGGGTCATATCCACCTGCACCAGGGAACCAGTTCAGCTGGAAGGAAAAGACCCACAGCACGACCATCGATACCCAGAATGCTGGGAATGATGAGAACAACGTTGAAGCGGGAGTGAGGATGTTGTCGAGGCGCGATCCCGGGTTCCAGCCGACGATGGCTCCCAGAGCAGTTCCCACGAGCCAGGCGAGTAAAGTTGTCACACCTACCAGCAGGACGGTCCACGGCAACGCACCACTGATGAGTTCTCCCACGCTGGTCGGGTATCGCATGACGGAGATACCGAATTCGCCGTGCAGGACGTCCCAGATGTAGGTCAGGAACTGTTCCACGATGTTCTTCTGCGGATCACCGTAGAGGGAATACATCGACTGAACCTGTTCTGCACTGAGCTTGGTTCCCGTTTGTTGTTCGATCTGGCGGGTCAAAGTGACCACCGGATCGCCGGGCATGAAGCGCGGAATGGCAAAGTTCAAGACAACTGCCACAAAAGCAGTGACGACATAGAATCCCAGGCGTTTGAGCAGATAGACCAGCCCGGTTGGACTGTGTCGTTGCCGTGTCTTTTCCGCAGCGGCAACTTCTTCTACGGAAGCGACTCCTTCTAGAGACATCGGCACCCTCCCTTGGGATACGTAGTCGATTCTTCACGCTACAAGTTGTGAATATTACTTATATAAGATCTTGAGATAATAGCGCGGCTCAGTTCAGTAGCCGTTATTTCACCTGGTTGTGATTGAAATAAGCAACAAGGTGTTCAGGAAGTTCGGGGATGTGGCGCGGCTCGTTCCCCTCGCGCAACGAGCTCGTTGCCTGGATGCCGGCAGCCACCGCGTACCATGCTCCCAAAGGCGATGTGTCGGTCACCGCGTCGTGGGCAACGAATCGGAGGAACTCGTCAACAATCAGCTTGTCGGCATCTCCATGCCCCTTCTCATCACCGATGATGGGGAACTGCTCGTCACCATCAGGGTTATAGATCGTGCGCTTATTCCACAAGCTGATGTGCCCGCCCTCGCCGTCACCGAAGTTTTCCAGACGCCCTTCGGTGCCGATCACCGTGTAGTTTCGCCAGTAATCGGGCGAGAAGTGGCATTGCTCGTATGAGGCCAGGACACCAGATTCCATTCGCATCAGCATCATGGACACGTCTTCGACATCGATAACGGCGTTCAAGCCCTTTTGGGTCATGGGCGGCCAATTGTCGAGGGAATACCAGTCGTGCATGAGCTCGTTGGAATGATCGCCGCGGTCGGTGATCTTGTCGTATACCATCAGGTCGCCCATTGCGACGACGTCTGTCGTGTGAGAGTCGGCCAGCCAGTGCATCACGTCAATGTCGTGTGCGGCTTTCTGCAGCAGCAGCCCCGTGCCGTGCTCACGCGTGGCATGCCAGTCCTTGAAGTAGAAGTCGCCGCCTGCGCCCACGAAGTGTCGGCACCAGATCGTCTTGACTTCACCGATTCGCCCCGCGCGGATCAGATCACGCATGGTGCGCACGACGTTCATGTGGCGCATATTGTGACCGACGTACAGCTTCGATCCAGTTTCATATGCCGTCTCCAGGATGCGTGTGGCATCGTCAAGGTGGATGGCGAGCGGCTTTTCAACGTACACGTCGATTCCCGCCTTGAGCAGTTGACACGCGATGTCGGCATGGGTGTCATCCGGTGATGTCACAAATGCAACGTCAACGTCGCATTCAATGAGCTCGTCGACTGCTTCGCATACGGCAATCGAGTCCGGGTCCCGCTTGAGCTGTTTCTCGACGCGTTCGCGGCGCTGCGGATGCGGTTCACATGCTGCGACGATCTGCGCCGGAACACTGGCATTTTCGGCTCCCAGAGCCAGAGGGGCGCGGGCCCCGATCCCCACAACGCCGACTCTCAGTGGCGCAGATGAACTGGATGTGTGCTGAGTCGTCAACGTCGTATGCCTCCTGTTGAGTTGAGCTGACAGAATTGAGTGAAGGTGATGGAGCGTGGGCAGCTGCGAGGACCCTTCCCCGAAGAGGTGGCGATCTGCGTCCAGCAGTGCCCATGCGACGGCGCCAATTGAGGCGCAGGCCGTGCCGTAGGGAGATTCTTCGATTCGAAGATCCGGTGCGGATTCAGGGCGCAGACTGGCAAGTTTCCCCTTGATTGCTGCCATGACTTGCGTGGAGTTGGCGGGAAGGCCTGCAATGACGATGGTTCGCGGATCGACCACCACCCCCAGCGGTCCGATTATGCCGGCCAGTCGTTCGCCCCATTGGGCGTAGGCACGTTCGAGGGAGGCTCTGTCCTGCGGTGAATCCTGGGTGCCGACCTGATTGCGGGCAACGGATTCCTCCACGAGGGGCGCGTCCACCACGTCTGTGATTTCACCGGCATTGAATGAACAGCCTCGGTGGAGTTGTCCTTTGAGGATCAGCCCCGTGTGGATGCCCAACTGGCAGTTCACGAACAGCAGGTCATCATCGGCGGCAAGTTTTCCGTCGCTGACGCGAGTCACAAATTCACCCATTGCCGCAGCGTTGATATCATTTTCGATTCGAACCGGGCATCCCAGATCGCGGCGCAGGGCATCACCGAATGGAAAACCAGCCCACGATGGGATCAGGTCTGAACGAACAATCGTGCCCTGGGCATCAATGACACCTGTGGTGGAGACGACGCAGGCGTGAACGGGTCCCCATTGGGGCCGCAGCTTTTCAATGAAGCGGGTGATGAGCGCCTCTACCTCGCGGTAGCGTTCCTGCCCGCTTTGCGCCTTCAGCTGAGCTACACGCGATTGGATGATGGAGCCGGACATGGAGATCGCGCTGATGGCCATTGTCCGTTGAAGCAGATCCACGCCCACAGCGAATCCTGCGTGGGGCGCCAGAGTGAATACGCGTGCCGGCCTGCCACCGTCAACGACGCTGCTTTGCTCAACGATCATTCCGCGTGCTGCCAGGCCTTCCAGGATCGGCGTCACGGTCGGTCGCGTCACGCTGCAGGCTTGAGCGAGCTGGGAATGGGTGGCGCCGCCTTGACGCAGCACGTTGATTACGTCCAGGGCACGCCGGTCTCCGCGCTCTGAACTACGCCGAGTGCTCATACTGCGTCCTCACTGCCTCATTGCCACGTCTTTCATGGGCATTATTGCGATGGACGTTCGCCCATCTCCCTTATGAAAGCCACTAATAAAAGTGAATATTAGAACGTGGGACCCATCGTGTCAATCCCACGACGCCTCGAGCGTGCACCTGCCCCGGATACGTTTGAACGCTCAGCGATCAGACAGATAATGCACTCAGAGGCCTTTGCAGGCATCCGGGCGACGAGTCCCGCGCAAGTGAGCCGCTGCCACCAGCTGCAAAGAGGAGGACATATGTCTCACGTTCAGCACATCGCCGGCCGGTACGCCGATATTCACAAATGGCAAGAAGACCTGCGTGCTGACCTTCACCGCCATCCCGAAGTGTCGATGGAAGAAGAACGCACCAGTCAGACGATCATTGACGAGGTAACCGCCCTGGGCCTTGATGCCACCCGAGTGGGCCCGACCGGCGTGGTGAGCGTCGTTGCCAACGGTGACGGGCAACCCGTGCTGGCACGCGCACACATGGATGCGCTACCCGCGCGCCCCTGAATCTGAGTACTACGACCAGTTCCCTCTGACCGTCAACGACCGCGACACGCATGATCGCGTCCGAACACCGTTCGACGCGTTCTTTGAGGACGGCGTTGTGGGTGATGGCGATCCGGTGACAGCGTCGGAGGACTTCTCCCGCATTCCCGGCGCCTGGGATGCGTCGTACCTGTACTGGAATGTGACGGGAACCGTGGATCCGAGCACCAGCACGCATGCCCTGCGCTGCTTCAACCGCCCTGCGACACCTCAAGCGTGGGATAGAACGCCTCCCATCCGCCGCAGGATCGAGCCTTCTTGCCTGCTTCAACAATGAGCCCATGAAAGTGGGCCAGTTCAGGTGTCGTGAAGTCACCCTCGTCAATGAGGGGCTGAAGAGTGCGACGCGCGGCTTCATAGCTGCGAGGCACGGCCCACCCGGCGGCGCTCAGGAACCGGCGCGCATACAGGTCCCAGATGAATACGGGACGCTCATAGCCGTACAGCACGATGTCGTCGGCGGTTTCAGGGCCGATCCCCTTCACGTCGATGAGGCTCGCGCGCAGTTCGTCGGTCGGCAACCGCGTGTGGGACGCGTCGTCGAGGAACCAGCGTGCTGCACGGATGAGGGTTTCGGACTTGGCGCGCATGAAGCCGCTGGGACGGATCAGGCGCTGCAGGTCGGCAGATGCAGTGGTCGCCAGTTTCTGCGCCTCGAGCAGGCCGGCTTCGCGCAGATTTGCCAGAGAATACTCCACATTGCGCCACGCCACATTCTGCGTCAGGACAGCACCCACCACGATCTCGAAGCGGGTGTCGGCCGGCCACCACTGACCGGCGTCAATGCGCCTGCACAGCGCGTCAAAAAGCGCTCGCGCCGAGGGAGCGGCCGATGTCACTGCTCCTCCGTTGCATGAGAGACAGGTGCGACCAGTGAGCTGATCAGGTCAGCAATGGTGGTGTTGAGCTCGTCCAGCGGGCTGGATCGACGCCATACCAGGTTGATGGAGCGGTAGGGGCGCGGCGGGCAGAACTCGCGAAGAACCAGACCGTCGGGTTGCGCGATCGGAGGGATCGTCGCCAGCCGAGGCAGCAGCGTCACTCCGCTTCCGGCTGCGACCATGTAGCGCAGCGTCTCGAGCGACGTGGCGCGGAAGGCTGACTGGCGGGCACCGACTTTTTCGCAGATGCTGACCGTGCTGCGACGCATGCAGTGTCCTTCTTCAAGCAGAATCACCTCGTGACCGGCCAAATCGCCCAAGTCAACGGGCGTGGTTTGCTCGCCTAGGGCTGACGTGCTCGAGGTTGCCAGCACGAAATCCTCGTCAAAAAGGTGCGCCACGGTCAGGCCCGACTCCGCAGACGTATCCGCCAGAACAGCCGCGTCAATTCTGCCGGATGCAAGCGCGTCCATGAGTGCGAGGGATTTTTCCTCGACGAAATGGGCGGTCAGGTCTGGCAACGCTTTCCCAAGTTCGGGCGCAAAGCGCGGCAAAAGGTAGGGTGCAATCGTCGGGAATACGCCGATGGTGACGGTGGCGGCCAGAGAATTCGATCCGCTGCGACCGACCTGCTCAATGTGGTCCAGGTCAGTGAGGATGCGACGCGCATAGTAGACAACGTCACGGCCAACCGGGGTGATCAGCACCTGCTGCGTTCCGCGTTCAACCAGCTGGGCTCCCAATTCCTCCTCCAGCTTCTTGACCTGCGCTGACAGCGTCGGCTGCGAAACGTGAGCACGCTGAGCAGCACGCGTGAAGTTCCGCTCCTCATCCAACGCGACAAGATACTCCAGGGCCCGAACGTTCCTCACCTTGACGCACTCCTTCCTGATGTGTGATCCGCTGAGCAGGCGGTGGATCCCCATCACCAACATGGCGAGCCCGAATCGCCTGGCTCAGTTCCTGCTCAGCGTGATCACATTTTTCGCTGCCGCCTGGTCGCGACCTAGTCGTGGTGCGGGGCGCGAATCAGGTAGTTGAACGCACTCAGTGCGGCGGTGGCGCCGGAGCCGAATGCCGTCACGATCTGCTTGTATGGTTCATCTGTGCAGTCACCGGCAGCAAAAATCCCGAGCACGTTGGTCTTTCCTTCGCGATCTGTCACAACCTCACGCCGGTCGCTCAGTTCCACCTCTTCGGGAAGCCACTGCGTGTTCGGAACCAGGCCGATCTGGATAAAAATGCCGTCCGTGTCGACCGAGCGCGTCTCGCCGCTTGCACGATCTTCATATGCCAGGGCAGTCACTTTCTGACCGTCACCGATCACTTCAGTGGAGCGTGCTCCGACAATGACATCAACATTGTCGAGGGCGTCCATCGCATCCAGTAGCACTCGGTCAGCTTTGAGCTGATCCAGGAATTCGACTACGGTGACGTGGCGCGCGACGCCGGCCAGGTCGATAGCCGCTTCGATACCGGAGTTTCCGCCGCCGATCACAACGACGTCCTTGTTCTTGAACAGTGGACCATCGCAGTGCGGGCAGAAGGACACGCCCTTATTGCGGTATTCCTCTTCGCCGGGTACACCCAGAGTTCGCCACGTCGCACCGCTGGCCACGATGACGCTCCTGGCGCGCAGGTGCCCGCCTGAACGTGTCACCACGGTATGCAGCGGATAGTCTCGCGAGTTGTCGTCAGCACTGACCGCAGCGATTTCAAGGCGATCCGCCCACTGCGGCACGTACACATCGATGTCGTACTGGTTGATGTGTTCAGTCAGATCGGCAGCCAGCTGAGAACCTGTTGTGTGCACCTGAGAGATGGCGTTTTCAATACTCTCGGTTTCCACCACCTGGCCACCGCGGTGATCCATCACCATTGCGGTGCGGATACCCTTGCGAGCGGTGTAGATGGCAGCTGACGAGGCGGCCGGCCCTCCGCCGACAATCACCACGTCGTAGGGTTCTTCCTGATTCATCTGGTCAACCGCGGCCTGGGCGCCGCCCTCGTCCAGCATGGAAACGAAGTCGTCGAGTGTCGTGCGACCGGAGGAAAACATCTCGTCGCCCTCGAATGTGACGGGCACACTCATGATTCCGTGGTTTTCGACCTCGCTTTGGAAAGCGCCGCCTTCAACTGCGGTGTGGCGAATCGAGGGATTGATGATGGAGATCGTGTTCAGTGCCTGCACGACTTCCGGGCAGTTTTGGCACGTGAGCGACATGTAGGTCACGAACTCGCGCGGGCCTTTGATGCGCTGAATGGCCTGGCGTTGCTCGTCGGAGATCTTGGCGGGGTGACCGCCGACCTGCAGAAGCGCCAGGACAAGTGAGGAGAATTCGTGACCCAGTGGCAGTCCCGCGAACCTCACCTCGACATCCGTACCGATGCGGCGAACGGCGAAGGATGGTGTGCGAGGGTTTGCCTCGTCGGTGAGGGTAATGTTCTCACTCTTGGCAGCTATTTCCTCCAGCAGCTCCCGTACCTGCGCCGACAGATCGGAGTTATCCAGGCTTGCAGCGAGTTCAATCGGCGCTACTACTTTGGTCAGCAGCTGCGACAGTTGGGCGGAAAGCTGGTCATTCAAAACTGGCATGGCGTTACGTGCCTTTCACAAAATTGCGGACGCGGGAGGGCAGGTGTCGCCCTCGTGATGCGCCAATCCCGCACCGACGCGTTCTCACGTGCGGCGAGAACTTACGTGTGCGGGATGGCGTGACGTTCAGTGATGCGGGTCAGATCTTGCCGACGAGGTCCAGGGACGGAGCCAGCGTCTCTTCGCCTTCTTCCCACTTCGCGGGGCACACTTCGCCCGGATGCGCGGCGACATACTGAGCTGCCTTGACCTTGCGGATCAGTTCGGCTGCGTTGCGGCCGATTCCCTCCGAGGAGACCTCGAAGAACTGGATAACGCCGTCTGGATCGATGAGGAAGGTGGCGCGGTCAGCCAGGCCGACGCCTTCGCGCATGTTCTCGAAGTTGTTGGTCAGTTCACCTGACGGATCACCGATCATGTAGTACTTGATCTTGGCGATTGTGTCGGATGCTTCGTGCCATGCCTTGTGCGTGAAGTGCGTGTCGGTGGACACGGAATAGACCTCAACGCCCAGTTTCTGCAGCTCGTCGTAGTAGTCCGCCAGGTCGCCCAGCTCGGTCGGACACACGAAGGAAAAGTCAGCTGGGTAGAAGAAGAAAATGGCCCATTTGCCGAGGACATCCTGTTCGGTCAGTTCAACGAATTCGCCCTCTTTGAACGCTGTGGCCTTGAAGGGGCGGATCTGGGTGTTCATCAAGTTCATGGTTCTCCTATCCGAGTTTCGCCAACCGCTCACGCACATGACGAGCATGTCGAACGGTTTCTCACAACACTCTCAGTATAGACCAAACCAATGCAACTTACCACTTCAATAGATTTCCTCTATCACATGGTGTACGACCGCTAGTGCGGGAGGTCTGATTAGCTGCAATGCAGCGACGGGATAGCGTAACGCTGTACAGGAATGGCGCGATGCACCGCCAGGATGGATACGTCCGTATAAGACAAGCAGGCGTCTGCGCACATTCCCCTAGATCTTCGGGATCTTCGTGCACATACCCCTAGATCTTCCGCCAATTGTGCACATACCCCTAGTTCTAAAGCCCACCACGCCTCTCGAAATTTCCATCATGCGTCCTGACCAGCGAAAACAGAAAACAGTACGCAGACGGGAGGCTTAGATCTAGGGCTTCGTGCAAAAAGAAGCGTAGATCTAGGGGATTGTGCAGCTGGAAAGTTTAGATCCAGGGGGTTGTGCACGCTGAGCGTGATTTTCAGACCCGCAAACTCACCAGGCTTTGCCGGGTCGGCGACTCTGCCGGGCACACTGCACTGCCGAATCGGCAACTCCATCGGACGCGACGCGCTACCAGGCCGACATCAACATGAGCGATGCAGCGCCGAAGCAGCACCGTTATTGGGCGCGACGAGACTCCAGAACCGCGTCCAGATCGAACGCGACATCCGCCTGAGCGGCGACCTCTTCAGTCGAACGCATCTGCTGACCGGAAGATGAGCTCGCGTGGATAGGACGCCCTCGGACATCGGAAGGAACCTGAGGGATGCCTCGCAAATCAGTATCGGCGTGCACCACTCGGCCGGTAAT
This sequence comes from Schaalia radingae, assembly GCF_900106055.1. Lineage (NCBI taxonomy): Bacteria > Bacillati > Actinomycetota > Actinomycetes > Actinomycetales > Actinomycetaceae > Schaalia > Schaalia radingae. Next base: position 360,397 of record NZ_LT629792.1, on the reverse strand, counting down.
CTCCTGGCGTGATGCGTAGGTAGGTGCAGGGATGCGCTGGACGGACCATGCGCGCTGCGTCTGGGCGACATCGCGGGTCGCCTGGTCGAGTCGTGCGTCCTCGTCATCAACACTGTGAGACGCCTGCGCCTCGTCGTCGACACGTTGGATTTCGGTCGACGCGTCGGCTCCAAGGGCTTCATCCGGCCCCTCGTCGGTTGCCGTTTCAGACGCAGGAGCATGCTCCACAGTCTCAGGGGCGACGGGCGAAGGCGCGGAATTGCGGCGTGCCGAGGTGCCACGCGTCAGCTCCATAATCCGCTTTTCTTCGGCTTCACCAACGCGCTGGGAACGAATGGCGCTCCAGCGTGACACGCCAAGGCCAGCAGCAAGTGCCGCCGCGGGAATCAGAACCCATGCCCATGACATCGTGGTCAGCGCTGCAATCAGCATCATCAGCACAGTGATTGCTGCACACACCCCACTGAGGATCATTCGGCGCTGACCTGCTGCCTTCTCACTGGCAATACGTGCCGCGCGGCGTGCACGCAGGCGCGACAGTTCGCGGGTGCGCACATAGTCTCGTTGCGCGTGGATCGTCCCGTCGGGTCGACGTGCGGATCGCGATTCGTCAGCCATGGTGTCTCCTCGATGACCACGAAGGTGAGCAGGTTGTTGGGTGGCCGGCAGCGCCGGGCGCGCGTGGTAGTCATCCGCTCCAGCAGCATCATCGGATTGCAGCGCCTGATGCGCCAACAACGGTGTCGAGCCGCAGTGCGAATTGGCGGTGGATGAAGTATCGCCACTGTGATGGCACAGTGCCGGTTCCTCATCAATCAGACGCATCCTGGGCGAGAATCGGTCAGCCTCGCGGGACTGAGTGATCGCCGTGCGTCGGTCAACAAGGTGCGGCACAATCACGACGATCGTGATCGCGATTGCCATCACAACAATGATTCCACCGTACTCCACGTATTAACGCTACGGCACGGGCTGCCAAAAACAGGTTCTGACGCGCGCGCCGGCGCCAAATGAGAGGCGAATCAGGTCAGCGTCAGCGGCATTTTCCACACGGATTGGACGATGCCGCCCTCGGGCCAGGATTCCGTATCCAAAGCGAAGCTGACGTGATCAGCCCACCTGCCCGCAATGCACATGTAACGCTTCTTGTAGCCCTCTTCACGCAACCCGATTTTTCGACACAATCCCAAAGATCGATCATTTTCCGGCCGGACGTTGACCTCCACCCGGTGCAAGCCCAGCTCACCGATCATCAGGTCGATGACGCCAGCCACGCACAGCGCACCCAGCCCCACCCCAGCGGCTTTCCTGACCATCCAATAGCCGAGGACGCCCTGACACATCGCCCCCCACTGAACATTGGAGACGGTGATCAAACCCAGCGGTTGACGGTCGCATTCGACCATCATGACAAGGCTCGTTCCGCGCTTTTGCTGCCTGTCGACCTGGCGCTGATAGGTCCAGATGTCGGGGAGTTCCTCTGTCGATCCGACCGGCAGCGTCGCCTCCCAGGGTTTGAGCCACGCAGAATTCTCGGCACGCGCTTTCTCGATGCGAAGATGATCGCTACCGTAGGCCGGACGGATCACAACACTGTCCCCGAGCTTCACGGCGCTATCACGCCCCGTTCGCGCAGCGCTCCCCGTCGCCCCGATTCTCGAGGCACTGCCATGCGGCCTGATCAGAGCGCGACCCACAGGATCGTCGATGCGAATCGTCAGCTCATCGGGGTGGCGTCCCCAGATCCGCGGCCTGCCGAACAGCATTAATCAAGCACCATGCACTGCAGGGCGTCACCGGCACGCACATTCGTGACCTCTTCGGGCACGACCGCCAGTGCGTTCGATTCAGCCAGTGCGGACAGCAATAGCGCTGCAGGTGATCCCATGATTTTGGCCTGGTATCCGGTTCGAGGCGACCCCGTCAGGCGCACGCGGACAAATTCGCGTCGCCCTCGTGGTGAATACCATGAGCGATCCACGCGAGCCTGCACGCTCGGCCTGCTCAGTGTCGTCCATCCCTGCATCTGTCGAAGGGCAGGACGCACATATACTTCGAAACACACCTGCGCGGATACAGGGTCACCGGGCAGGCAGAAGATCGGAGTCGCGTCATCTTCGTCACCGACGGTTCCAACTCCGAGGATATGCCCGGGCCATGCGGCCACATTGTCAAAGCGCACCGTGCCCAGCGCGCCGAGCACTTCGCGCACCGTATCGCCTGAGCCATACGAGATGCCGCCGGTCGTGATGATGAGGTCAGCGCGAACCAGCTGGTCCTGGATCGTTTCGCGCAGTGCCTGACGGCCATCAGGAACGGCTGCCACGCGGAAGGTTTGAGCACCCGCATCCGCCACAGCGGTGGAAAGGGCATGCCCGTTGGCATCGAACACCGTGCCGGGTCGTGCCTGTTCACCCGGCTCCACAAGCTCGTCACCAATCGACAGGATCACCACTCGTGGGCGTGGATGCACTGTCACTCGTGAGCGCCCCACGCCGGCCAGAAGCGCTACCTGGCGTGCACCTACACGCGTGCCGTGACGCAGAACCACGTCCCCCTCGACCACGTCTTCGGCGCGACGCCGGATGTTCTCACCGCGCGCCGGCTGGGTGCGCACGGTCACTTTAGCCATACCGCGATCCGTAAAATCCAGTGCGATCACCGCATCTGCACCTGTGGGCACCGGCGCTCCCGATGCAATGCGGATGGCAGTTCCCGGCACCAGCGCGGCCGGGTCAACATCTCCAGCCTTGACTTCCTCGGTGACCGGCAGGGTCACCATACTGTCCGGGCGCGCCCCTTCGAGGTCAGACGATCGCACGGCGTACCCGTCGCATCCGGCCAGATCCGCTACGGGAAGGTCGAAGCGGGCCTGCACGTCTTCAGCCAGCACGCACGACACGGCATCAGCGAGCTGGACATCCAGCGGCGGCTGCTGGCCAACAGTTGACAGGCAGTCTTGGTAAAACTCTGCGACCGAACGCATTCAAGTTGTCCCTTTCAGTGATGCTTGGGTGACGTGCTGTCAGACTTGTCGAGGGCGTCCCCCGGCTGTGTTGCCATGAGCTCTTCCAGGAACGAGCGTACTCCGGGTCCCAGTTCCGGGTCCTCCAGCGCCAGTTCAATGGAGGCGGTGAGGTAGCCGAGTTTGTCTCCGGTGTCGAAGCGGCGGTCATCCAGAACCAGGCCAACTACGCCACCTCCTTCTTCGGCTGGCACGTCGATGAGTCGGGCATATGCGTCGGTGAGCTGGTATTCACCACCGTGACCGGGTTCGATATTTTCCAGTTCCGTGAAGATACGCGGATTGAAGACGTAGCGGCCCACCACGGCGTATTCGCTGAGCACCTCATCGACCGGGGGCTTTTCGACAACCTTGTTGAGGCGGAACAATGTGCCTTCCTCAATGTCGATGGGCAGGCCTTCCGGAATCGGCATCGGGGTGACGTCAACAGAAGCATAAGCGGTTGCCTGTTCGGGTGTGACACGCATGAGTGCGACAACCGATCCGCCGATCGCCGTGCGGATCGCGAGCATTTTCTCCAGCAGGCGGGACTTTGGGTGCATCAAATCGTCCGGCAGCATGACGGCAAAAGGATTGTTACCAACGTGGAAGCGTGACTGAAGGACGGCATGTCCCAGCCCCAGCGGATGTCCCTGGCGCACAGAGTGCATGCGCGCGAGGTGCTCATATTCGCGCACGATCTTGAGCAGTGATTCCTTGTGAGAGGCCTCCAGTGCCGCCTCCAGGCCGGGATCTGCGTCGAAGTATTCCTCGATGGCATCTTTGCCGGTGCGAGTGATGATCAGCATGTCTTCAATGCCGGCTCGAGTGGCTTCGCGCGCAATATATTCAATGGATGGTCGGTCAACGACCGGCAGCATTTCTTTGGGCACAGACTTCGTTGCCGGCAAGAATCTCGTTCCGCGTCCAGCTGCTGGGATCACGGCGTGACGCACGCGCGCGTGACGAGTGGGCTCAGTTTCGCTCATGTCTGCCACAGTATCCTAAGTAGGAGATGTTCAGTGCTCAGGAGGGGCCATGTTGCACGAAAAAGCTCCACTTCGCGCCAGAATTCGCGCCCAGCGGCGTGACAGGCGCGCCCGGTGGGATGCACTCCCTGGCCGCGAAGCCGATGAGTTGCGCCGGCGGGAGCAACGCGGACTGGTCCGCTCGTGGCTGCAGGCCTGTAACGCGCTCGGAGTAGGGTGTCCTCACCTCCCGGCACTGTTTGTTCCAACCACCACCGAGCCGGATGTCTCAGCCATCGTCGCTGAATCGGGTCGCTGCTTCCTGCCTGTTGTCGTTAACCGGCAGGGGCGTGCACTGGACGAACCTGCGTGGGGCTGTATTGATTTTCCTGATGCCAGCACATCTGCCTGGTCATCATTGACGACTGACCGTCTGGCAGCAGTCCTCGACCAGCCTTCTGCACGCTGGCCTGCCCAGCCTCATCTCTCCGATGCGCCCTATGCCGAACTTCCTGACAGCGTCGACATTGTATTGCTTGCGGGCCTGGCCGCCGACCTTTCGGGCACGCGCCTGGGCCAGGGCGGCGGGTGGTATGACCGGGCCTTAAGTAGGTGGAACACGGATCACGCTGAGAGGTCGCCGCAGGAAAGCGCACTGCCTGTGAGGCGCCGTGCTCCACTGGTCATCGCACTGTTCGATGAAGAGGTGTGGGATACAGGCACCTTGCCTGTCGATCCTCACGATGTCGCCGTAGACGCGATTGTGACACCCACACGCATGGTGATGCTGACTCGCTGACGCCCGCGACACAGCCACACCTGTCAGTTCGCATACCTGATGGCGGCGCAGAGCAGGCATCAAAAGTGGCACAATCAGCCTATGAGCTTCCACCCACTCAGCAGTGAGCCGGCGACAGCCTCGTCCCCCCTGCCCAAGCGCGCCGATATCCGGCCTCGCGACGTGGAAGCTTGCTACGCGCACCTGGTTGACGTGCTCGACGGTGAGGTTGATCGTACGACAGGCACCCGCGCGCGCTATTCCACAGACGCCGGCAACTATCGCGTTCCGCCGCAGTTCGTTGTCTTCCCTCGTTCAACCGAGGACGTCCTGGCCGTGTGCGAGGCGTCGCGACGCTTCTCCATTCCGTTGACCAACCGTGGGGGTGGCACGTCATGTGCTGGCAATGCGTGTGGACCGGGCATCGTCATTGACTTTTCGCGCCACCTGAACCGAGTGCTGTCGATCGATCCGCAGGCGCGCACGGCCGTGGTGGAGCCGGGCTGCGTGGAATCCACCCTGCAGGAAGCTGCCCGCAAGTACGGACTGCGTTTCGGTCCGGATCCGTCCAGCCAGAACCGGGCAACGATCGGCGGCATGGTGGGCAACAATGCGTGCGGGCCTCACGCAACCGCCTGGGGACGCACGTCAGACAACATCGTCTCCCTCGACGTCATCGATGGACGAGGCAGACGCTTCACCGCTTCCACCAGCCACTCTGACCTCTCGCAGGTGCCTGGACTGGACACGCTGATCGATTCCAATCTGGCGCTCATCCGCACGGAACTGGGGCGTTTCGGCAGGCAGGTGTCGGGTTATTCGCTTGAGCATCTGACCCCTGAGAAGCATCGCAATCTGGCGGCGATGCTGGTGGGCACCGAGGGGACGCTGACCACAATCGTGTCGATCACCGTCAAGTTGGTGGAGATTCCGCGAGCGCCCGTGCTGGTGGCGTTAGGGTATCCGGACATGATTGCTGCAGCTGACGATGTACCCACAATTTTGCGCTGTGAGCCGCTGGCTGTCGAAGGGATGGATTCGCGCCTGGTGGACGTGGTACGAGCTCACCGCGGACCCGGAGCCGTGCCGGCGCTTCCCAAGGGTGACGGGTGGCTGATGTGCGAGGTGTCGGCCGGAAGCGAAGAGGAATCGCTGGCACAGGCTCGCAGACTTGCGGCCGCATCTCATGCGGTCGATGCGGCGGTCTACCCTCCGGGGGATGATGCCACGCGACTGTGGCGCATCCGCGCTGATGGTGCGGGATTGGGTGGGCGCACTCCCCCATCTGAAACGTCAGCGACCGGTGAACAGGCATGGCCCGGTTTTGAAGATGCCGCGGTGCCACCGGACCGCCTCGGAGCCTACTTGCGTGATTTCACGGCGCTGATGGATGAGTATGACATTGACGGGCTGCTGTACGGGCATTTCGGAGATGGCTGCGTGCATGTGCGTCTGAACATGCCACTCGAGACCGGGGCTGGGGTGGCGCATTCGAGGCGTTTCCTGGAGGAGGCGGCTCAGGTGTGCGCCAGGCATGGCGGTTCAGTTTCCGGTGAACACGGGGATGGGCGTGCACGCACGGAACTGCTGCGCTTCATGTACTCCCCGGAACTGATTGACCTGTTCAACAACGTCAAGGCCCTGTTCGACCCCGATGACCTGCTCAATCCCGGTGTTTTGGCCTCACCGACCAACCAGATCGACAAGCTCGATGATTTCCTGCGGCGCCCTCGTGCACGCTCGTTGCCAGCGGCGGGAGGCTTCGCCTTCGGGGAAGACCACGGTGATTTCACTCAGGCGGTCCATCGCTGCACAGGTGTGGGCAAGTGTCGCGCGACGATTGACGGCACGTTTATGTGCCCGTCGTGGAAGGCGTCGCATCTGGAAAAGGACGTGACCCGAGGGCGGGCGCGCACACTCCAGGACGCTGCCAATGGGCAACTGATCCAGTCAATCACCTCACCGGAGGTGCTCGAAGCGCTCGACCTGTGTCTGTCATGTAAGGCCTGTTCGTCGGATTGCCCGGCAGGTGTGGACATGGCCAGGTACCGCTCTGAGGTGTTCTTCCGTAAGTACCGTGGGCGCCTGCGTCCGCTGTCCCACTATGCGCTGGGCCGCCTGCCCCTGTGGACGGGCCTGAGCGCCCGCATTCCGGGTGCATCCGCCCTGACCAACGCAGTGATGGGAGTAGATGCGATTCGCCGGGCTGCATTCGCACTGCTGGGTATGGATGCGCGTAGACCGATGCCCGCTCTTCAGTCCGGAACCTTCCAGCGATGGGCCAGGCGGCGGCACCTGGTTGCAGATGCGCCTCCGTCAGCAGTGCCGTCGAGTGCCGAGCGGCTTGCTGAGACAGCATCGCCTGCTTCCTCGTCCGCTTCTGAAGCCCGACGCTTCGCAGTGGTGTGGGCCGATTCGTTTTCACAGACGCTTGACGACCGGGGCGCGCGTGCAACGGTTGCGGTGTTGCGTCAGAACGGTTTCGAGGTGATTATTCCTCCCCATGCGTGCTGCGGCCTGACGTGGATTACGACGGGGCAGCTGACTGGGGCGAAGAAGAAACTGACGGCTTTGCTGGACGTTCTGGCACCGTTCGCTGTAGCTGGGATTCCAATCGTAGGCGTGGAGCCGTCATGTACGGCAGTCCTGCGTGATGATCTGCTGGATCTGCTGCCAGATGACCGGCGCTCAGTTCCCGTGTCGCGCGCTGTGCATACTCTGGCTGAAGTGCTGGCCACTGTTCCGAAGGAGGAGCGTGTTCTGCCTGATTTACATGGCACGACAATTGTGGCGCAGCCGCACTGCCACCATCATTCGGTGATGACGTGGAGCGCAGATCGGGCGCTGCTGGATTCACTGGGTGCCACCGTTGTCCAGCTGGATGGCTGTTGCGGTCTGGCCGGTAATTTCGGCATGGAAAAGGGGCACTACGATATGTCGGTCGAGGTGGCGCGCACCTCACTGCTCCCTGCCCTCAATGCGTATCCAGATGCCGTGTATCTGGCGGATGGTTTCTCGTGCCGCACTCAGGCTCAGCAGCTCGCTGACCGAGGCGGCATGCATCTGGCAAGCTTGCTGGCATCGCAGATCTAAAACCGCCTTGCGCCTCGCCACTCAGCGTCACGTTAACTGAACCAATCAGCACATGTGCCGTCCTGCCACCACACCCATTGACATGCCGAACATCGATAAATTATTATCGTTTATCGATAACCATGTGATGTTTGAAGGAGGCACACTCATGAAACCGCATACCATCATTGCCCGCGTGGTTCTGGTGATCTTCGGCCTCGGCATTGTCTTAAGTTGGCTGCTGCTCTGGTCAGAAAGCGACTACAGCGCCGCCGCCTGGCCGGAAATGGCACACCTGCAGTACCCGATCCTCGTCGGCTCCATCATCGCCACGCTTCCATTCCTCGCCATCCTGATCATCGCCTACCAGTTCCTATTGCTCGTTGAGCGCCGCACAGTCTTCACGCACCGGGCATTAACGCTGATTGGCCGCGCGCAGTGGGTGTGCATCGCCGCCACGATCTACTACGTGAGCGCGACCATCTGGTTCATGTGCGTCAGTCCGCTCCAGCACATCTCGATCCTTCTGATGGCGATCTTCATGGTGACGCTCAGCGCAGGCGGCACTGTTTTCTTCCTGGTCACCGGACACATTTTCCGCGCTGCGATTGCTGCGTGGGATGAGAATCAGCTGACGGTGTAGCCATGAGTATTCACGTCACACTGGACCGCATCTTGCTGGAACGCCGCATGACGCTCACTGACCTGTCGAAGCGCATCGGCATCACATTGGCGAACCTGTCGAACCTGAAAACCGGCAAGGCCCGCGCCATCCGCTTTTCCACTCTGAACGCACTGTGCGAGGCGCTCGACTGTCAGGTGGGTGACGTGCTCGAATTCTGCCCCGACACACCCGCCCCACCATCAGATTCCGACAATTCCTGACGCGGATGCCAGATCTGCGCGGGCCTGGCATCGACGCGAATCCCGCCTGCCATCACTCCCTGCTCGCCGCCGACAATGATTGACGAGGGCGACGCTGCCACATCACCATCTGCTGTGTGTGGCAGGACAACCGCCTGCCGTCCGCCGATGAGCATGCCGGTGGACAGCGCTTCAGCCGTCATGCCGTCTGCGCAGATCACCGTTGCCGAACGGGCAAGGATCCGGGCGGGCATGCCGCTGCGCGGGTCGATGACATGGTTGAAACGCTGCGCATGGTCGGGCGCCACGTCCACGAGTGCTCCTAGGTTGTCACCCGAAGTGGACAGTGACATGCGGTCAGGCAGTTCCACGTATCCAAGCCACGATGATTCACTGCTGCGCGGGTCGCGTATCCCCACGCGCCACGGTGTGCCGTCGGAGCGCCTTCCCAGGGCGGCAATGGAGGATGTTCCGATCGACACGAGCGCGGCACGGGCACCAAGTCGGGCACACAGATCCCGAGCCTGATCAGCACTGGCACCTTTCGCAATCGCGCCCAGGTCAATGCGTGCGCCGCCCTTCAGGCGTGCCCGCGATGCCGCCGGGTCAACGTCAAGCATCCCCGGTGAGCACAGTGGCAACACCTCGGCCAGCGCGTCGCTGCCCGGAGTGGTTGCGCTCTCCGTGCTCGTGGCAGCACCTGCGCCGGCGACAAGAGCTGCCAGCGCACCTGCCGGGTCCCACAGCTGACGCACCGGCTCAATCAGCGGGTTGAAACAGCCTGACGTGACGTCGATCAGGTCCTTGACGCGTGCCAGTAATGCGCACGTCGCCGGATCCACATCCACCCACTGTCCGCACGCAGTGTTCAACCGTGTCACATCGGAGTGCGCCGAAAAACGCGACCAGAGCCGCTCATGGCGTGCAACAAGTTCGCAGACAGCTTCCGTCATCTGCCTGGCGGAGCCGCCCTCGACAATGAGATCGACGCGCGTGCCCATCGCGGGAAAGGACATGCGCCACGATGAGTCGCGCAGATCAACAAGCAGCTCGGGGCCGGGTGAATCAGTTGGAGAACTCGTCGAGCTGGTCATCGTCGCTGAAGTCCAGGCCCGGCACGTCGATCTGGTCGGCCGCATCCTCCCCGGACTGGGTTTCCACTCCCTGAGCGGTCTGGATGGCTCGGATCGCCGCCTGCATGAACTGACTGTGCGCAACAGTGGCGCCTGAAATGACATCAACTTCGTTGGGGTCGTTCGTGGCCGTCAGCTCGTCGGAATACTTGTTGAACGCCTCCACCGCTTTCTGGGCGCGCTTGTAGTAATCCTTGTTGCCCACTTCGCCGGCGCTGGTCGTCCCGTAGTTCTGGTCCTTGAGCTCGCCGTCCTTCATGCGGGTTTCATATGAGGTGGAGGTGATCTTGCCGCCTTCCACCGTAATATGAACAGTGCCGATGGCTCCCTGTTCGTCAGGATTGGACTCCCCGGTGTACTCTCCGTCATTCATGGGAAGTGACATGTCCACCGGTGGGATCGACGGGCCACACGCGCTCAGAATCATCATGCCGAGCCCGCCGAGCGACCCCATGGTGACAAGTCGTGAAAACTGTGAAGACGTCATGTTAGTCATCTGCGATTCATCTCATTGCTGACAGTGTTCGGGCGCCTCAGGACGCATCGTCACGGGGTTCAGGGGTTGGAACCTTTTCTTTCACGTCGCGACCCGTTGCCAGGTTCCTCGACGCCGCGCCTGCAGCTTCCGCATTGTCCCGGTCGTGGTCGTGCCACGTTTCCCTGGCGACTTTACCGTGATCCAGGCGGATTTCCCGCTGGCCACACGAAGCGACGAGGGCGTCGTGAGTCACCACGATCAGCGTGGTTCCATCGGCATGAAGCTGACGGAAAATATCCAGCACGATCTGTTCATTGTGCTCATCGAGGTTACCGGTCGGCTCATCAGCCAGCACCAGTTTCGGGTAGTTGATCAGGGCCCTGGCCACGCACACGCGCTGCTGCTCGCCGCCGGACAGCTGTCGCGGCAGGTGGGTGGCGCGATCGGCCAGTCCCACCCGGTCCAGTGCCGCCAGCGCTTCCTTTTCGTTGGGCACCGAGTGGTAGTACTGGGCGACCATGACATTTTCGAGGGCGGTCAGGTGCGGAATCAGGTGGAACTGCTGGAAAATCAGGCCGATGGTCTGGCAGCGCACGGTCGTCAGTTCGGAGGCGGTCAGCTCGGAAATGTCGCGCCCGTCGAGCGTCACGGTGCCTTTGGTGGGGCGGTCCATGCATCCCACGATGTTCATCATCGTGGTCTTGCCTGACCCGGACGGGCCCACAATCGACAGCCACTGCCCTGTCGGCACGCTCAGCGACACGTCATCCAGTGCGTGCAGGTCGCCGTAGATTTTCGAGACGTGCTCGAGGGTGAGCAGGTCGTTCGTCGCCTGTGATGTCATTGTTTCTCCTTATTCTCCGCGCAGCACCAGTGCAGGGTCAACGTCGAGGGCGCGACGCACTGGAATCAGACATGCCAGCGTCGCGATGATCACTGATGCGAGCACAGTAACCACTCCCATCAGCGGGTGGAATGCGATTGTCCGGTGGAAGACGTTCAGACAGATCACGATCGCCAGAAGGTAGCCGAGCACCGCGCCGATCGCACCGCCCAGAATGCCGAGCATGACGCCTTCACCAAGAAATTCACGCACGATTGATTTCGAGTGAGCTCCCAGAGCTTTGCGCAGGCCGATTTCATTGCGTCGTTCCGCAACCACAGCCATCATCGTGGTGGACACGCCGATCATCGTCAAAGCCAGCACGATGATCGTGATCATCCCCATCAGCGAGCGCAGCATCGTCAGGACGCCCTCGTCAGAATGGGTCAGTCGGGTCACTGTCGAGGCCTTCACGCCGTCGACTGCGTCATTGATTTGCTTGGCGAGGGCGGAGACGGCTTCCGCCTGCCCGGCAACCGAATATTCAGATACGCCGTAGCTTGTGTCCTTGCCGGTCAGCTGCGACATGTCGGCGGTGCTCATGAACAGGAAGCCGTCTTCTGATCCACCTGTTTCAAGGATTCCGGACACTGTCAGTGAGATGTCGCGTGTGTCGACCGGATCGGGCGCCTGCCCCTTGCCGTTGCCTGGGGCGACCGGAGCGGTCGGCTTGTTCTGCGTCAGCTGTTCGATCGCGTCCTTCTTTGTGGTCGGCGCACCGGACTGAGCGCTTTGCGGCTGGTCTCCAACGTAGATTCCGTCCACGTTCTTCGACGGGTCGTATCCGGGCATCTCGCTGTTCTTCATGATCGTGCCGTCGGGCATCATGTGGGAGCCTTCGGGGATCTCAGGGGCCCCGCTCATCGCTGTGGTGCCCGGAGCGGTCGATGCGTCCTGCCCGCCGGACTGGGGGGCAGCCGAGGAGGCGCCTTCGGCGAGCTGCGACACGGTGATCGAGTCGCCCACTTTGGCATCAATGGTGGAGGCGATTTCACGGCCGATGAGCACCTGCCCGTCGGCTGAGGGCCATTCACCTTCGATGTACCAGTACGGGTTGATTGCCTTGACAGCATCAATGTCGGTTCCTGCCGCCACGTACGGCTGGTCGTTGATGGACACCGGCTGGTAGTCGAAAGCAGCTGAGCCAACGAGCGTTGAACCCGACGATTTCACCACTTCGTCGATGCGGTTGATGGTCTGGTCAGTCAGGTTGTCGTTCTTCTCGGAGGGGACGACCACGAGGTTCGCGCCGTACAGGCGCATTTCCTGCGCCATCTGGCTGGGCACGTCAATGGCGATGGCAGCCAGTCCCGACAGGGTCGTGGCGCCGATGGCAACAGCAAGAACTGCGATCAGCACGCGGGATCGACGACGCAGGATCGAGGATGTGACCATGCGCCAGTACATTTTTCTCTTATTCACCGACTATCACCTTCCGTGAAGCACTTCTGCCGGCCGCAGCCCCAGCAGGAAGCGTATGGCAGGAATCGAGCCTGCCAGCACCACGATCGTCACAAGCACTGCAACGATTCCGGCCACTACGGGCGCAACTGCGATGGAGGAGGAAAAGACGGTTCGGCCGATGATCTGGGCGAATCCGATGCCGGCGAAGTATCCGGCGACGCCGCCCACCAGGCCGACGATCGTGATTTCTGCCAGCAGCATGCGCACAACGGCGTTGTCTTTCGCTCCCACTGCTTTGAGCAAGCCGATTTCGGGAGCCCGTTCCATCACGTTGGCGGTCACCAGGTTCGCGATCGCCAGTGCCGATCCGGCCAGTGACAGAACCGTCACCAGCAGCATCAGCATCTGGGTCTTCTCCATGATGATGCCTTCAGATTCTGAGACCTGACGCACCGGCCGCGCCACGGCATCTGTCATGGCTTCTTCGATCTGGTAGGCAATGGAGGACACGTAGGCGGTGCAGTACCAGGTTTCCCTCTCAGTCAGCGACAGGGATGCAGGGTTCTTGGCGGCTTTTCGTGCCAGGTCGTTGTCAGGGGTGGTCAGAGCCGACACTTCAACAGATCCGACGGCGCCGGGCTTGTCCAGGAATGTCTGAGCCAGATGCAGGGGCGCGTAAATCTGGGAGTCTTCATCTCCATCTGAGGTGAAGATACCGGAAATGGTGACGTCCTGGCTGTGTCCGCGTGCTGACAGCGGGATTGTCTGCCCGACGCTCCATCCTTGAGTCTGCGCCAGTTTCGAGCCGACGATGACGGAGTTGTCGTCTCCGTCCTGGGGCCACGCGCCGTCCATTGTCCACCATCCACGCAGGTTGGTCAGGCCGGTTGTCACCGTGTCGCCTGTGGGGAGTTTGAGATCGTGACTGAACCATGTGCCGGTCAGTTCAATGCTGTCATCGGTGGATGACTGGCCGGTTGTTGTCACCGGTACGGACAGCAGCGGCGAAAAGTCAACGATGTTGTAGGTCCAGAAGATGGTCTTGATGTTGCCGAGCTCGTCTTCCTGAAGGAATGCTTCCTGTTCAACCGGAGTGTCGAACTGATACAGATCCTGGACCACGGCCGCGCCCTTAGGGCGCACCACAATGTTGGCGCCGTAGTTTTTCAGCTCCTGGTTGATCTTGTCGCCCACGTCGAACATGACTGACAGCATGGATGTCGCAACCGACGCGCCGAGCGCGACAGTCAAGGCAATCATGAGGTGGCGGCCACGCTGACGGAACAGTGCTCCTTTGAGCATTCTCAGAAACATGTTGTCACATCCTGACTTCGTTCACCGTGATGTCGAATTATGTGCACGCAATGGGGCGCTGAACAGCAGATCATGCGAAGACGCTCGCTGCAGCTTCAAGTTGGGCGATGGGCACCGACAGCGTGCCGTTCGACACTTCATAGTCAATCGGGATCGGGTTGCATCCGCCCTTGAATCCGATCGTGGCGATGTTCATGGCCACTTCGCACAGCTTGCAGATGACTTTGCCGTCTTTTTCGTAATACCCGGTCGGGCCGCAGATCTCGCACGCATCCAGGCCCACCCCGAAGGAGGATCCGGCTTTCTGGATGACGATGAAACGCACTTCAATGCCTGTTGACGTGGTGTAGGCGAATCGGTGCAAATGCCCATCTGAGACTTTATCGAGCTGCACGACTGCCTGGTCACCTGACACTTCGAACGGTTCAGGTTGGGACAGTTCAACGGTTGCCGAACTGATTGCAGCCCCAATAGTCAGCACGGCACCTGCTGCCGCACATGCCAAGAGGGAGCCGGCAGACAGGCGGCGCCACGACTTTGCTTCAGCCAGGCGGAGGCGACGCACAGCAGGGTTCGGACCGTCCTTGGGCAACGATCGCGACCGGATCCACACCAGGATTGAGGCCACTGCGACCAGTGCGGTGGCCACCAGGGTGATGGCATCTTCGTGGTTGATGGTCCACGCGATGGATTCGAAGATCGCGCCGGGCAGGTGAATGATCCGCTTGGCCTGCAGTATGCGGACGATAAGGATCACGTGTGTCAGTGTCAGGATACCGACACCCACTGTTGACATGATCGGTGCCAGCAGGGCACCGCGTTCGCACAGTTTGCGCACACCCACGGCCAGCAGGGCGACCAGGGCGACGCCGATGAGGTATCCGACGATGTTCTTGACGGTGTCGGTGGACACCAGGGACGTGTTGGGAGAGACGAAGGTTCGGATCTGAAGGAGCGCGGTGGGGGCCACCCGGAAGGTCGCCATGGCTGCATATGCTGCAGCAACCCACAGCGCTGCGCGACGCTGCGTTGAGCTTGCCTCAACGCCTTTTCGAGCACGACCCCGTACCCGCCACACCATCACGAGGGTCACAGCGGCCAGGATGACTGTGGGAATCAGCGCCCAGAACGTGATGTCTTGGCGGTTGATCTGACGCGGAATCAGCAGGTGCACGATGGTCAGTACACCGCCGAGGGCGACTCCCACAAGCGCACCCCAGATAATGGAGCGGTATCCAGGTTTGCGGCCTTTTTGGCCTCCCCCCATGCTGGGTACTGCCGCGCTGAGAGCACCAAGGGCGAGTGCCAGCAAGAGAGTGGTGGAGACTATTTCAACAATCTGCTGAATCATCAATCAACCTTTCATTGACGCACCAAGCTGGGGCCGGGTGCGCAAGCACCCTGCCCCAGCTCATACGTTTAACAAATGGTGCAGGTCAGGCTCACCATTCGACAGCGGTTGGATCCCACTGGAAGTTCTTGAACGTTGCAACCAGCGGCTCAGTCCAGTAGCGGCCGGTCACACCAGTGGTCTTGTCGACGTGCAGCATCCAGCCGTCCTTTTCAGGAGACTCGATGGTGATTTCAACGTCGTAGGTGCCTGCATCCAGCTTGGGCAGGTTCAGGCCGTAGTGCGGGCCGTCGTTGGCAACCATCGGCATGAAGGCGCCTTCCTGCACGACATCCTTGGTGCCTGCCTTGTACAGCTTGTAGGTCACGGTCAGGCCGGGGATGAAGTCGCCGACGCCGTAGCCCAGGTCGTTTTCACCAGCTGCAATGTCAGCTTCGAGGTGCATGGATGATTCCTCTTTGGGAACACCCATCTGAGGCTCCATGTCAACGGGCTGGAAGTAGACGCCGCCGACCTTCACGCGGTCGTTGTCCAGGTAAATGTCATCGCCGAGCGGGTTTTCCTGGAAGCCTGCGTCTTCACCTGGGGCAGCCGCTGCGTCGCCACCAGCGCTTTCAGCAGCGTCGCCTGCAGCGGACTGAGTGGTGGAGTTGTCAGAGGCGCCGCTCTCATTGGTTGATCCCTGCTGTGAGCAGGCACCGAGCGTACCGGCAACAACGAGTGCAGTCAGAGCAGCACCGACTTGACGTAAACGAATTTTCATTGAACTGTCTCCGTTTTATCTTCAGATGGGGTGGCATTATCGGCTGCAGCCTGCGCCCGATTACGTCGGGAGCCCCAAACGAACAGGCCGATAATGATCAGGAGAACGAGACCTTGAGCAGCCAGGTTCTCGACTCTGGGATAGATTCCCAGAAGATCTATGGTGGGCGCCCCGTTGATTGGTGTCAGCGGGAACGCGTCAGCTTCCTGTAGCTCCTTGATACCGGAGCCGGTGAATGTGATCGCCATGATCGCCAGCAGAATCGATGTGACGATGAAGAATGGTCGCAGCGGGATTCTGACAGCCAGCAGTCGGATCATCAGGTAGACGATGACCAGGCACACAGCGCCTACGCCCAGACCGACCCACACGTAATGCACCTGGTTGCCAGCTTGGGCGATGACAGGAAGGTAGAACAGGATTGTTTCTGCGCCTTCACGGAAAACCGCGAGGAATGCGATGAAGGCCAGTGAGAACAGGGAGCCCTGCGACAAGGAGCGCTCCGTCTTCGACTTGATGAACCGATCCCAGGCCGCCTGGCTTGACTTGCCGATCATCCAGTTGGACACCCAGATGAGCATGGCCACAGCCAGCAGTGCTGTGAGGCCTTCGATGAGTTCTTGGTTATGT
Source organism: Schaalia radingae (assembly GCF_900106055.1). NCBI lineage: Bacteria > Bacillati > Actinomycetota > Actinomycetes > Actinomycetales > Actinomycetaceae > Schaalia > Schaalia radingae. The sequence goes on along the minus strand of NZ_LT629792.1, from coordinate 343,755 downwards.
CCGGCAAGTGCCGTGATGTTGCTCAGCAGCACAGCCAGCACAATGGAGCACACGATGGCGACTCCGGTGCCGGCCCACACGACTTTGGTCTTGTCACCGTGGCCCGCTTTGATCAGGTAGGCGATGACAGCGCCGACAACAAGGATTGCCTCGAAGCCTTCACGCAAGATGATGAGGAAGGCGGGCAGGAATGCGGACAGCCACGGGCTGCTTTCGGTCGCACCTGTTCCTTCGTACCCATCGAGGGTGTTGGCATCTTCACGAATGTAGTTCTTCAGCGTGGTGGCGTGCTGGTCGACAACGTCAGCATTGCCATCGTTCATCGCCTTTTTCAGCAGCGAGAATTCCATCTCCACTGTCGACACGCGAGTGCCGGAGATACGCGCCATGACCTGCTTTTCAAATCCGAGAGTTTCGTATCGCTGGTAGTACGCCACGTTCACGGTGTCCTTGCCAGCTTCAATGTCACCGTTCTTGAAGTGGTCCACGGCCTCATCGAGGATGCCGTTCATTTCCTTGGCGACCTGGCCCCACGGTCCGGGGCTGTATGACTCGCCGTCGGCTGAGCCGCCGTCAAGGGTTGCCGCGTCTTCAACCAGCATGGTCTTGAGGGTGTCGGCGTGCTGAGTCACTCCCGCATCGTCACCGTCACTCATGGCTTTCTTCAGCAGCGAGAATTCCATCTCCACTGTCGACACGCGTGCACCGGAGATACGCGCCATGACCTGCTTTTCAAAGCCAAGCGTCTCATAGCGCTGGTAGTACGCCACATTGACGGTGTCTTTACCGCCTTTTGCGTCGCCTCCCTGGTATTTCTCCACTGCGTCGTCCAGAATCGAGCCCATCTCTTTGGCCACGGAGCTCCATGAGTCGTGTGCCGGTTGTTCTGCTGAGATGAGTGTGGATGCTGGGGCTGGTTGCGCATGAGCGGGCAGTGCCAGCATTGCCATAAGGATTGCCATTAACGCTACGACGCATGCCACACCGACTAGGCGCTGTGGCTCAATGCGATGCTCGAGTCGAGCTGTGCTCACGATGTGAGCCTCCCTTATTTCGTAAGTTAAGCTTCCGACCGCTGGCGACAAGACCAATCGACGTGCCTGACTTTTCTTCTTTGCTGCTCAACGCAGTATAACTTAGGTGCCACTAACTTTACTAGCATCGTGCTCAGTCTCATTGGTTCCGTTTTGGCAACAGAACAGCCATTTTTGCGACACTTCAGGATTTTTTGTCTTTTCGTCACACCGGCATGACTTCGCTCACCATTGAGCAGTCGAGGCACATCGACGAGGGCGCCCGCTGGCCCCGCCCCCGGTCATGTCACTCCAGGACAAGGAGCGCACCATGCCCTGGATTCAGCCTTCACACGTGCACAACTCACTAAAAAGTCTCCAATTTTTGCACAATCCCCTTGATCAACAGTGGATAGGGACGCCCTCGACAATCCAAATACCCCGTGACCAGCGTGTTTGAAAATCGGCCGAAATGGCGGGGCGTTAAATTTAGTGAGTCGTGCATCTGGGGCGCTTAGTTTTAGTAAGTCGTGCACCCCGGCGGCCCGCCACACCACCGGCCCGCCACACCGCCACGCGAAAACGCGAAGGGCTGTACCCGGCAGTGATACCAGGTACAGCCCTTGCAGCTAATGCACCGACAGACAGCTCATCGACGCGGCCGACGCGGCCGGCGTGACGGCGCTGCCTGAACAGGTGCGGCGCGGATCAGTTCTCTTCGGAGGCCACCGCGGCGCGGCCTGCTTCCAGACGCGCAACGGGGACGCGGAACGGGGAGCACGACACGTAGTTCAAGCCCACTTTCGAGAAGAAGTGGATGGAGGCCGGGTCGCCGCCATGCTCGCCACACACGCCGAGCTTGATTTCCGGCTTGGTGGAACGGGCACGCTCAACGCCTTCACGCACCAGGGCACCCACACCGTGCTGGTCGATTGTCTCGAACGGAGAGACGCCGAAGATGCCGGCATCGATGTACTCGGGGAAGAACACGCCTTCCACGTCATCGCGCGAGAAGCCCCAGGCGGTCTGGGTCAGGTCGTTCGTGCCGAATGAGAAGAAGTCGGCTGCGTGTGCCAGATCCTCAGCGGTCATGGCTGCGCGAGGCAGCTCAATCATGGCGCCAATTGTCACACCCGACAGGTCAACGTTCTTGTCCTTGGACACCGCTGCGATAATCTCTTCAGCCGATTCGCGGATCAGCTGAAGTTCACGCTCGGATGCGACCAGCGGAACCATGACCTCCGGATGCGGGTGCAGTCCGCGTGCAACAAGTTCGGCGGCAGCTTCGCACAGTGCGCGGATCTGCAATTCGAACAGGCCTGGCAGGTAAATTCCCAGGCGGACGCCACGCAGACCCAGCATCGGGTTGTCCTCATGCATACGGCGCACGGTGGCCAGCATCTTCTCATCAGCTGGATCAACCGTCTCGCCCTTGGCCTTGGCCACGGCAAACTTGATTTCCATGCTGGTCAAATCCGGCAGGAACTCATGCAGCGGCGGGTCAATCAGACGCACCGTCATCGACTTGTCATCCATAACCTCGAGCATCTCGAGGAAGTCCTGCTTCTGCAGTTTCTCCAGCTCATCGAACGCATCCTGACGATCCTTCGATCCGGCTTCAGACAGGATGGCGCGCTCAACCAGCGGGCGACGATCACCCAGGAACATATGCTCGGTGCGGCACAGGCCGATACCTTCCGCTCCGAACTCGAGCGCGCGACGTGAGTCTTCAGGAGTATCCGCATTGGCGCGCACATGCAGGCGACGTACCTCGTCAGCGTGCACCAGAATTCGGTCAACAGCTGCAATCAGCTCACGCATATCCGCATCATCGCCAGCAACCTCCAGGCCCGCCTCCAGTCCGTGCGACAGATAGGTCGTCACAGGTGAATCCGAAACCGGAACGTCACCAAGGAAAATTTCACCGGTGGATCCGTCGATGCCGATCGTGTCTTCAGAGGTGAGAACATGACCATCCACCTTGACGGTTCCGGCGGCGGCATCAATATCCAGCGCGTCAGCGCCCACCACAGCGGTCTTGCCCATGCCACGTGCCACAACAGCTGCGTGAGAGGTCTTGCCACCACGGGCGGTCAGGACACCCTCGGCAGCAACCATACCGGGAAGGTCATCAGGGTTCGTCTCACGACGAACCAGCACACACTTCACTCCATCGCGGGCCGCAGCTTCAGCCTGAGCGTTGTCAAAGACAATCTTTCCGACTGCCGCACCGGGAGATGCAGGCATGCCGCGGGCGATCAGTTCCTTCTGTGCGCTCGCATCAAACTGCGGGAACATCAACTGAGTGAGCTGGTCACCGGTAACGCGGCCGAGGGCTTCGTCGCGGGTAATCATCTTCTCGTCAACCAGCTGGGTGGCAACACGGAAGGCGGCGGCGGCAGTGCGCTTGCCAACGCGGGTCTGCAGCATCCACAGCTTGCCGCGCTCGATGGTGAACTCAATGTCACACAGGTCGCGGTAGTGAGTTTCAAGCTTGCGCATGATGGCACGTAGTTCCTGGTACGACTTGGGATCGCGCTCTTCCAGGGCTGACAGCTGCAGAGTGTTACGAATGCCGGCCACGACGTCTTCGCCCTGAGCGTTCGGCAGGTAGTCGCCGTACACGCCTGAGTGTCCCGTGGAAGGGTCGCGGGTGAAGCACACGCCCGTACCGGAGGTGTCACCCATGTTGCCGAACACCATGGTGCAGATGTTGACGGCGGTGCCCAGATCATCCGGAATGCGCTCGCGACGACGGTAGATGCGTGCACGCTCCGTGTTCCATGAACGGAAAACAGCCTCGGTGGCCATGTCCATCTGAGTGCGAGGGTCCTGTGGGAAGTCTTCGCCGGTTTCGTCACGCACGATCTTCTTGAATGTGTCAACCAGCGTGCGCATGTCCTCTGCGGTCAGGTCAACGTCGGCCTCAACGCCGCGTTCCTTCTTCAGTGAATCCAACGCGTCGGAGAACAGATCACCATCGATGTCCAGCACCGTCTTGCCGAACATCTGGATCAGGCGGCGGTAGGAGTCCCATGCGAAACGCTCTGATCCGGAAACTTTCGTCAGGCCTTCGACTGATTCATCGTTCAAGCCAATGTTCAGTACTGTTTCCATCATGCCGGGCATGGAGAATTTCGCGCCTGACCGGACCGAGACGAGCAGCGGGTCATCGCCTGCTCCGAGTTGGCGGCCCATGGTGTCTTCAACGCTGCGCAGTGCTGCGGTCACCTCGGTCTCGAGGGTGTCTGGCACGCTTCCATCTTTCAGGTAAGCCCGGCAGGCTTCGGTGGAAATCGTGAATCCAGGCGGAACAGGCAAACCCAGTCGCGTCATCTCAGCGAGGTTTGCGCCCTTACCCCCGAGCAAATCCTTCATGGACTTGTTGCCCTCGGAGAAATCGTAAACATACTTGACCATCGAGGTCCTCATCTCTCGTTTCTCTCGTGACGCACCCGTCCTCGGGCGCCTTCGTGCCAACTCTACCAAAACTGGGACCTTGGTCACCGCGCGCAGGCCTTGAAAGCGCTGAAAGCTTCCACAATTCGCCAGAAGAATAATTCCGTCCGCTCACCGCCTCGCCCACCGGCTCCTCATTGGCGAGGGCGACCGCGCATCTGCGAAGGGGCTGCCAGGGCGAAAGTGGACGAATGCTCGGGTGCCTCAGGGAGATCTCAGGGCTTTCCCCGATAGCGCTCAATGCCTGTTATCAGGTGGAATGGTTCCATGAATGAACAGGTCACAACGGGTTACTCTCGCAGGGTTTTCAGCCGAGACACTCAGCATCGTTTTCTCGGAGGTGTATGCGCTGGTATCGCCCGATACCTTGGTTGGGATCTGATCCTTGTGCGCCTGCTGTTTATCGCAACGCTGCCGCTTCCGGGGTCAGGCATCATGCTCTACCTCATATTGTGGTTCGTCATGCCTGCCGATGATGAGGGCGTCGCTTACCCGAGTGACATTCCTGTCACTGCCGATGCTCCCCACTAGAGCCATCACTGTTGACTGTGGGGCGAGTTGATGGTGATCGACCGTTCTCCAGCACGAAGTGTTGCGCCAATTGGGACAGCCTGACGATTTCCTCGCTCCAGTTCAAACACTGAACCGTCAGGTAACGTGACCGACGTGCCGTTCGCAGAAAAAGCATCCTCCACCCACACTCCGCCGGGAGCAGGACCCAAGCGCAGATGAGTGCGAGACAGTGAGCGTGTTGAGTCCTCGACAGTGACAGCACGTTCACTCGGTGACATCGTGACAGGTGCGCGTCCAATGACTGTCGTACCAATCACTGCTTCTTTCTCACCTGAATCGAATACCAGCCATATTTCAGCGTTCTTCTGATCATGCTGCGTGTTAGGCTTCGGCGTGCCGGCTCGATCCGGCTGCTCCTCCGGTGCAGGTGCAGGTGCAGAAGTGTCGTCACTATTCTCTGGCTTCTCGACTCCGGCGGCAGACTGGCTAGCCAGCGGAACTGCAGCCGAATTTGAAGCAATCGGCTCCGGATGAGCCACGTCAGGAGCAGGTTGCGCTGGCGCTGCTGGTGGAACGATAACGGAGAAGCCATCGGGCTGGGCTGGCTGGGCCGGTGTCACCTCAGGCTGTGCCAGTGGGTCGGGTGCTTCCTGGGGATGAGCCTGGCGCGGAGCCAACGACGGTTCGGGCTGTGACGGAACGGCAAAGGATCCCGCACCTGTCGGTTTCAGCCCGGGAGATGACAGGCTCGGCATCCACATGCCAAACGAGCGCTGGCTCTGCTGTGAACCAGCCTGCTCCTGTGGTTGCGGCTGAGGTGCCGGTGGCATCGACGGTCCGGGGACTCGCGCGTCACCCTCGTCCATCGGGTGCGACGAGGGCGAGGCTGGCCCAGTCCAACCGGTGTTCTCCGATGTCAGTGTGTGAGTAGTCTGCCGGCCATAGGCGTCGGGGGCCGTTGTCGGGCGCCTGAGCGGTGAGCGCAAATCAAGTGTCGCCGTACCCGCGAGCGAATCAACCCAATCGCGGCCATCTTTGCCCAGCCACACCACGATCACAGGCCCGATAACCGTGACGTGCAGTAAACCGATGATGGCGCTGCGAATTCCCTGACGTTTAAGTCCCGGTGCGTGATCCGTACCCGCTGCGACCGCGACGGTACGTGTGGCCAGTGCTCCCAAGGTGCGTCCGGTACGGGCACGCACAAGCGTCAGAACCAGGAACAGTTCCAGCACGATAGTGCCGACGAAGATAAGAGACGGTCGGATGAACCAGGCAAGCGCTGCACATGCCCAGATTGCCAGCAGGTCGATCATGTACGAGCCGACCCGCAGGTTTCGCGACGCCGGGTTACCACTGGAGGTGGGGGCGCTTCTTTGCGAGGAGGGACGTGATTGCGTTCCGCGCGGTATCTGCGCGCGCATCGGACTTTGAGCTGGTGCAGTGGAAGGAATAGACGTCATAGTTACGATGCCACCTGTCGAATCACGTCAAATAAACCGGTAGAGAATACGGCGCACGGCAAGATGAACACCAGTGAAATTGACTGGGCAATGTCTCCGACCCGGCCGAGGAAAGCGGCGCCCTCGTCACGGCGTGAGACCAGCATGGCCGCACATACCACTGCGATGCCGCTGATTGCCAGCATCCCGCCAACGCCAAGAGGTCCTGCCACCTGCTGCCCCGTCGGGGACATGATGAGCGCGCCCGCCAGAGCCGTTGCGCATACGCGCGGGCCGATGCGAAATGCCTTCGAACGCGTATTGCGGGGCGTAAGTGAGAGGGCAAGAATTGCGCACACAACCGTCGCAGTGCCGACGCGTCCGTGCCACGAGGTCAAGTCAACTCGACTCGCCACCATCGGAATCGTGACACAAACCGCCACACAACAGATGATGACCAGCGTATCCAGAATCCCGGATGCCTCCCGCACGGTGCGCTCCACACGCGCATGCGTGATCCGCGAGGGTGATGCCACTTTCGCTTGACGCACCGCAGGCGCTGACGTGGTGACCAGTGGGAGGTCGAGGAGCTGCGTTTCAGGAATCCGCACCGCTGTCTGAGGCACAATCGCCAGGGCCAACACCAGCAACGCCAAGCCGATCGGCATGATCGTGGACCACGGAATCTGGAACGCCGTGGTCATGGACAGCACAGCAGCTAACACACCGAAAGCAACAGCGCTGGCCGCCGCCGAAGGCAGGCGAGTCGTCAGCCAATACAGAAGCGATACTCCAAACGCAACCCAGCACAGCATCGGGGGCGCAAGAACGATGGAAACGGGGGCCTGCGGAGGAAGCAACGCCAGGGATGCCACGCCGATGAAGAAACTCAGCGCCAGGCAGGCTGCGGTTCCCGCGTGCAGACGCCCTCGGAAAATCAGGGGAAGAGTCAGGAGGATCGACACGATGCCGGCACCGATGCGCACGCCCTGTGGAATCATGGCCGACCGTGCCACCAGGGGGGCGATAATGCAGGCCGCTTCAAGCCCAACGACGGCAATCATGATGCCCACGATGCCCAGCAGTCTGTTGAACCAGGGGGCCTCGGCGTATTCACGGGCCCTGACTTGCGCCCGGTCGGACGCTAGTCCACTGGCGACCGACAGAATGGTGCCGGACGGAAGATCTCGTCCCAGCGCTTGAGAAGGGGACACCAACCTGCCGCTCGGCAGCGTGATGCGGACGTCGCCCATCGACGTATCCACATTCATCATCGCAAGCAAGCCTGACACCGTCGTGCCGACAGGGACGGCGACATCTGACCGGGTACCAGCCTGCTCGATAGTGGCCTGCGCAACCGATGTCATAGGCTGTCCTGTCCTTCGAGCTGGTGAACCTCTCGTTCTATCCCCACTATCAAGATAATATGAGATGCGCATGCATTTCATGTCAAGACCACCATTTGAGGTGAAAATATGGCAGAAGAGGACGCATCCCCAGACCGGGTCAGCTCGCCGGAGCTGCCTGCGGGTACGATCCCGATCGAGGGGCCTCCGGATCAGGTTGAACCGCCTGGTATGGGCAATGTCCTGATGACGGTTGTCCCGATGTTCGGATCGATGGGTGTCATGATCTTTATGGTCATGAGTGCGAACAACAACCCGCGCATGCTCATGATGGGCGGCGCCATGGTTTTCGCGATGCTATCCATGGTCGGTTTCAATATCTACCGCCAGATCGGCGGGCACCGTCAAAAAGTGGTGACGACCCGCCGGGAATACCTCGCCTACCTGTCAGAAATGCGCCAGACCGTCCGCACTGCTGAGCGCAAACAGCGCGCCTATATCCGCTGGCACTTACCCGACCCGCTGGCTTTAACGTTGATTGCGCAGGACCGCGCCCGTCTGTGGGAACGAGCCCCAGGGGATGCTGACGCGCTCAACATGCGAATTGGCTCTTCAACACAAGCACTCTCAATGGATCTTGACGTACCTGAGCTTCCTCCGATGGCCAACCCCGACATCGTCTGCCATAGTGCGCTCAACCGGTTCGTGGAGACGTTTTCCAACATTGATCATGTGCCTTTCGGCGTCATGATCGGAGAATTCTCCCATATTGAGGTTGCAGGGCGGCACGATGTGGCCCGCGCGCAGGCACGTGCCATGCTGTGCCACCTGCTGACATTCATCGGTCCAGGCGCCCTGAAAGTCGCCGTCTTATGCTCCGAGGAGGCACGCCCGCAGTGGGAGTGGGTCAAGTGGGCCCCGCATGCGCGTTCATCAGAGGAGCGGGACGCCCTCGGCCCTGCACGAATGATCACCAGCGACTACGCCGAACTGGAAAACCTGCTGGGTGAGGAGTTCACCACGCGTGGCACGTTCCGACCACGTGACGAAAACGTGCAGTGGCCGCACCTCGTGCTGATCGTCGACGATGCGAACATGCCGTCACAAACGCGCCTCGGGTCACTCGAAGGATGTCTGGGCGTCACCGTTATCAAGGTTCTCGAAAAGTGGGGACCGCTCGTCTCACGCAGCACGATGCGCCTGCTGATTCACCCGTACGAACACAAGGATCCTGCCGATCGGCGAGTCATGGAAGTCGTGCTGATGGATCAGCGCCCCATCGTCGCCCAACCCGATGAGATGAGCATCGAGCAGGCTGAAGCACTGAGCCGACGCACCGCATTCTGGAGCGAAGGCGAGAAACGTTCCGCCGACAAACCTGCCGGCCGCTCAGACCCCGCACGTTCGGAAGACCTGATGACGCTGCTGCACCTGCCGGATGTGCGCGACTTCGATCCAGATAAGGAATGGAAGTACCGCACCGGGCGCGACTTGCTGCGTGTTCCGTTCGGTGTGACGCCCGAGGGGATCCCCGTCCTGCTGGACATCAAGGAATCAGCTCAGCAAGGTATGGGCCCGCATGGCCTGCTGATCGGTGCGACTGGTTCAGGTAAGTCTGAGGTACTCAGGACTCTGGTGCTGGCAATGGCGCTGACCCACTCCCCCGAGCAGCTCAACTTCGTGCTGGTTGACTTCAAGGGTGGCGCGACGTTCTGGGGAATGGGCAAGCTGCCGCACGTATCGGCCGTCATTTCCAACCTTGAGTCGGAACTGTTCCTGGTTGACCGTATGCAGGAGGCCCTGCGCGGCGAAATGGTGCGACGCCAGGAGCTGCTGCGAAAGGCCGGCAACTACGCCAACGTCACGGATTACGAGGCAGATCGGCGCGCCGGTAAACACGAGTATCCGCCGATGCCGGCACTGTTCATCATCCTCGACGAGTTTTCCGAACTGTTGTCGGCCAAACCTGACTTCATTGATCTGTTCGTACAAATCGGTCGTCTGGGGCGATCCATGTCGATCCACTTGCTGCTGGCCTCTCAGCGCCTGGAAGAAGGCCGTCTGCGCGGGCTGGATTCGCACCTGTCCTATCGCATGGGCTTGCGTACATTCTCCGGTCAGGAGTCACGTTCCGTGCTGGGGGTGACGGATGCGTATGAGCTGCCATCGATTCCAGGCGTCGGATATCTGAAGACCGGTACTGATCAGATGGTGCGTTTCCGCGCCTCGTATGTTGCCGCTCCCCCGCCGGCACGTTCCCACGCTCCACGCTCAGGCGAGCAGGCCGGCTCCCCCGAGTCGGCGCTCACGATTCTCCCGTTCACCTCCACTCCTCAGCTTTCGCTTGACGAGGATAACTCTGACCAGGATTCTGATCGCGAGCAGGGAGAAGCTCGCAACGAATATGTCGCCCCTGAGGACCGTCAGTGGGCGGATATGACACAGATGGATATTGCGGTTGCCAAGATGGTGGGTCACGGACCTGAAGCCCACCAGGTGTGGCTGCCGCCCCTGGATATCCCGGATACGTTGGACGCCCTCATGCCGGATCTGGATGCAGATCCGCGCCTGGGATTGGTTTCACAATCGTGGCGTGCGAAAGGCCGTCTGCGTGTCCCGATGGGCACCACAGACGTTCCGCTGGAACAGCGCCGTGAGACACTGGAATATGACCTGTCCGGCGCGGGTGGTCACATGGCCATTGTGGGTGGTCCACTGTCAGGTAAGTCCACCGCGCTGCGCACACTGGTCATGGCACTGTCGTTGACGCACACACCGCAGGAAGTCCAGTTCTACATCATTGACCTGGGCGGCGGCACTTTCTCAGCCTTTGCGGACGCACCCCACATCGCTGGCGTGGCGACGCGTGATACCCCCGACATCCTCAACCGTATGCTTGCCGAGATCGAGTCCATGATCGTCGACCGTGAACGCTATTTCCGCGCGAATCGAATCGACTCCATCTCCACGTACCGGCAGGGACGCGCTGAGGGGCGTTTCGACGACGGATACGGCGATGTGTTCCTGGTCGTTGACGGGTGGGCGATCCTGCGCAGCGACTTCGAGGATCTCGATATGCGAATCCAGGCCATGTTGCCGCGGGCGCTGTCGTTCGGCGTCCACCTGATAGTCGCGACATCACGCTGGATGGATATGCGTCAGCAGGTACGTGACGTCATGGGATCAAAGCTGGAGCTGCGGCTGGGCGACGTCACCGATTCTGAAGTCAACCGCAAGGTTGCGGCTACGGTGCCGGAGGGTCGTCCAGGGCGCGGCTTGGAAATGGGCGGCCACCACGTCCTCGTCGCGTTGCCGAGGGCGGACGGTGACCACGACGTATCGTCCATGTCAGCCGGCATTACCGCAACGCTTGAGCGCATCGCAAAGGCCGCCCCCGCACCGGGTCCGAAACTGCGCCTGTTGCCCGAACGCATCACGGTGGAGGAAGTCCAGCAACTGGAGGGAGCGCAGGACCGCGAGGGATTGCTGCTCGGCGTGGAAGAATCCCGACTGGGCCCATGGGTCTTCGATCCTGCCCACGAATCGCACCTGTACCTGTACGGCGATTCCAAGTCCGGCAAGACCGCATTCCTGCGCACTGTCGCTCGTGAAATCATGCGCACGAGTACGCCAAAGCAGGCCCAGATCTTCCTGGTTGACTACCGCCGCACCCTGCTCGGGGAGGTTCCCGAGGAGTACCTTGCGGGTTACATGACCACGCGTGATGATGCGACAGCGACGATCAATGATCTGGCTGAGTATCTGCGCACCCGACTGCCCAGTGACTCTGTGACAACTGAGCAGCTCCGTAACCGCTCCTGGTGGCAGGGCGCCGAGGCGTGGCTGCTGGTCGATGACTACGATCTGGTTGCCACACAGTCAGGTAACCCGCTGATCGCCCTCCAGCCGTTACTTGCTCAGGCTGTGGATGTGGGTCTTCACGTCATCGTGAGCAGACGAATGGGCGGTGCTTCGCGCGCTGCCTTCGAACCTGTCCTTCAGGCACTGTCTGAACTCGGTACCACTGGTTTGATGCTGTCCGGCAGCCCTGATGAGGGCGCGGTCATTGGCCGCATCAAGCCGAAGCGCCTGGTAGCCGGTCGTGCCCAGATCGTGTCACGCGACGCGGGACTCGTGATGGGTCAATTGGCGTGGACGGATCCGATCGCGTGACCTGGGTCTGCTGCGCCGACCCGATTGCAGTGCCGGCCCGGTTGCAGGTGCGCGACTGGGTTCTAGCCAGATGATCTGAGCGTGACGCAAAAACGCGGAGGTGTCGACTGCTACCCGGCTGGTCAGCCCTGTGGCGGGGCGTAACGCATCGCCGGTGTTTCAACGACGCGGAACTCCACGCTGAGACCCTCCCCCAGGTCGATGCGATCGCGGTCGAATAGGACTACTGGATCCCACGTGGCGACACGGCTGACTTGCCCGTTTTCGTGTACGACTGTCGTGCCGTTAGCAGATCCCAGATCCATCACGGCCCACCGTTCAGGGCCTTGCGGCATGACGATGCAGTGTGACCGAGATATTTCCCCCTGCGGGCTGGGCACGCGAAGTGTTGTGGCAGGTGGGCGTCCTGTAATGACGCGCGAGTTCGGATCTCGACCAATGACCACATCTCGGGTGAGTTCAACAGGCGCTCCACCGGCATAGACGAGGTAAGCACTGAGTCGCGTGTGCGGTGTCTCAGATGGGAGTGGAGGCGGCGGAGGACCCGGGTATCCGTTCGGGGCCGCAGAATCATAGGGGCGTCCCTGAAAGGGACTGTCAGCAAATTGGGTGCCGCTGCTCGCACTGTCGGGGCTCTGCGACCTGGCTGATGGTTGAGCGGTGGGCGCTGCTGGCTGCGCAGCATAACGCACGGTGTGAGGTGCCTGGGGGCCCTGGCCCGAATCCAGTGAGTCCTGCGAGCCGCGATGTGGCTGGTTTTGTTCGCGTTGACGGCGCATCTGTTCGAGCATTTCAGGCGTCATCGTTTTTTCGAGCGATTCAGGGTTGAATCCTTCGGGAACGCCACGAGAAGCGGGCGCAGACGGCGTTACCAGCTTGCCAGGGCCGTCAGGCACGTCACTAGCAGCAGGCGCAGCAGGGGTGACTGGTGCAGCAACCCCGGCAGGTCCGACAGGCGGTGTTGGGTCAGCTGGAGGCGTCGGCTCAGCATCCACGCTGCTCGCGGTATTGTCACTATCGGCGAGGGTGCTCTGGCTCGCCTCAGGCGACACGTCATGAGGTGACGCGTCGCGATCTGAGGCATCGTCACGATCTACTGCATCGAGAGGCGAGGACACCGGATCGAAGTAACCGATGCGCACTCGGCGAGCCTGAGCCGCGCCTGTGACAAGCGGCAGCCACGGATCACGGCGCTGCCCATCAGCGATGCCATCTGCCTGGTCCGTGTCATTGCTGTCAGCATCAGACTGATCCAGTTCGCCAGAGCCGAACTCGATCTCGATAGCGTCCCAGTGTGAAGAATCGGCCTGCACACCTTCGGACGTGATGCGCGAGGAGCGAACCTGCGGTTGACCTGCTGATTCAGAATCCGTCATCGGGCTCGCGCTCCAGATCCGAATCGAACATTCGGGATGCGCATAGAGCTGCACCTGGTCCCCGCGAGTATCAGCGACGAAAACGCGTCCGCCTTGTGCACGAATCGATTCGAGCAGCTCGCCGGGGTCCCCCTCGTTCATGACACACGTCAGTGCGGCGTTCAGGCATTCAGAGGACACCAATGCCGTACCGAACGGGCCGTTGACGGCGACAACCCCATGCCCTTGGGTGGATACGCGTCCAAGCTGCCACATCAGATGATTTCCTCCGCGGACGAAGGAACCTCGTCGCCCGCTTGTTCGGCCGCATCACTGCCTGGCTGACGGCGAATCGTCTGCGTAGAGGAAGGACGCGCAATGCCGACGGTACGTTCAAACGGATTGACGGAATCGTCAGCTGGCCACGGCGGGTTCACGGATTCAACGAAAATCGTCACAACCGTCGCGTTGTCGCGTGTCTGCCGCTCCAGCGCCGCATCCACCAGCGCATTTGCCGCGCGTTGAGCATCATCTGACTGAGTAACGATGCGAACCATCTCCGCGTCGTCAATCGCCGAGTGCACTCCATCTGAGCAGATCACCACCCTGTCCCCAGGCGCGATCGTCGTCACGGTGAAGTCCGCCTGGGGCAGGCCCGGCATTCCGCCACCCAGGGCGCGTGTGATGATATTGGCTGCGGGGAGTTCGTCTGGTGACCATTGAGCGTCACGCGCTTCCTGCCGGGCCGAATGGTCTTTCGTCATGGCCCGGATCTGCCCATCGTTTATAAGGTACGTACGCGAATCGCCTACATTGAAGACAAGCCATTGAGGCCGCTCCTCGTGACTGGCGATGAGAACCCCCGTCAGGGTCGTGCCCGGCGCACCGGCCAGCACAATATTCGCCAGGTCTTTGTCCTCGTCGGACATGGACGAGGGGGAAGCCAGGGCCATCACTGCCTGCGCGGCGACGGAAATGGCATGATCAAGGTCGTTCACATCGGCTTCGCGGCCATTGAGAGCATCGCCGGACAGTGCGCCAGTGAAAGCCTGGATCGCCACTTCGGAGGCACGTCCGCCACCTGCATGTCCACCCATACCGTCTGCTACTGCGTAGAGAGGGGGCTGTGCTGCCCAATGGTCCTCATTGTCGGGGCGCGGACCCTGATCGGTTGCTGCTCCCCACCGCGTGCGTACAACGCTACCGAGACGAGATAGGTCCATGGCATACCTCTTCCTGTCGGATGTTCACTCCGAGTTTTTCACGTCCGGGCTCAAATTCATAGAGTTTGTGTGCCAGGAAGATCGATTGCCGCATCGACTGCGCCTCAGCTGCGTCCCTGGCTGCTCTTAGAATGGCTGCTGACGTGGAGTGCCGGTCCGAGGCGAACGCGCGCGGGCAACAAGCACGACGACCACAATTATGACGACAAAGACGACTGCACCTACTGCAATCCAGATGCCAAGCGGTATGCCATTGGACTGGCCGACCCCGTCTGATGGTGCGGACTGAGGCAGTTGGCTGGCGTCAGACTGGCTGGCACCTGACTGCCCCGATTGGGTAAAGCGCGGTGAGGTGCCGGGCTGCCATTGATCGCCGTATTCGGGACGTGCAAAAGCGTCGTCTGCGCGCCCGCGATACACGTAGTCCTTGTCTCCGACATCTATCGTGAAGAAGGGGTCAATGAGGCCGTCGCGGTAATCGGCTCGCAGCTGATCATCAGGGCCGTGATCTGATTTGTGCAGCAGGGGGTTTTCGTCCTTGAAACGGGTTGGATCGGCGTTGAGGAACTCATGCAGCTGCGGAACTCCAAAACCAATCTGCTCATCCCAGTCTTCACGACCTGTTGACCACGAAAAAGCGTTGAGCACTTCGTACGGCGTCGCCTCGGGCCACTTCTGCATACCCAATGCCAGCATGCCGGCAGCCATTGGAGCTGAAAACGAGGTTCCCCATGCATCAGGTGTAATGACCGTGAGGTTGCCGTCAGGGTCCGGGTCGCGAAGCGTGATCTGTTCACCGGGAAGGACCACGTCCAACCCCTCGCCGTGGGACGAAAACGTTGAGCGGTTGCCTTCAAAGTCAGATGAGCCCACAGCCAGGACACCGTTATCTGCGGCGATGTTGATAGGGAAATCCTCTTTATTGCCGGCAGCTGCCACCAGCAACACCTCGTGCAGCTCGGCGCGCATCGAGACATATTGGAGCAGCGAAGCGCTGCCACCGATCGTGATCACCACGATATCGGCGCCCGCATTGATGGCGGCATTGATTGCACTGACCACGTCGTCCTGGGCAGCGCACTGCGTGGACAGGCCGTCACTGGACTTATTGAACGTCGACGTCACCGCAAAGTTCACGATTGTCGCACCGGGTGCCACGCCGTAATCCGGCGAGGCGACTACTGACGTGACGGCGGTTGCGTGTGACACTTCAATAGGTTCGAATGCGGCGTCAGAGCACATTGCCTCGTGAGCGGCGATGTCGGCACCGGCCAGTTCCGGCACTCCCGTATCGGCCAGTCCGTCCACGATTCCGATCGTGATGCCGGACCCATCCAGCCCCTGCGAGCGCGCCTCGTCCAACCCCAGATAGTCCTCGTAGGCCTGGTCGCGAATTGTGTCATCGCCGTGGGCGGGGACGCCCACCATGCACAGCAGAGCGATGAGCACTGCTGACAGGCAGAGGCTGAGACTTCTGAGGGGGCGAGTTGATCGAATCGGGAAACTACTCACCAACGATCCTCGATTTCGCTTTCACTGGCATGTAGATCCTCCGCTGAACCTGCTCCTGACTGCTCTGATTCGTATGGTTCTGAAGCTGCGTCGTCTTCCAAACGGAATACATCGTATCCCACGAGCGCGGATTTTCTCTCGCTGTTGTCAGAGCCGGCACCGGTACCGCCCATGGGTGCCATAAAGCCTCGTCCCATTCCGCCTCGACCTGCGGCAGCCGCAGCTGAAGAGTTGGCCGCACCACCTGCACCCCGAGCTCCAAAGCCTGTCGCGCCCCGGGCAGCCATTCCTCCAGCGCCACCTGTTGTGCCTTGCGCGGACATTCCTGCTGCACTTCCTCCAGCACCACCTGTTGTGCCTTGCGCGGACATTCCTGCTGCACTTCCTCCAGCACCACCCGAGGTGGACGATGACACGAT
This sequence comes from Schaalia radingae, assembly GCF_900106055.1. Classification (NCBI taxonomy): domain Bacteria; kingdom Bacillati; phylum Actinomycetota; class Actinomycetes; order Actinomycetales; family Actinomycetaceae; genus Schaalia; species Schaalia radingae. Next base: position 327,300 of record NZ_LT629792.1, on the reverse strand, counting down.
TCCGCTGGCGGGAACTCCCCGCGAAAATGCGGCCGCTGCGTTCGGTCCGGCCAATGACAGTCCTGACAGACCTGATCCGCCGGCCCGGGCAGCCAAAGTGGCAGCTCCTGCTCCCAGCAGACCTCCTGCCATGACAGCCGTCGAGCCGCCTACTCCCAGACGACTTCCCTCCGCAGCGATTCCCTGATCGAGGAATGCACCGATACCCTTAGGGCGCGTTCCCTCCGGCAGATATCCCTTCAGGGGGCCGTCAGGTCTGATCGCACCATCAGGGGAGGAGCCTGACAGCGTTGCCTCATTGCGAGTTCCGCTTTCAAATGCCGTGGCACCTGAGTTGACGTCTCCGATGGACGCGCTCGACTCGCCTCGCATGTTCGACATCCACGAACCCAGTCCGTGACGTGTCTCAGATCCGGAGATCAACGGTATTCCTGCGCTTTGCCCGCGTCCACGAGAGCCAGTTCCATTTGGGTAGTCGTAATTCGCGTAGCCGACGCCCGATCCTGACCGTGAAGAATTATTCCCTGTGGAGGAGCCTCCTGACCTGTTCACTTGCTGGCCGCTGGAGATCACTTTCATACCTGTTCGAGATGCCGCGCGCAGGCCCGCATTCATTTTCGAAAGGATCTGGGCGGCTTCCGAATCGAGCTGGCTGATATCTTCAGGACGCTTGGGGCCTGCGCGGTGATACTCCGCGACAACCATCTCACCCTCACGTGCCGCCTGTCGGATAGCAACCTGCGCCTGAGAATAAGCCTTCGAATACGTCCTGACCGCGGCCGAGTAATCCTCCACTTTACTCTGGCACCGCGATAGCCAACTCACAATGGCGTCATTGGTTTCGCCAGAAATATTCGTCCTGGCCTTATACGTGCTAATGATCTCGTTGCACTCATCGAGTTTTTCTGAAATCTTCTCGATCGAGTCCGGCGTCTCCGCGCCTCGCACCGGAAGCTGCTGCACCGCTTCCAGTCGTTGGACGATTTCTCCAGCCATGATTCACCTATTCACTCCAGTAGTTCAACATGTGGAATCTCTCAGGGGCTTACTCGGGGTCTTCGGACTCCGAATTCCTGCGCTCGTTTCCATCTTCGGATTCCGAGTTCGTACGCTCGGTCGCGCCTTCTGAGCCCTGCTCACTCGTATCTGCCTCTTCGCCGCTTTGCTCGCGAAGGCGTTCCTGCTCCTGCGGGCGCTCGGCATTTCGGGCAGATTCTGCTTCCTTGACCTTCAACTCTGCTTCAGAGTCCGTATCGGAGCGTATGAATGCATTGATCGCATCGTCAACACCACCGGAGAAGGCAGTCAAGTCTGAATGAAGCAGATCGATGAGGACCTCCAGTTCATTCAAATTTTCAACGAGACGCTCACGGAACATCACCGCTCCGCTTTCAACTCCCCACTTCGCGCTGGTCTCACCCCTGGCAATGCTGCCAGTGGAAGTCTTCGCCGCTGTAACGTGAGTCAACCCGTCGTGGCGCAGCTTATTCAGCTCCGTCCGCGCAGCATCAACATCTACTTCCCAGCCTCCAGACACTGTTTCTCCTCTACACCTGTCGTGGTCGAACGATCGTTGTGTCCATGTCGTGAATCAGATCGAAATAGTGAACCGGCGAAAGGGACGCTGCCGCGAGAAACCGCCTGCAGCGTCCCTTTCGACAAGCACAAGGCTCAGACTACTGGAACAGTCCTGCGTTGTGGTGGTCAGTTGAGTTGTAATCCTGGTTAGCCTGCTCGACGAGAACGCTGATGCGAGCCAGGACGTCACGCATACCGGTCATGCCCTCGGTCCACTTTGCCTTGGCAACCTGGTAGGCCTGCTGTGCATCGCCTTCCCAGTTGGTCTGCAGCTGCTGGAGCTCAGAATCCATCTGATCCAAGGTGTTTTGAATGCCGGTAGCACCAGTGTTGATATCTGCTGAGGCGGTTGACAGAGCCCCGTAGTTTACTTTCAGATCCATTTCAGCTTAGTCCTCTCACATTCCAAGACGGCCGGCGACGGAGTTCATCGCAGCCTGGTGGTCGGCATCGGTCGTGTCGTAAGCCTGCTGCGATGAACGCAGGTTGGCTTCGAATTCGTTCAACGCACTGGTGATCTTGCGTGCATCCTCATCCCACTGAACCATCAGCTGCTGGAAAGCGGTAGATGCGTTGCCGACCCACTGTGAGCCGATGCTTGAAAGGTTGGAGCGCAAGGTGCTCAGGCGGCCCTCAAGATCCTGACGTGTAGAAGAAACAGTTTGAGCGCCTTTGAGGATTGCACCCTCTGCGGCGGAAACCTGTCCAGCCATGTTTTATCCTCCATAATCGGTAGGCTGCCGAGCACTCACTTCGAACACTCGGAAGATGACACACTTACTGAAACATACCCGCCCCCCGTTTGGCAATAGTCTGAAGTAAACTGTAAACGTTTCGTCACCGACGTGTTACTTGAAAGAATCGGCAAAAAAATCGAGATTTTTGCCCGTTTACGCTCGAAAGAAACGGTAGTTAACGCTGGTCGTCCGCGGATTCGCAGTATGCGGGGTGTTCACCCATCGAACCGTCAGCATGCCCTTCACGGTTTCCCTCTTTCATACTTATTGTTTGTTGATGTTCCAATAAATGAAATACCGTTTAGTCTTAGATGGGGCCCGAATTCCACGGGCGACGCATCCGAGAGGACCGTTCATGCCACAGAGCGTCAAATCACGCACCGGAACACTCATGCCAATCTCCGTCATGTGCGCTGGTCAAAAGCTCGATATGTCCGTACCGTCATCGTTGATCGTGGCGGAGCTGCTGCCGGGCATGGTTGAAGCACTTGGCCGCCTCGATCCAGAAACGGCAACTCAGGGATACCGACTCCTGACTCCGTCAGGGCGCGTACTCGACCATTCTCAAACCCTGCGCGCCCAACACGTCACTCCCGGCACACTTCTGACCCTTGAGTCCGAGGGTGGCAGCACAGTAGACCAGCGCTATGACGATCTGGTTGAAGCTATCGGCACATCCGTCAACAAACATCAGGACGCATGGACCAAAGGCGACAGTGCACAGCTGTCATCACACTGCGGAGTCATCCTGATCCTGACTGCAGCGGTGCTGCTCGCAATTCGCGGTGGACACTCGATGGCCACCGCCATCATCGCAGCTGTCGGAGCCGCCCTCGTGTGCGCCACTGCAGCGATCGTGGCACGAGGAAGCAGCACTGCAGGAGCCGTTTCGCTCAGCTTGACCGTTCCCGTTCTTCTTGGGGTCGCAGGATTTGCCCTCATCACTGATGGGAACCTGGCGCACTGTTTCATGGCCATCGGCGTCGGCATCATGTTCGGCTCCCTTGCCACGATGGTGCTTCCCCCGGGGTTACGCATCATTGCCGGCGGCCCATTGCTCGCAGGGTTTTCCTATATGGTCGTCGGCGCACTGACTGCCTACGCCACAGTTTCGCTGCAACGGTCAGCGACGGTGGTGGTGGCCCTCCTGACGCTGGTCGTGCTGTCGACTCCGTGGATCGGGCTGGCACAGATGCCCTCGCGGATTCCCGCTCTTAACATCCAATCAACAGAGTCATTCTCAGGTGCAGCAGTCGATGAACAGGTAGTGACCGGACAGGCGCTGGCTTTATCAGTGAAGATCGCATCGTTCATGGTGATCATTACCTGCGTTCCGATGGTGGTTGCGACCGTCGAGGGTGTCCTGCTCATGGCATGCGTGGGGGCGGCATTCATGCTGGGGACGCGGTCGCTTCACGGCCGAATTGACGTCTTTATCGGGGTTGTCGCCGGCATGTTGATCACGCTCGCCACCGGGATCCTGGCAACTCTGGCGGTATCGTGGCTGCTTCCCTGGACGGTAGGCCTGACGGTCCTGGTCGCGATCCTGATCCTGGCGGCCAACGTCGTTAATTCGCGGCTGCGCCCGTGGCTCACTCGCCTGGCAGATGGAGCCAACGTCATCGCTCTGATCGCGATCATTCCGCTGACGTGCCTGGTGTGGGGGATCATTTAATGGCTTCCAATAAAGATATTCTCAATGCGCAACGGTTTAATCGCCGCCGACTCGTCACGGCGTTCATCTCCGGCACGCCTGGAGGCCGGGAACTGGAATCCAAATCGTTCGTGCCGCCCCTGATCGGCGGGATCGTCATTTCACTGCTGATGCTCGGCATTGCCTTCGCGATGGGAAAGTTCTCCCCCACCCTGCCGGATAACTGGCAGAACAACACGCTGATTATCGTCAAGGGAACAGGTGCGCGCTACTACTCCGTTCAAGGAGTACTGCACCCGATCTACAATGTCACCTCAGCGCGTATGCGCACCCCGGCTGGCTCTCTGCAAACCGTTTCCGTGGGAGAAAAAGTGATCGCGGGTATTCCTCGCGGCGATGCGATCGGAGAACCTGAAGCACCCGATAATGTCCCCGCTCCCGCCGACCTGAAAGCAACCGAGTGGAACGCATGCGTCATGGAAAACGCGTCGACCCACACATGGGTGTCAATCCGACCCGACGGCCTCGAACCCGTGACGACAACGCTGGTCAAACAGGGCGACACCCTCTACGTCATTGCAGAGAATGTGCGTCACCGCATCGAACCCGAACATCTCGAAGTCCTTAAGAACACCCTCAACATCAACGATTCACCTGTCTTTGACGTGCCGGCTGACTGGCTCAATCTCTTCAATAACGGCACACCATTCACCCCCATCAGTCTCGACAACAGCGGTACGCCCGTCAGCGGGATGCCCTCGTCCGTCCACGATGCCGTCGTCGGCACGATCATCAACGTCAAATTTCCCGAGGGAGACCACCACTACCTCGTCATAGGCGATGGTCAGCTGGTCCAGCTCTCCGACGTGTCGTATGCAATGTACCAGGCCTCTTCCACCGGCAACCCGTACACAATTGACCCACCGACAGTGTCCGTCGGTGAAATAGCCAATATTCATGTCGTCACTGAAGGCGGTCCTGTTCCTGCGGACTGGCCTGACACCCTCGGCACGATTACCAATGAGCAGGCTCGGCCGTGTGCTCACCTCGACGTCAGTGACATCGAGAAAGGAAGCGTCCTGTCAGCCATACCCGCTGATTCACCAGATCTGGCATCCGCACAGTCGGGTATGGGCACGTCCGCCTCCCCCGCGGCCTCGAATTCTCCTCACCCGCCGGCCGTGGGGTCAACATCCGTTCTGGGCGGAAGCGGTGTTCTGGCACGTTCCACTTCCGGCGGCTCCCTGGGTGCCGTCATGCTGATCTCTGATACAGGTCTGTCGCACGGTCTGGGCCTGAACTACTCCGAAGCCATGCAGCGATTGGGGTATGACGAAAATTCCATTACGCCGATTCCCGGGCCGTGGATCGCGCTGATCCCTGAAGGCATCGACCTCAAACCCATCGATCCTGCCACAGGTTCAGCCTCATGAGCGAACAACGGACACACATTGTCAGGTGGGCACACACCGCCCTCCTGACATGCGTATGCGCCCTGCTTCCACTGTCGCTCCTCCCTCATGCATCTCACGCTCAAGCCCCGGTTGGCACTTCTCACAGCCAGCCTGCGCGAGTCGATCACCGGGCGCGCATCCCCCTCGCCAATGGGGACGAACCGCAGGCATGCCAGGTAGGCAAGACGCAGTACGTTCCGATTGAACCGCCCGTCTTTGAACGACTGGGAATCCAGCAGGCGTGGGAACTGTCCACCGGCGGAGTGCTCGTCGCTGTTGTGGACTCAGGGGTGAGCAGCGCTAATGAGCACCTGAAGGAAGCTGTTCAGCCAGGAACCGATTTTGTTGATTCGGGTGGCGATGGGCGCACCGATGTCGACGGACACGGTACGGCGGTCGCCGGTCAGATCGCGTCGCGGCCAGTTGAGGGATCCGGACTGGTCGGCATCGCCAAGTCAGCACAGATTCTGCCTGTGCGCGTATATGCTTCCACGCGACCCGAGGATACCGACAATGGGCGCGGTCCGAACGTGAAGCGCACAGCAGCAGGCATACGGTGGGCGGCCGATCACGGTGCCAAAATCATTGCTGTTCCGGCATCGTCACCGTCTGACCATGCTGAGTTGGCTCAGGCAGTCGCTTATGCTACGAACGCCGGTGCGCTCATTGTCGCCTCGGCGGGTAACGCCGATCCGAACGGGGAAAATTCAGGGGTGCGTTTTCCTGCCAACTATGAGCAGGTGCTCTCAGTCAGTGCGGTAACGCTTCAGGGACAGCCTTCTGACAGCGTCGTGCACGGCGTTCACGTGGAAGTGGCAGCTCCCGGTTCCGATGTGCTGACCACGTTCCTCCAGTGGGGTGATTGTGTCCTGTCAGGCGAGCAGCCCTCCACGTCGTACTCAACGGGGTACGTCGCCGGCATTGCCGCCCTCGTCGCTGCTGCTCATCCAGAGGAGACTCCTGCTGACTGGAAGTACAGGATTCTTGCAACAGCATTACGCTCCACGCCCTCTGAACGCAATGAGATTGTCGGGTGGGGAATTGTTGCACCCAAGGATGCGATCAACTTCGTGAACGACGGTACGCAGGATGGTCCGCCTAACCCTCGCTACCAGCGGGCAGACCGGCCGATTCCTCCACCTGTGCGCCTGGTCAAGCCCGAAGAGGATCTGACAAAAAGCCGCACGCAATACCTGACAATCGCTGCAGGCATCGGGGTGGCTGTGCTTCTCGGAAGCCTCGTGGCTGCCACACTGATCGATCAGCACCGACAAACCAGGAAACGTGCCAGGAAGAGCTCCGTGACGACACGCCACGTGTCGAACCCGTTTTCACTTCGCGTTCCGCGCACTGAGTCAGGTCAAAAGTAGGGAGGTCTCAGCGGGGCATCCGGCCAGCGTGGCATCCGGCGCGGACGAGGCGGCAGAACGTCCTACGGCACATCGACGCAGGCCTTGGCTGAATCGGACTGACGGCCTCCCCTGATGGCGGCTGTCACCTCCAGGCAGTTCTCTCCCGACAATGCGTGCGTATCCAGTGACTGCACCTGAGTCTTGCCCGACTGGTTGAGATTTTCAGGGCCGCTCATCACATAGAAGAATTCGATGACCTGTTCGTCGCCGGATTGGCCGCCAGAATCAGACTGCATGGCGCTGTCCTGCTGGCCTGCATCATCCTGAGCGCCCGACTGGCCGGACGAATCTGCGGACATGTGGTGGCGCCACGACCAGTGGATGACATCGCCGTCGACAACGCCGCTTACTGACGTGGGCGAGGGGGGAGTCTGACCGATGGGGTCCACCGGTGCGGGAGGTGCGGGTGTCGGGTTATTGATCGGGCCTGGCGCAGGTGATGGACCGTTCCACGATATTGTGCCTCCCCCGCCGGTGAGCAGGGCAACCACCAGCCCGGCACACGCCAGCACACACACGCATGCAATGACGATAATGACGGGAAGCGACAGGCGTCGTGCCGGCCGCGCGGTATCGGAGGAAAAAGCCGCGTTCTCGCGTTCAATCTGCGCCAGTCTGTCTTCTTCAGAGACCCATTGGTCGGGCTCGACAGCATACGACTGTGAATCAGCGAAGACAAAGGATCCAGATGCTGCCTGCTCGGACGCATCGTCTCTGGCGTCGCCGCGAGCGGTGCCTGCAGTGTGCCCTCCAGGCACCACTGTGCTCCAGCCGCCGTCCGTTGTTCGTCCCTCTACCGACGTCGTTGCTCGGCGGTTATCTGCACCTGACATCGACGGATCAATGGTGCGAATGGCACGCACCCTGGTCTGATCTGAATCAATAGACGTGTCCTGCACGGCTGTCAGGTCATCGTGCGGCCCGGCGCTGTGAAGCTCCATGCGCGTCATCGGCTGATGCATGACTTCCTGGGCGCGCTGGAACTGCCGGCCCAGCTCTGCTGCTGAGGCAGGGCGTTGGCGTGGATCCACTGACAGCGCCTGACGCAACGCAGCTTCCAATACCTGTGGCACGTCAGAGCGGTTCAGCGAGCCGATGCGCCCTTCCTGGACGCGGCCAGCCACAGCCACGGCCGAATTGTCGCCCACCGGGTCCTCAAAGGGTGAGCGCCCAGTCAGGAACGTCCACGCGGTCGTGGCCAGCGCCCAGATATCCATCGAGGGGTGGGCGGGCGTGCCAGACACCTGCTGCTCAGGTGGCGCCCACAGCACCGAAAAGCCGTCAGCGGAATGGGAAGCGGGAGCACCCAACTTGGCGGCAACCCCAAAATCAGTGAGCATCGGGTGACCATATGCATTCATCATGACGTTGGATGGTTTGATATCGCGGTGGACGTATCCTGCCCGGTGCACCATTTCCGCTGCGCCGCACAGCTGGATCATGACGTCCAGGGCGCGCCGCACTGACATCGGTTGGGAACGCACCTGTTGGAGCACATTGGTCACAGGACAGTACTCCATGATCAGGTAGGAATCTCCCTGAGCAGTGGTGCCCACGTCATACAGTGATGGGATCGACGGGTGAGCCGATGTCGCCGCCATTGCATCAGCTTCCCGGATCACTGCCTCGTCTGCGTCAGTGCCTTCATGGTTGCGCGCCACTTTGACGGCAACGTCGCGCGAGGGAACATGCTGCTGGTAGAGGTAGACATCCGCAAAGCCACCGTGACCCAATGCGCGTCTGAACGTGTATCCCTCAAGCTGTGGGCCTTGGTTGTTCTGACTTGTCATGGTCTTCCTTTAGGTGACGACGTGCGGACAGGCTGATCGGAGAACGCCTTTTGCCGCTGATCGCGGCGCGAGTGCCGTTTCCAGAAGCGCCACCGGGATTCTGTGCGGGGCTTTTCGGCATGGGTGAAGCCTCCGCGGCGGTGCCGGTGCCGCCTCAGCGACCTGACGGACAGCGCGGTCAGTGCCCGCTGGAACCAGGACTGCCTGGATCGCAGTTCTGCCTTCAACTGCGAATAGTAACCCCAGGCTCGGTTGGCATCATCCTTCGTCACGACGTCCTGTCCAAACTGAGCGCGGTCGGCAATAGATGCCAGGAGCACCGTCGCCGGTGCTGTCTGGCCGGCAACGCGCCAGTCAACTGACGCTTCCGTCGACTCATCAACGACGGGCGAGGGCGACTCTGTGTCCTCGTGAGTGTCCTGCCACACGCTGTCCGCAAGGCTCCACGCTGCTTCTGCACGTGTCATGTCGCGAGGAAGCCGGGTTCCGGCATCAGCCGCAAGATCGACCGTCTGGTTCCATGAGCCTTCCACTGATGACAGCGGGGAGCTGTGACGCCGCTTGTAGAGGCGTCGAGCCTTCCACAGCAGAATTGCTGCAATTGGCACGATGATGAGCAACGCTATACCGACCGAGGTGAGGATCACGCCCCATGGGACAGGGACAGGTGCTTCCGAATCGGATGGCGTGTTCTTCTCTGTTATCGCCGGCGGAAGCTCCGGAGGCTCTTCCGGCGGATTCGGTGGCTGCAGAACCTGCGGGCGCGGAGTAGGAGTCGGATCCGGGGTCGGATCGGAAAAGATGTTGTCGCGTGGGGGTGTGGGATCAAAAATCGCCCATCCGACATCGACAAATTCAGCCTCCACCCACACGTGCAGATCCGCACCTTTGAGACCAACTGAACGCACCGGCGCTTCACTGGCCGCATTCCCCTGCAGTTGATCCAGTGCAGCCCCTGTGACGGGGTCACTGGGATAGGCACCCATCACGACGCGCGCTGACATACCCAGAGAGTGCAGCATCAGAGCCATCAGAGTTGCGTACTGTTCGTCATCGCCCACCATCTGATCGTCATCGATCATGCGTGCCAGTCGGTCTGCCCGGTGTCCTGACCGCGAGCTCTTATCCATCCCGTTGGAGAAATACCCGTTCTGCGCCAAGGTACGTTCAATGGCCCGGGCTTTCTTGATCGGAGTCGATTCAATCGCTGACATTGAGACGGCAAGTTCTTTGACACCGTCAGGAACGTTCGTGTCAGGCTGTCCTTCCACCGACACTGCGCCGGCACCTGCCAGCTGCGAATCAGACCAGCGCGGTGGCACATCGGCGACCAGGTGATAGCTCAGATCATCCCCGTCCGACCCGGTGGTCAGCGCAGCGTCTGCCCACCTGTTCCAGTGCAGGCCATCCTGGTATCGCTGCGCCTGGTCGCCTGAAAACTCGATAACTTCGGCCTGCCCCATCGTTGGAACCCATGGCCCCATCAGGCCAGACGTTGTCACCCTCGTATCTGCGCGCACTGAACCGATCGGAGAGGGCCGCACCGGCAGTTGACTGCCCACTGAAATGTAGCTACCGACAGGGCTTTCCTCAGGATCGGACATGCCGAATGTGATGCCGTTATACGTGTCCATGACGGCCAGGCGCACGCGCGCCCCATGAGGCAGTTGCGACACCGATATCAGCGTCTCGTCACGTTCCTCGGTTGTCAGATGCCGGAAGGCCGCAAGCGGACTGGGGTAGTCATGCAGGTCCAGCGGCGGCTCCACAAGATCACGCAGGACTGTGCGTTCGTCCCACGATCCGACGTAAGAAGTGACAGGAAATGCGAGCGCGGTCGTACATGCCGTGATGACGAGGGCGACCACAGCCTGCTGCAGCACGTGGGCGCGAACTGGCCGCACCGACCGTGTCGAGGTGTTATGTCCGGTTGTCGTCATGCCTGCCGCACGACGAGCCCGCCGGCCGATGAGGATGTCGAAATCAGAATGGAGGCGCAGATGCTGAACGGACCACATCCACCACATGATGATCGCCAGGAACCACACCATGACGGCCCACACTGGCGGCTGCATGCCGCTGGGGCCCCACGCCACGGCGATGATGCCCATCAGCGCCAACGGAATGGTACCGACAACAACCCAGCCGCGCCGCATGGTCATCACCCCGGTCGCGAATGCGCACAGCAATCCGCAGATCCACGGCATAACCGACGGGCCGACATATGATGACGCAGGTGGTGCCAGTGTCAGCAGGTCACGCCACGCGACAACGGGCTGCATGACCAGGAACTGAAGGGTGCGCCCGGTGGGAATGACGTGCGCGTACAGCGTTTCAGGTAGTGAGCCGATACCGCCGAGCAGCAGGTGCGTCGCGAACAGTGCCGCCACGCTCGTAATCACGTCCCAGCGCCAGTAGGTGCACAGTGCCGCAAGGATCAGACCTGCCGCAACACCACTGCCCGCGGCGCGCAATCCCAGTCCGTGGCCAAACAGTGGTTCGTGCGCTGCAATCACCGGAATGAACAGTACCGCCAAGACGATCCATGACCAGACAGGCAACGGGCTTCGTGTCAGTCGCCCTCGTCCATTACGCACACGAAAACGGCGTGGACGCTGTGCACCTGCAGGCGGGCGGTCGAACGTGTTCGCACTCATCGCAGCCCTCCGCGTGCCAGCATGCGGGGAAGCGACTCCAGGGTCGGGCAGGTTGCGACGACTGCTCGTGACGAACTGGATCGAGATGAGGGCGCGTCCGGGTCCACGCGGATCACGCCGACGATGACGTCAACGCTCGGCAGATGGCACAGGCGCGCGATCTCGTCGTATGACACGCTTGCCGGAACAATCAGCGTGAGAACGGACGCGTTGGGATATGACGTGAGGACTTCACGCAGACGCTCACTCAGGTCCTGGTCCTCCACTCGCCAGCTTTCTTCAGTGAGTTCATCGAGCATGCGGGTCGCGGACAGTGTGGAAACAGGGCGTGACGAGGTTGCCATCGAAACCTGGTGCGACGCGGTGATGCCCGTCAGAGCCAGTGAAGCGGCGATGGACAGCGCCGTCTCAAACGGTTCTTCTTCCCAGTGATCACGCAACGTATCGATGAAAATCACGTGATGGGAGCGGCGGGTTTCCTCAAACTGACGCACAACCAGGCGACCCGTGCGGGCAGTGGTCGGCCAGTGAACGTTTCGCCGGTCATCGCCGGGCTGGTAATCCCGCAACGCATGGAACGACACGTCGGAGGAGGACAGTTTAGCTGTCACCACGCCTTCGATGTCTGCCTGGAAGCCTGTCGCGTCGAAAGGAACGCGCACTGTACGCGGGTGGACGTAGACGCGAATCGGTTTCGTCCATGCTCTGACTCTGCGGAACAGACCCACCGGATCGGAGCGCACTGAACTGGGCGGACCGACCGTGACGATACCGCGCCTGCGGGTGGGAACTGCGAATACTTCCGACCACGAGCTCCTGCCCGCCAGATTAGGGACGACGAACTGGGCGGCACCTGATCCGACCGGCAGCTCAATGACGTGGGAGCGGGCCGGTCGGGCATGGTCGTTGCGCACGCGCAGCTCTCCAATGATGGTGCGTCCGGCGACGGTTCGTGTCTGAGGAAGCTCCACGCTGACGATCTGGGGAGCGCGCCCAATGATCCAGATCAGCGCGACGATCAGGGATAATCCGCACGCAACGGCAACGATCCCTGCTTCGCGCCAATGCGCGGTGAAGGCAAGGATAGTCGCCACGATGCCACCACACAGCAGTCCGACACCACTGATGGTGATCGTGGAAATGGCGATGTCCCATGCACGACGCACCCCACCTATGATGGATATTCGACGCTGAGCCTCCTGCGGCATTTAGGCACCCGTGATCGGAGCGGGAACGGAGGTCAGTGCACGCGAGACAACACCGGCCGGTGTTGCGCCGGCGAATGCGGCGTCCGGATCCACGATGATGCGGTGCTCCCACACAGGTCCTGCGAGCGCTTTCACGTCGTCAGGCAGCACGAAGTGACGTCCCTGTGCTGCGGCCCATACACGTGCGCATCGAGTCATGCCGATGGCGGCTCGCGTGGACACGCCCAACATGGAGGACTCGTCTTCGCGGGTGGCTTCGGCCAGTGCGGCAATGTAGTCCAAAACCGCGCGGTCGGTGTGGTTGTCGGCGGCCATCGCCTGGAACGTGTCGACTTCATGGGCTGAGACGACGGGGTGCAGGTTACGTGACCGGTCCGGTGCGGCCGCGCCGTCAAGGACTTCGATCATGGCTGCACGCGAGGGATACCCCAGTGACGTTTTCATGAGGAATCGGTCCAGTTGCGCTTCAGGCAGCGGGTAGGTGCCGGCCTGTTCGACCGGGTTCTGGGTAGCAATGACCATGAAGGGTTCGCCAGCCGGGTAGGAAACGCCGTCGATCGTCACGTGCGCTTCTTCCATCACTTCCAGCAGAGCCGACTGCGTCTTGGGCGATGCACGGTTGATTTCGTCGGCCAGCACAATCTGGGCGAAGATTGGGCCGCGGTGGAATACCCACTCGTGTTTTTGCTGGTCGTACATGTTCACGCCCGTGATGTCGGAGGGGAGCATGTCAGGTGTGAACTGGATGCGCGAGTGTGACCCGTCAATGGTTGCCGCCAGTGCGCGCGCAAGAGCAGTTTTTCCTGTTCCGGGCGCGTCCTCGAGCAGCAGGTGCCCGCCAGCGAACAGTGTCGTCAACGTCAGTCGAATGGCCTGTTTCTTGTCCAGCACTGCCAGCGAAATCGCGTCGACCAACGCGGCGAACATTTCGGCGAACTCTGTGGCATCGCGTTCATTGAGTGACATACATGCTCCTTACTGTGCGTTGGTTGCTGGCCAGTCGTTGGCAGCTCATTGACGAGGGTGGCCCAGGTTTTGCCGGGCGTACTATTCCCGTCCAGTTCCACTGCTCACCTGTTATTGTGACGTTTCGCATGTGAGGGTGCCATCCTGTAACCAGTTCTTCATGGTTTCCTGATCTGTCACACGGGTAGGTGCATTCGAGGCATACGGATACCCTAACGTCCTGATTTCGAATCTATACGTCTGGTCATCAGCATCTGACTTAAATTCGCAACGCAATGGCAGAAGACTCAGATCCCACACATCTGCCTGCACCTTGAAAGTATGGCAGTCATCGAACTTGTCTGACATCTCAGCATCGCACTTGGCAGGCATCGGTCTAATGGTGCCCCGTGCCTTGCTGGTGGCCGCAGCCTCAATGCTCTTTTCGATGTTCTCGGCATGAACAACCAACTTGAAGTTTATTGCCTCTCTGGTGTCCACATCGATGTGCCGGCTCGTTTCCGAAACGGGAATGTCCTCGCTCTTTCCGTTGTACTTCACGGTGATCGATGTGATGGGAGCTCCGGCGTTGTGAGTGATGGCCCACGACAGGTCGACTCCGTCCGGCGTACTGGTTGCCGTGAAGCTGTCAATCGTCGGCTGTCCGTACGTCATCACCACTACTTCTTCAGTCGCTGGCCCGTCGGCGCGGCCGGGAGCAACCTGCCTGAATGTAATCCGCGCCTCCTGCCCGTCAGGCAGTCCCGTGATGGTCTTGCCCTGCAACGGTGTCCACTGACCTGCATTCACCGAATACTGAAGCTCAAGTTCTCCGCGATTGTAACCGTTACCTTTTTTCGTTTCAGCCGTCACCTTCGCGGTACCTGCTTCTCCGGTTGCTGTAACCGTCGGAAGATCGATCACAACCGGCGTCGAGAACACAGTGAAACGCTTGGATTTGACCTCACGTGACGATCCTGCCGCATTGTCAACCCACACGGTGGCTACCACGCCTTCCTGCGGCTGCGCCTGCAACGTGATTTCCCCAGACAGCTCACCGTTCAACGCGACGTCACCCTTTCCGCCACCGCTCAATGTGACGTGCGCAGCGGTCAGCGGACTGCCGTTGTCCGACTCGACTGCCCAGCTGACACTGACCGCAGCAAGGTTTGGATCATCGGCAGAAGGTGTTGACCGAATGTCCGTGATCGACACCTTCAGAGGCGGCCCAAAGGGCGCGACCTGGGCAGATGGCTCGGATGGTTGTGAGGGTGACGGCGAGGAATTCAATGCCACAACAGAGGCATAGTAGGGCTGACCGTTCGTCAGGTTGGTGAATGTCACTGATGTCGTTGCGCCGTCTACTCGCTGCGTCTGGCCGTCAGAGAGCGTCACTTCGTACGCGGTGATCGGTGACCCTTCATTTGCCGGTGGATTCCACGTCACCGTCACCGACCCGTCGCCAGCAGCAAGCGTCGGGGCGGCAGGCTGGGATGGTTGAACGTCGACCAGGACAGGCTCGGATGCAGGAGACGAATCGGATGCGCCAACATCATTGTGTGCCACGACTGAGAACGAATGCTTCAGGCCGTTCGCCAGACCGCTAAGCGGGCAGGACGCAACATCGCAAGTGAACTCCTGACCGGTCGTGACATCCGTCAAGGTGAAGGAGGTAATAGCCGCGCCATTGTCCGCTCCGGGCTGGAACGTCACAGTTGCACTGCCAGGGCCCGTGGCCATCACCGACACGTTGGATGGTGGTTCGGGCCGA
Organism: Schaalia radingae; assembly: GCF_900106055.1. Lineage (NCBI taxonomy): Bacteria > Bacillati > Actinomycetota > Actinomycetes > Actinomycetales > Actinomycetaceae > Schaalia > Schaalia radingae. The sequence goes on along the minus strand of NZ_LT629792.1, from coordinate 312,094 downwards.
TCGCGCACGACTAACCGCACGTTGCCTTCTACAATGCGCCCCGGATCATTGGTGGCATCAATCAGGCGATAGTTGACCGTCATTTGCCCGTGGAAACCAACAGCTGGCGTGATGTGGAGGACTGTGCCCTGCGGATCCACGGTGCCTTCACCGATTTCAATCTGGCTTGACACGATCCGTATCGGCGTTTCCGGGAACGGGTTGATCGTGTACTTCGTCAGATCGATCGTTTCCGTACCGCCAGCGTTCGCAGCGTCGATGAGCGCGTCCGACACCTGAATGAGTGGCCGCGTGGAGGCGACAACCGTCACCGGGATCTCACCGACTACCGGCCCTGACCCGTCATCAACACTGATCGTGACCTGGTCCGTGGTGCCGGTGGCCTGATCAACGCCGGCCTGAAGGGACAGCATATGCCCATCAAGTTTCGCGCTGACAACACGAGGACTCTTCACCAGCGCATACTTGAATCCTTTAGGGTCAGCGTCGTCCGGGTCATCGACCATCGCCGACAGGTCCAACGTGATGGGTTCTTCACCTGCAGCCACACGCGCACTCGTCGGGATGAAAGCCGGTGGCTGGTTCTTCACTGCCTGCACCACAATCGGCAGGGAGAGCACAGCTGATAAGGCTGATGTATCCGATGCAACACCGTCACGTACTTCAAAGGAAACGGATGTCTTACCGGAAAATTCCGGGTCGGTGTGCAGGGTGAGGCGATGCTGGTCCTCCAGCACGATCTTCGGATCCAGCCCCCATGATGCTTTGAGCCTGGATTCGTCCGTGATCATCGCGGTACGGCCCGCCCTCGTAATGACGTGGTCCCGAATGTCGATGACGACGTCACTGCCGGCCCGTGCCTTGATCGGCAGGTGCGACTGGTCCAGGCGCGGCCTGGTCTGATCGGTTCCCGGAATCGACACCACTGCGGAGGATGAGAGGCCGTCCTGATCGGTAATCGTGTAGACCAAGAGCCGTCGAGTCTCGTATGCCTTCGCTTCAATGATTCCGCCCTTGACTTCAGCGTCGGGAGCGCGTGTGGACACAACCAGGTCTGCGACGGTTCCGTCGGGATCCTCATCGTTTTCCACCACGTTAATCGGCACAATCTCACTGTCAGGCATATCAGCCAGCGCCACAACGTCATCGCGAGCGATCGGAGGCATCAGGGGCGCATCGTTCTTCGCATTGATCGTCAACGTCCCGTTGTCCACACCGCCACGCGAGTCGGTGACCTGGTAGGACATGACGTATGTTCCGGCAGCTTCTGGAACCTCAACCTGGATCCCGGTTCCCACAATTTCAGCTTCGAGGGCGTCGTCCAGCACGCTGAGCGAATCGGGAACCAGCGAGATTGAATCCCCGTCAGGGTCAATGTCGTTGGCTAGAACGTTCACCATGATCGTGCGCCCAGGTTTGACCAACAGAACGTCTTTAACAGCAGTGGGTGGCTGATTACTACCCGCCGGTGGCGCAATACCGACGCGCACACGTGCGGTTGCCTGCTTGCCCTGACGGTCCTCAACGATGTAGGTGAATACGTCCGTGCCGGTGGTCTTGCGCGCAGGCGTGTATTCGATCCAGTCAGTGCCCAATTCAATCGTTCCCTTGGACGGTGCCTGCTCGATACCCACCAGTGTCACGGAATCGCCGTCAGGGTCGATCGTGGACAGTGGGACAGGGATTCGAGTCGTCTGCCCTGACACGGCCCACGCTGTCAGAGGGCGAGGTTGCGGTGCCGCGTTGGCACCTTCGAGGGCGACCACTTCGAACACGACTGTCGATGTCGCCATGTTGCCGACCATGTCGTGCACCGTGTACGACACATGCATCACACCTGGCGTTGTGCCTGCTTCCAAGCGCACCAGGTTACCTGTTACAAAGGGGGTTCCGACCTGCGAGTTTTCCTCGAACTGCAGTTTCGGATCGACTTTCATTGCCAGGCCGGCCGGCGAGCGATCGTTTTCCAGCACGGGGACCGAAGCAACGTCTCCGACACGCACTTTGGCATGGTCGGGCTGCAAAACGGGTGGTTTCTTGTCGTCGAGCGCTCGTGACGGGACGACTGTGATCCGCGCTTGGGCAGTATGGGACCCGTTGGAAACGGAATACTGGAAGCTGACGGCTTCATCGAGGCCGCCAGGTGCCGTGATGCGCAGGAGGTGGCGATCGACCAGTGTGACGCGCAGGCCCAGTTTGTCCGTCGGCTCCACCTGCTGAATGACCAGGACGCCGCCGGCTGGATCGGAGTCATTATTCAACGGTGCGGCAAGTGCTTCACCGCCAGCAGGCAGGACAACCAGGTCATCGTCAGCAACGGGGACTGCATTGGAGTCAGCTTCCACCACGTCAATGCGAATGATGCCCAACACGGTCGAAGGGCCATCTGAAATGGTGTAGGTGAACTGGTAGGTACCCGGTGCCTGTGCTTTGAACGTGATGGATCCGAGGGCCAGGTCGGGCGTGAGCTGTGTTCCGGCTGGAGCTTCAGACACACCAACCAGCGTCAGGCCGTCACCGTTGGGATCCGTATCGTTGGTCAGCGGTTCAATTTCGAGGGCTTCTCCGGCTCTCGCCACATAGAAATCGGCGTGCGCAACAGGTGGAATGTTGCCTGGTGGCTGTACGACGATGGGTACGACACCTTGCGTTTCGGCACGCCCGTCAGAGACTACGACGTTCACCTCGTACTGGCCGGGCGCTGCGCCCAGATCCCGGATATTCAGGGTTCCTTCTTCACGGTACTGCACCTGGATACCGTCAGGAGCACTGGCAGACTGCAGGAAGATCGGGTCGCCGTCCGGGTCGTTCCAGTCCGGCAGCACGTTGTACTCAATGGCAGCTCCCGCTCCCAGTTTCTGCGGGTTCTTGCGGATCTGCACCGGGCCGGCGTTCTGACCCCAGGGGTGCACACTGATCGTCACCGTCGCACTGTCAGATGCCTGCCCGTCGTATGCCTCGTACACAAAAGTGGTGCTGCCCGACGCATCATCGGGCACGTCCGTCATCTGCAACGCCTGGCCGCCACGCGTCGGTGTCACCGCTCCGATCTGAGGCTGGCTGATCGGTCTGGCTGTCAGAACATCACCATCGATATCCGTGTCATTTTGCAGTACAGGCAGCGTGGTGGCTCGGCCTGGCCTGACACCGAACTCATCATCAACGGCGTCAGGTGGAGTGTTCTTGTCCTTGCGCTGAGGGTCGATAATTTCGTCGGTGTATTCAGGCGATTCCTCTTCTTCTTTTTCCTTGTCGATCTCCTGGTCGATCTCATCCCAATCATCCATGAACGCCATGTTCATGTCGGGTAGCCAGATGCCACCCTCGTTAATTTCGTTGAGGACGATGAGCTTACGGTTGGTTCTAAACGAGATGTTGCGCGCAGACTTGAGGGTGTCAACATCCATCGACGTGTCATTGGCAGAGTCGTCACACAGACGCACATAAGAGCCCGAGCCTGCCCACGCGCCGTACGAGCATCCTTCGTGTCGTGTGGGAGCCGCCGGCTTTCCTGAACGGTTCTGCTCATTCGCGGGGGTGATCGTCACGGGATCGCCGTTGAGGGGAACGCTGATCAGGGAATTCGGGTTGGCCAGTACAACCGCGTCATGGTCGGGGCCGGGATTTTGCAAGATGGCATCTGTTGGGACGCCTTCATCGGACAGGGATCGTGCGGACCCATCGGGGAGGAACAGCGTGTTGGTTGACTGGTCGAGGGCGACTGGTTGTTCACCGACCGCCGTGATCTGCAGCAATGCGTCGGCGCGCATATCAGGGATGTCGACACTGTGTTTCTGATCGACATAGCCGCGGCGCGTGACTGTCACGAACTGGCCGGTTGCTGCCGACACCGCCATGACGGTTCCATTGACGCTGGTTGTCACCACACCTGAGGTAAGGCCTGTTTCGATCGCGCTGTCGTCTCCCATCGGCACGGTCGAGGGCTCGGATGCCGGCAGGACCCACAGGTTTCCTTCCGCGCCGTCCAGCACACCGATCCGTTCTCCGCCTTGCACTGCCTGGGCGCGTTCAGTCAGCGACGTTGTCGCACCCATGCGCACGCCGGCCACGTCAATCGGAGCGATCGAGTTAGTGCTCTCATCAGAAAACGTGACGGTATCTGCTGCCTGGCCGATGTCGAATTGGGCGGCGTCTGTGCGCAATGCGGCATCGAGGCGCCGAGCCTGGTAGTTGAGGTGACCGACCAGTTGGCGCGAGGAGTTTGTCACCCATATGCCACCGTCATTCACGTCGATCTGGGATGTTGGCACGCCCGGATGAAGCAGCGCCAGCGTGGTGACAATCAGGCAGAACACCAACACGATAATGGCTGGGATTTTGCGTCGATTTTTCGCGAGTTGCTTCTTGAGTTGTCGTCCTCGTCGACTCAGGTGAAGCCGGCGTGACAGCGTGTTACCGCCCTGATTGGCGGGCGAGTACTCGTCGCCGGGAGGCATCGGGGGTGCAGAAAGAAAAGGGGAAACGTTGTTGCCGTTCACTGACTTGGATCCGGTAGCGGGTTGGGTGCCTGATTCGGATTGCCCAACGGGTTCAGGTCGACTCTGCGGAAAATCAGACGTCGTCCTCACTCTCGCCTCCTTCATCACGGTCTCATTGAAACAATGATCAGCATGTGACGGCTCTGCGCATCAGATGATCCACCTGGCGGCGGGCAGGCTCACGTCCTCTCAAAGAAGTGGAGTCGCATACGCAGAAACAACTGCAACCGCAGTAAGTCTGACACGAAAATCCGAATAAAGACAGAGGCAGGCGAAAATTCGTTCCTATTTCTCACGTGTATCGCGCTCAGTTGTCGGTTCCCACGCGGGCGAGGGATGGAGTCCCCACGACCCGGGCAGAGGCGCCGACAATGCGACGCTTCTGCGCGGACCCGAGGGGGTTCACGGTAGCTTAGCTGCGCGGTGCGCACCAGATGGTTGTCTCGCCAGGCAGGACACCGTCGGTCAGAGGCTCACTGGTCAGGATGGCTGTGCTGGTGTCGAATGGGATCGGCTCGGTGCTGAAGTTCGTGATCACGTCCCAGCCACCGGGACGGCGCAGGTGCAGCACCTGGTCGCTGTACGGTGCCTCGATGCTGTCGTCGACCCATTCCATTTCTTCGGCGCCCTGCAGTGTGCGGCGCAGATGCAATGCACGCCGGTACAGAGACAGCGTCGAGTCTTCGCGGGCAGATTCCACGTCTACTGCGCTGTCTGCGAACCATGAGGGTTGCGGCAGGTGGGCCGGTCCTCCAAATCCGAAGTTCGCGGCGTCATGGACCCACGGCAAGGGGACGCGGCAGCCGTCGCGACCGATTTCTTTCTGATTGGTGCGGAAGAACGTCGGATCCTGGCGCTGGTCGGCCGGGATTTCCGCCACTTCATGCAGGCCGAGCTCTTCACCTTGATAGATGTAGGACGATCCGGGCAGTGCCAGCATGAGCATGGTGGCGGCGCGCGCACGACGCAATCCCTGTTCACGGTGAAGCTCCGGCTGGGTGCCGCCTGTCAGCAGCCAGTCCTGCCCCACCGGCTTGTCGGGCCTCGGACCATGAGTGCGCACTGCATCGGGCAGGCCGTAGCGCGTGGCATGGCGGACAACATCGTGGTTCGACAACACCCATGTGCTCGAGGAACCTGACGAACTGGCCAGCTCCAAATTGTCGGTGATAATCGTGCGGAACTGGTCGGCGTTGAAGTCGGCTTCAAGCAGGTCGAAGTTGAAGGACTGTCCCAGGCTGTTCGGGTTTGCGTACCGAGGCACCCGGTCAGGATTCACCCACGCCTCGGCAACCGCTGTGCGCGGCGGATCGTAGGAGTTGAAGACCTCACGCCAGGTAGCGTAAATGTCCTGAACCTCGTCGCGGTCAAAGATGCGGTGGTGTCCATCCATCGGCATAGCGTCGAGTTCTGCCTGGCTGGGCAGCGGTTCGCTGAGGTCTTTCGCCAGTCCGTGGGCGACATCAATGCGGAAACCATCGACACCGCGGTCAGACCAGAAGCGCAGTGTTGTCAGGAAGTCCTCGCGCACATCGGGGTGATCCCAGTTCAGATCCGGCTGCTCGCGGGCAAAGAAGTGGTAGTACCACTGTCCGTCTTCAACCTGTTCCCATGCGGCACCGCCGAACGTGGAGGTCCAGTCCGTCGGGGGCTGCGAGCCGTCAGGGCCTGTGCCTTCGCGGAAGATGTAACGTTCACGCGCCGCTGACCCGCGGCCCGCTGCCAGAGCTTCCTGGAACCAGGGGTGCATGCGTGAGGTGTGGTTGGGCACGATGTCAACGATGACGCGGATGCCTCGCCCATGCAGGGCCGCGATCATTTCGTCAAAATCGTCAAGCGTCCCCAGGCGTGGATCCACGTTGCGGTAGTCGGCCACGTCGTATCCGCCGTCAGCCAGCTCGGAAGGATAGAAGGGGCTGAGCCACACAGCATCCACACCGAGGCCAGCCAGGTAGTCTGCCCGTGAGGTCACACCCTTGATGTCGCCGAGCCCGTCGCCGTTCGAGTCAGCGAAGCTGCGCGGGTAGATCTGGTACACAACCGCCTGGCGCCACCACAGTGGGTCTGTGCTGAGCGTCGTGTCGGCGTCAACGCGTGCGTGCGACTCGGGCGTAGGTGCTGCAGGCATCAGGGTCTCCTTAGGTTTTGGCATCGCAGCAATTATGGCAAAATCTCGTCGGCGCTGTTGGCTGAGATGGGCGTGCGAGAAGGAGATTTATCACCCTCGTGTGCAAGGGCTCAACTGCGTGCAGGAGGGGTCACGTGTGGCAGGAGTTCTTCGGACGCTGCAGGCTGCTTCGTCCCCGCGCAGCTGAAGATATTTGTCGAGGGTGGCCGCCTGGATGACCGTGACCAGTTGTCGCCTGGAGCCGAACTACCGTGGCCGGTTGGCCCCTAACCACGGTAGTCAGCCGCTACACGCAGGCCATGCGACCAGGCGATCAGATCCCCGTGAACGTAAATTCACGCTGGTCGCCCTCGCCGGCAACATCGACGGTGACAACCTGACCCGGCATGATCTCACCGAACAGGATCCGCTCAGACAAGGCGTCCTCAATATCGCGCTGGATGGCGCGGCGCAGCGGCCTGGCACCCAGAACAGGGTCGTACCCGCGGTCGGCCAGAAGTTCACGCGCAGCATCGGTGATCTGCAGTTTCATGTTCTGGTCCTCCATGCGCTCCGCCAGGCGACCGATCATCAGGTCAACGATCTGCGTGATCTGCTCCTTCGTGAGCGGCGGGAAGACGATGACGTCGTCAACACGGTTGAGGAACTCGGGGCGGAAATGCTGCTTGAGCTCCTCATTCACCTTCGACTTCATGCGCGAGTAGTCGTGCGTGAGGTTGTCGGCGGACTGGAAGCCGGTCAGCACACCCTTGTTGATGTCGCGCGTGCCCAGGTTGGTGGTCATGATGATCACCGTGTTCTTGAAGTCCACCTTGCGTCCCTGTGAATCGGTCAGATGACCTTCTTCCAGGATCTGCAGCAAGGAGTTGAAGATATCGGGGTGAGCCTTTTCAACCTCGTCAAACAGGACGACAGAGAACGGACGGCGACGGACCTTTTCAGTGAGCTGGCCACCCTCGTCGTATCCAACGTACCCGGGAGGTGCACCGAACAGGCGTGATGCCGTGTGCTTCTCGGAGAACTCGCTCATATCTATCTGGATCAGCGCATCTTCATCACCGAACAGGAACTCCGCGAGAGCCTTGGCCAGCTCAGTCTTACCGACACCGGTCGGGCCGGCAAAAATGAACGAACCACCGGGGCGTTTCGGATCTTTCAGGCCGGAACGTGTGCGTCGGATAGATTGCGATAGTGCTTTGACAGCCTCTTCCTGGCCGATGACGCGCTTATGCAGCTCATCTTCCATCTTCAGCAGCTTGGCAGATTCGGTCTGAGTCAGCTTCACCACCGGGATGCCGGTCGACATGGCGAGCACTTCAGCGATTTCCTCTTCAGTGACCTCCGCGATTTCCTCGCGTTCGCCACCCTTCCACGCATCTTCCTTCTCGCGACGTTCCTCGCCCAGTTTCTTTTCCTCATCACGCAGGGAGGCGGCACGCTCAAAGTCCTGATCATCGATCGCGGCTTCTTTGGCCTTGCGCACATCAGCGATCTTCTCGTCGATTTCACGCAGCTCGGGTGGTGCCGTCATGCGGGCGATGCGAAGGCGGGCACCGGCTTCATCCATCAGGTCGATGGCCTTGTCAGGCAGGAAACGGTCAGAAATGTAGCGGTCTGCCAGCTCGGCTGCGGCGCGGATCGCCTCATCGGTGATGATGACGCGGTGATGCGCCTCGTAGCGGTCACGCAGCCC